>SYOX01000167.1 GCA_005804885.1 Pseudomonadota bacterium
CTCGTGGACCGACTTGCGCGAGATGATGCCCGGCGCCTTGACCTCGACCCGGCGCGTCTGCGAAGCCACGATGGGCCCCTTGCCGTCGAAGGGCTGGCCCAGCGCGTTGAACACGCGCCCGAGCAGCTCCTTGCCGATCGGCACCTCGACCACCTTCCCCGTCCGCTTGACCTCGTCGCCCTCGTGGACCAGGTGGCCCTCGCCGAGCAGCGCGACGCCGACGTTGTCCTGCTCCAGGTTGAGCACCATCCCGAAGACGTCGTTGGGGAACTCCAGCATCTCGCCGGCCATGGCGTTGTCCAGGCCGTAGACGCGGGCGATGCCGTCGCCGACGCTGATCACGGTGCCCGTCTCGGCCACCTCGACCCGCTTCTCGTAATCCTTGATCTGTTGTTTGATGATCGAGCTGATCTCAGCGATGTTGATCTGCATGTCGTCCCTCTGATGCGGAGCTCGCGCCCCCGGTCAGGGTTGTCACTGTTACGCCTTCGTTTCTTGAACTCTCAACGGCCGCAGCCCGCCCTCGGCGCGCCGCCCGCCGCCGGCCTTCAGCTCTTGCCGAGGCCTCCCTGGATCGAGGCCAGCTGCGTCGACAGGCTCCCGTCGTAGACCTTGCCCCCGAGGCGCGTCACCACGCCCCCGATCAAGGTCGGATCGACGCTCGCCTCCAGAATCACACGGCGGCCCGTCACCTTCGAAAGCACCTCCTGCATCCGGCGACTCTGCGCCGGCGTCAACGCCTGCGCCGAGGTCACCTGCGCCCGGACGTTGCCCGCCTGGCTGTCCGCCATGCGCTGAAAGGCCTGCGCGATAGCCGTCAACGACCCGATCCTGTCCTTGTCCAGCAGGAGCAACAGGAAGTGCACCATCGTCGTGCTGACACCCAGGCGCTTGCCCAGAGTCCGCACGAGCGTCTTGCGCTCGGACAGCTCGATGGAAGGGTTCAAGAGCACGTTTCGCAGGTCCACGCTCTGCTCATAGAGCTGCGCGAAGCCCGCCAGCTCCTCCTGGATCCGTGCCGTCGATCCCTCCTCGCCGCCAAGCTCCAGCAGAGCCCGCGCGTATCGGATGCTGACGCCGCCACCTTGCATATCCCACTCCCCCTTGCCGCGATCGCCCCCGGCCTAGGCCTGGATCGACCCCTCGAGAACCTTGATGTAATCGTCCACGAGCCGACTCTGGCGGCTCGCGTCGAGCTTCTCTCGGATGCTCGCCTCGGCCATCTGCGCCGCGAGGCGCACCACCTCGGCCTGGAGCACGTCCTTGGCCCGCTGGATCTCGAGCGCGACCGTCCGCTCGGCGTCCGCGGTCATCTTGGCGGCCTGCTTGTGCGCCGCCGCCATGATGCGCTCGCGCTCGGCCTTGCCGATCTCCTTGTACTCATTGAGGATCTGCGCCCTCTCGGCGTCCAGCCCCGCGATCTGCGCCTCGTAGCGATCCACCAGCGCCCGGGCCTCCTCGTGGAGCCGACGGGCCTCCTCGATGTCCGACATGACCCGCGCCTTGCGCGCCTTGAGGTAGCTCGACAGCGGCCCCCGCGCGACGTAGATCACCCCCGCCAACAGCGCCACGAGGTTGATCAGGTGGAAGATGGTCGTCTTGATCAGCTCGCCATCGCCACCCTCGCCAGCCAGCGCCAGAGCCGGCCACGACACCAGCAGCCCGGCGCCCAGCGCCAGGGCAACCCCTCGTCCCGTCGATCGCTTGCTCTTCATCAAAGATCTCCATCTGCGCCCGCCCACACAGGGCCGCCGGCGCTCAGTTCGTCGGCAGGAGCCGCTCGACGATCGCACTCGAGAGCGACGAAGCCTGCTCCTTGAGCTCGCCCCGCGCACGCTCGACCTGCCCCGCAAGATCCGCCCTGTGCGTCGACAACCTCGCCGAGGTCGCCGAGGTCGCCTCGCCCACGATGCGCTCCTCCTCGGCCAGCGCCTCGGCCTTGAGCGCCTCGCGGCTGGTCGAGGCCTCCGCCCTGGCCTGCGCCATCGCCTCCTTGTAGGAGGCCATCTTCGCGTCGGCCTCCGCGCGCATCGCGTTGGCCTCTTCGCGGTTGCCCGTCGTGCCCTGATCCCGCGCGTCCTTGACCTTCAGGTAGGGGTCAAAGAGCAAGGCCTTGAGCGCCCCCCACGTCACCAGGAAGAAGACCAACGCGATGACGAAGGTCAGGTTCACATCAAAGAGGCTCTTGCCGCCGCCCATCGTCTGGACGGCGCCCAGCGCCTCATGGACGTCGGAGCGTCCAAGGAGGTCACAGAGCAGGGGGTTCAACATGGTCATTGCAGCCCGATGAGGTTCAAGACTTGTTGGGCAGACAGGCGCTCAATAGGGTGATCTTGGAGTTTTTGACGTCCTGGAAAAGACCCGCCTTGGCGCCTCTGCAAGGCGAGCGCTTCGGTAGCACGGCACCATGGGGGTGTCAAGCCTGCAGGTGCCCTGCGCGCCGCGATCAGGGCGCGGCGTCTTCGACCTCTGGCGGCGCGTGATCCAGCGGCCCATAAGGGTAGGGCCCCGAGAGCTCCCCCGACAACACCCGCGCCCGCAGCGCCTCCAGCGCCCGACGCGCCCGCGATCGCGGGCTCATCATGAAGATGTAGTCCCGGCCGCCGAAGATCTCCACCAGCCTGTCGATCTGCTCGTCCGGCACCGAGCCGGCGCTCTCGCGCAAGAAGATCATGTTCTGCGCATAGCCACGCAGCTCCCAGAAGGCCCTCATCGTCCAGAAGGCCGGCAGCAGCGCCAGATAGCTCGCCCCCATCCACACCCCGAAGCGCTGAAAGTCCTTCAGGTGCACGAACTCATGGCGCAGCGTCCCATAGAAGCGCTCCGGCTGCGCCGACCAGCTCTCTCGCGTCCCCACCGGCAGGTAGATCACCGGGTAGATCACGGTCGTAAAGCGCTTGTCATAGTCCGGCGAGACCAGCCGGGCGAAGAAGTGCGAGACCCGGTGCCACCACACGATCGTCTCGGGCGGATCGTCCTTGAAGGCCACGCGGCAGCCCGGGATCTCGCGCTGCATCCAGTCCACGAACAGGCCCGTGTAGCGCCGCCGCTCCTGCGGCGTCATCCTGTCCCACCCCGCCACCATCAGCGCGCCAGCCGGAAAGCCGGCGCCCGCTGATCCGCCGCCGCCTGGTAGCGCACCGAGAAGGTCTCGAAGGCCGCCAGCGCACCCTCGATGTCCTTGTCCTGGCGCAGCTCGAAGGCGTCAAAGCCGCAGCGCGCCAGCATGAAGAGCTGATCGCGCAGCACCTGCCCCGTGGCCCTCAGCTGCCCCTCGAAGCCGTGCCGCTCGCGCAGCAGCCGCGCGAGGCTGTAGCAGCGCCCGTCGGTGAACTTCGGGAAGTCCAGCGCGATCATCGCCAGGCGCCCCAGATCACCCTCGATCCCGGACAGATCGTCCGTCCCCCGCAGCCTCACGCCCAGCGCCCCCCGGCCGCGCGCCAGCAGCGCCTCGCGCTCCTGACCCCAGCGCGCCAGCGACACCGTCACGTCGCCCTCCTGCGGCAGCTCCTCCCCGTCGGCGATGTGCTGCCACCCGTCCTCGACCACCGCTCGATTGACGATCACCCTACGCATTGTCGTACACCTTGTCGCTGAAGGGCTTGAGGCCGATGCGCCTCACCGTGTCCAGAAAGCGCTCCTCCTCCTCGCGCTGCTCGACGTAGACCTCCAGGATCCGCTCCAGCGCGTCGGGGACGGCGTCGCGAGACACCGCCGGGCCGATCCAGCGCCCCAGCGAGGCGTCCCGCCCCGCCGACCCCCCCAGCATGATCTGATACCACTCCTCGCCGCGCTTGTTGATCCCGAGGATCCCGATGTGCCCGACGTGGTGGTGGCCGCAGGCGGTGATGCAGCCCGACATCTTCAGCTTCAACTCCCCCAGATCGTAGAGGTGATCCAGCGCGTCGAAGCGCTCGTTGATCGACCGCGCGATCGCGATCGAGCCGGCGTTGGCC
>SYOX01000168.1 GCA_005804885.1 Pseudomonadota bacterium
GACGTTGACAAGCTCGATGAACTCGTCGTCGGAGGAGGAGCGGACGCCGTCACCGTTGGCGTCGCCGCCCTCGGTCGGCACCGCCGAGAGCACCTCATTGATCAGCAATGATCCGGCGGTCGCCTGCGCCGCCCCGGGGCACTCGGAGGGTTTGGGGGGGCAGCCGGTGGAGAAGGCCTTGCCGTCGGCGCAGGTGCCGGGGCTGAAGGGGACGCCGTCGAAGGTGTCGTGGGTGACGTAGCGGCCGAAGGCGGAGCCGAGCTCGGGGTCGAGGTTGACGGAGGTGCCCTCGGCGCCGGGGAAGGTGTCATCAAAGAGGGTGTTGCCGTCTTCGGTCACGACGAGCAGCTCGATGCCGCTGTTGCGGAGGCTGAAGTTCTTCAGGGAGATCTCGACCAGGGCGCCGCCGAGGTTGGGCAGCGAGGCGCCTGTGCGCAGGCCGCCGAAGACGACGAGGGCCTGCCTGGGGCCGAGGCAGCCGGTCTCGACGACGACGGAGGGCATGTCGTCGCCGCCCTTGAAGACGCGCAGGCCGCGGACGCGCAGGGTGTCGTCGGTGACGTTGACGAACTCAAGGAACTCGTCGTCGCCGGTGTCGCGGGTGCCGTCGCCGTTGACGTCGCCGAGGCGCTCGTCGGCGGGGACGGCGGCGAGGATCTCGTTGAGGACGAGCTGGCCTCGGCGGGGGCTGGGCGCCAGGGCGCAGGGATCGAGGTTGGGATCAGGCTCGGCGTCGGGGAGCATGCCGATGTCGGGCTGGTCGATGAAGCCGCAGGCGCCGGAGATGCAGGCCTGTCCCTGGGGGCAGTCGGCGTTGATGCGGCAGGAGATGCCGAGCTCGGCCTCGGGGCAGCCGGCCAGCGTCACGAGCCCGAGGGCCAGGAGCAGGAGGGAGAGGGGCCGCGCGAGGCGAGGCGAGGTGGAGCCAGGGCGACCCAGGATCGGGGCGTCGAGGGGGAACAGCGGGGTCATGGTCATCAAGGGTCTCTCCGCGTCGGCCTCGACGCTCAGGATGGCGAGTCGGCGATCCACAGGCGGGGGTATTCTAGGAGGGCGGCGCTCCGGCCACAAGGGCAAGGGGAGATCAGGCGGCGCGGAGCGGCGGAGGCGACCTGGAGGCGGTTGCTTGACTGAAACTGGCATCCCCTTTAGTGAAGGGTGTCGCCTTTCAACCTGAGAAGGGGTGGGGGGCGCCTTGTTGATGTGTGTGTGTGTGTATTGAGGCGGGTTCGGGCAAGGGAATGAGATGGCGGATGATTCGGTGGCCTGCCCGCATTGCGGCGCCATGAGCCGGGACCATGACTGGTGTGATGTGTGCGGCGGAGAGCTCGGCGTGGCCGAAGGGAGCGATCAGCCCTGGCTGGAGGTGGGCCACGCGCTGAGCTTCGAACTTGACGGCGCCGCGCGCATGGCGCGGGTCATCGACCTGCTGGACGTCTACGCGACGCGGAGGATACTTTTTGCCAGGCTGTGTCCGATGGGGGAGGAGGCGCGCTTCTTCACCGATCGCGAGCGCGCCGGCAGCCAGGTCGACGAGGGCGAGGCCAGGGACGAGGAGCCGGACACGGGGGAGTTCCCGAAGCACAGCGACGCGTGGATGTTGTTGATGATCGAGGAGTCCTCCGAGAGCCACGCGCTGGAGCCGGACGTCCTCAGGGACGAGATCCGCGATCTGGTCCACCTGCCGCTGGCGGTCAAGGGCCGCGGCAAGCGGCGCTACGCCGAGATCTACGAGGCGCCCTCGGGCCTGCCGCTGCAGGATCACCTGGAGTCGCTCGGCCGCCTGCTGACGCTCAAGGAGGCGGCGCAGCTGACGAACCTCCTGATGGACGCGGTCGAGCGCCTGCACGACGCGGGGCTCTACCACTTCCAGATCTGCCCGTGGACGCTGCACTTGTCGCGCAAGGGCGGCCCCGAGTCGCTTGACGCGCAGACCCCCTTCGAGGAGATGGCGCTGGCCTTCGAAGGGATCCGGGGCTTTTACGACGCGAAGGCGCCGGTCGAGTCACACCCGGTGATCCTGGGCTTCTCGCCGCCGGAGTTCTTCGGCAGAGCGCCGGGGCCGCTGGATCACCGCGCGGACATCTTCGGCGTCGGGATGCTCTTCTACTACCTGCTCTCGGGCGCCTCGCCGCCGACGGGGGCCTTGACCCAGCACGTGCCCTGCCTGTCGCTGCGGGCCTTCCGCTACGAGCTTGCACCGGGCGTCCAGCGCTTCGTGGACGGGGCGACGGCGCGCGATCCCAACGAGCGCTTCAAGGACATCAAGGAGGCCCGCGCGGCGCTCGCCCGCGGGGTCGAGCTGGTCGAGGCGCGCACCCTCACCCGCGAGGACCTCGACAAGCCCGGCGAGGTGTCGCTCTTCTGCGCGGTGGACACGCACATCGGGATCGGCAAGGGCCGGCGCACGCCGATCAACCAGGACTCGGTCTTCCTGGGCCAGGACGTCGATCGTGGGCTGTCGCTGATCGCGGTCGGCGACGGCGTCTCGACGGCCAGCTTCGGCTCCGGGGACGTCGCCAGCAAGCTCCTCATCGAGGCCTGCTCGAAAGCCTGGATCAAGCGCGCCGAGGCCTTCCCCTCCAAGGGCCAGACGCCCCCCGACCCCGAGCCCACCTCGCCGAACCAGCTCTTGTCACGCAACAGCGCCAAGGGCGCAGACACGCAGATCAAGCTCTCGCAAGCCCTCTCGATGGACGAGACGCTGGACGTGGACCTGAGCGCGGTCGTCGCCGCGGTCGACGATGGCAGCGAGCGCTCGCTGATCGAGGCCATCGCCAGCACGCTCGACGCCGAGAGCCTCGACATCTCGTCGGAGGTCGAGATCGACTCCCCCACCGAAGATCCAGAAGACGAGGAGCTCAACAAGCTCATCGAGGCCCAACCCCACGGCCGCCTGAGCCTCGTGGGGCACCGGGCCGGGGCGCCGACCCTGACCAGCCCGGCGGCGCGGCTGATCACGCGGGTGCTCCAGGAGGGCAACAGCGCCATCTCCAGCCACATCAACGCCCGCTTCTCGCCCTTCCACGGCCCCGTCCACGAGGTCATGGGGACGACGGCGCTGGCGGCCGTGATCCACGGCGACCAGTTCACGCTGGCCAGCCTCGGCGACAGCCGCGTCTACCTGCTGAGCGAGGGTCACCTGGAGTGCCTGACCCGCGACCACAACCTGGCCTCCATGCGCATCATCGAGGGCTTCCCCGCCGACGAGTGCCTGTCCCTGCCCCAGGGGGCCGCGCTGGCGCGCTGCCTGGGGACCTTCGAGATCCACGACGGGGAGCTGAAGGCCACACACCCCGAGCCGGACCTGATGACCTTCCGCCTGCTGCCCGGCGACACGATCCTGATGACCACCGACGGGCTGATCGACTTCGCCGGCCCCAACGAGGACGTCTCCGAGCGCAATGTCAAGGCCGTCCTCCAGGCCGAGGAGATCCCGGCCCTGGCCTGCCTGCGCCTCATCCTGCTGGCCAACGAGGGCGGCGGCGAGGACAACATCGGCGTGGCCGTCCTGCGCGTCACCGAGCACCACCCCGGACAGCGAGGCGTGCTCGTCCAGTCCTTCCCCCCCGTCGAGGGCCTCGACCGCATGTAGGGCGCCCGACGCCCCCAGCCTCGATCAACGCTCCAGGATACGCTTCAGGCCCGTAATCGCGTGGACCATCGCCGCCTCCTTGGCCCGGGTCCGCTCTCCGATCGCGCACAGGTAGAGCGGCTCGCCGCCTATCCTGAAGCGACGCACCGAGAGCTGCCGCTGGGACTGGGGCGGCACGTCGCGCCGCATCCGATCGGCCAGCTCCACGCGGTCGGCCCGCGCGTCGGTCCGACACAGCAGCGGCGCGAAGGCCAGCACCGCCTCGTCGATCTCCGACAGCTCCCTGGCGCTGCCGACCAGCATCCCCCTGTCGTCCCCCACGACGATCGAGGGCAGCCCGTAGCGATCCAGGCACGCGGCCAGCTGGAGGTTGACCGCTCTGCTGACCCACTCGCTGCGCCGCACTCTGCGTTCGATCACCATGGCTTGCCTCTCTGCGTCCGGGTTGAAGACTCATGAACACCTTGCACACCCTATCCTACATCAGCACACATTGTGGTCCAGATAATCAAAGGGCCACCTCGGGGTATGATTCGCGCTTGACACCCCAGGGCGCTTGGACTAGACAAGAGAACCCGCCGTGGTGCGGTTCGGCGCTGTAGCCAAGCGGTAAGGCAGGGGCCTGCAAAGCCCTGATCACCGGTTCAAATCCGGTCAGCGCCTCTCTCCTCCAACACCTTTTTCTCACCCAGGACCGAGCGAACTGCCCCTCTGGGCTATTGTGCTCCTGACGGGCTGTGCGCCACACTGTCGATGGCGACTGTCGGGGTGCGCCACACCTGGGAAGGGGCCATGCCGCTCAAGTTCAAGGTCGAGACGGACCACGAGAGCCTCAACCGCTTCGAGTTCACCTTCGACCAGACCGAGATCACGGTCGGCCGCAGCGCCACCTGCCACATCCAGCTGCCGCTGTCGACCGTCTCAAGCCACCACCTCACCATCGTCCGCGAGGGCGCAGGCTACCTCATCACCGACGTGGGCAGCACCAACGGCACCCGCCTCGGCGACAGGCCCCTGGCCCCCAACCACTACACGGCCCTGAACCACGGCGATCGGATCATCCTCACCGACGTGGCGCTGCGCGTCTTCGTCCTCGACCCGGACGACCCCTCGGCCAGCGCCGAGCAGACCGGAGAGGCGGTCCGGCACATGGTCTTCGAAATGCTCAGGCACAGCGCGGAGATCGACGACACCGCCGCACACCTTGAGGTCCTCGAAGGGCCCGATCGCGGCGCCCGCCTGACCCTCCCCAGCGGCCAGCGCGAGCTCTTCATCGGCCTGGCCGGCTCGCTCCCCGGCGAGGGGTGGGCCTTGACCGACCCGGCCCTCGCCGGGCTCGCCCTGCCGCTGATCTGCCAGGGCGACGCCTACGCCCTCCACCCCCCCGCCGACGCCCCCCTCACCATCACCATCGACGGACACCCCATCGAGGCCGGCGCGCTGCGCAGGCTGCGAAGCGGCCAGCGCCTGCGCATCGGGCAGACCACCGCCCTCTTCTTCGACCCCCTGGAGGCCTGGCTCGACAAGCTCGAAGACCCTCCCCAGGGGCAGCAGGCCAGGGCCGCCCCCAGCCCCCTGGCGACCTTCAGGCTCCAGAGCATCTCCCCGCCCGAGCCCGAAGGCGCGCTCCCCCGGCTGACCATCGACGACGACTTCGAGCGCTCCAACACCCGCCGCGTCAAGCGCGATCAGATCAAGCCCAAGCCGCACACCCGCGCCGGCCTGCCCCTCGGCCTCGGCACGGAGCCCGCCCTGGCCGAAGCCGGCCGCGTCGAAGAGGCGGCGCTGCGCGGCGCCACCTCCGGCTCATGGACCCCCACCGAGCTCCTGCTCCTGATCGTCGCCGCCATGCTCATGATCGGCGCCTCCGTCTTCTTCCTCATGCTCTTCGACATCCTCTGACCAAGGTCGGCGAAGAACTTCGATGGGCGGACACACGGTCCTTTCGGCGACCGACGGGTTGGCGTCGTTGGTTGGGCACAAGACCCCGTCGGGAACAGAGACCCCGTCGGGAACAGAGACCCCGTCGGGAACAATCAATCACGATGGACGGCGTCGTTGGGTGGGCACAAGACACCGTCGGGAACAATCGATCATGACGGGTCGGTGTTGTTGATTGGACACACGGTCCTTGCGGGGACCGACGGGTTTGCCGCTGTCGCGGCTGCACCCGCGGCTACGATCATGCCGACGGCGTCTCGCCCCTCCGGGGCTCCAATTACCGAGCCGCCCCTTTGGGGCGGGAGGGGATGAGACAACGGACCGACAACCCCAATCGAGCGGTTGTTGTCTAGCGCCTCGGGGCTGCAAATCACCACGCCCTTCAATATCACGAGGGGGGACAGCACTTTAGAGCCCCGAAGGGGCGAAACAGAGGTGCCGCGGGCGCAGCCGCCACAGCGGCAAACCCGTCGGCGGCGGGCCGGTCAGGGGGCGACGGGCAGATCCTCGCTCGCGGACCACTCCCACCACGATCCGTCGTAATTGCGGACGCCCTCGAAGCCGAGCCAGCGCAGCACCATGTACAAGAACCCAGAGCGCACCCCGCCCGTGCAATAGACGACCGTGGGCCTGCCGCCGCCCACCCCGGCGGCGGCCATCTCGCTGCGCAACACGCCGTAATCCTTGAGGTTCCCCTCATCTGAGAAGATCGACTGCCAGAACAGATGCTTCGCTCCGGGGATGTGCCCTCCCCTCGCCTCGCCGTAAGGCGTCGCCCCCTCGAACTCCTCGACGTGGCGCGCGTCCAGCAGCACCAGCCCGCCTTCGGCCTTGAGGCCCTCCTGGATGAAGTCGGCCGTCGCCCGAAGCTCAGGGCGCAGCGCGACCTTGAAGTCCCCCCGAGGCGGATCCTTGGAAAAACTCTCCGTGGGCCGCGCCTCGGCCAGCCAGCGCGGCATCCCCCCGTAGAGCACCCGCACGTCCCGGTGCCCGAGGTACTCCAGCGTCCAGAAGACCCTCCCCTCCTCTCCCCAGCCCTTGTCCCAGTCGCCGACGATCAGCACGGGCCGATCCGCCCTCACGCCCATGGCCTGGAGTTCGGCCTCGATGACCACGACGTCGTCGTCGATCACGCCGTTGAGCAGGCCGCTGACGAACTGATCCCAGGGCGCGTGGACCGCGCCAGGGATGTGATCGACCCTGAAGGCCACCGCGCCGCGCGCGTCCAGCAGCGCGGCCCCCTCGGCGCGCAGCGCGACGAGGGTGTCGGGATCGATGAGGATCGAGGGCTGGCTGACATCGGCGCTGGCGCCGGCGCCAGCGTCTGCGGCTGGAGCGGAGCCCGCCGAGTCGCGATATTTGATGTCCGTGCGCGCGCTCTGGGTCGTCTCGCAGCTGCAGGCGGTCAGGAAGCACAGCAGCCCCAGCGTCAAGCGCCAGGGGAGGATGGGCAGGCAATGATGAGGACGATCGGGGCGCAACCGATAGCAGCGCGGCGGCGGCGCGCTGACGAGCGCCACGCCGACAGGCGGCGCGCAGGCGAGCCGCTCGCTCCAGGGGCGGATCATCGGCCGGCGGCGCCGCCCGAGGCAATGAGCGCGTCGAGGCGGGCAGCGTCATAGCCGACCTCGGCCAGCACCTCTCGGGTGTGCTCCCCGAGGTGGGGCGGTGGCCGGAAGCCGGAGCGATCGGCGGGGGTCAGGGGTGTGGCCGTCTGGACCAGGGAGGCGCTGGGGGTCTGGAGGCTGAAGAAGACGTCGCGGGCCTTGAAGAGGGGGTCGTCGAGCACCTCCTCGGGCCTGCGGACGGGCTCGCAGCAGCAGTCGACGTCGGCCAGCAGCGCGGCCCACTCGCCCCGCGTCCTGCCCTTGAAGAGGGCGGCGAGGTCGGCCTGGACGGCGCGGGCCTTGTCGCCCATCAGGAGGCCGTCGCCGTGGCGATCTTGCCAGCCGACGGCGTCGCAGAAGGCCGCCCAGAACTTCGGCTCGAGGGCGCCCAGGGCCATGTGGCCGCCATCGGCCGTCTCATAGATGCTGTAGCAGGGCACGCCGCCGTCGAGCATGTCGCAGGCGGGGCCACGGAAGACGTGCCCGGCGCTGATGCGGGCCAGCGTGGGGAGCATGAAGGAGAGGGCGCCCTCGGTCATGGAGATGTCGAGGTGGGCGGCCTGCCGCCCGCGCGAGCGGGCGAAGAGGGCCGCCAGGACCGCGGAGGTGGCATAGAGCGCGCCCCCGCCCACGTCGGCGAGCTGGAAGCCGGGCAGGATGGCGCGGCCCTCGGGGGTGCCGGTCGCGCCCAGGACGCCCGCGCGGGCGAGGTAGTTGGCGTCGTGGCCGGCCTCAAGGGCCAGCGGGCCGGTCTGGCCGTAGCCGGAGATGGAGCACAGGATGAGGTCCGGGAAGTCCTGGGCGAGCGCCTGCCGCCCCAGGCCCATCCTGTCGAGGACGCCGGGGCGGAAGGACTCGACGAGGACGTCGGCGCTGGACAGCAGGGCGCGCAGGGCCTCAAGGCCGCCCTGGGTCTTCAGATCCAGCGCGCCCGAGCGCTTGTTGCGGTTGATGCTGGCGAACATGGCGCCCATCTGCCCGACGAAGGGCTGATACCAGCGCGCGTAGTCGCCGCCCTGCGGAGCCTCGATCTTGCTGACCTCGGCGCCCATGTCCCCAAGGAGCATGGTGGCGAAGGGACCGGGCAGCAGCCTCGACAGATCGACGACCCGGACCCCGTCGAGGGCCAGGTGGAGCGTTCGCCCGGTCATGCCAACACCTCAGCCGCCCAGCACGGAGCCGAGCTTCATCGCGAGGCCCATGTTGCCGTCGATCTTGAGCTTGCCCAGCATGAAGGCCTGGGGGCCGGCGAGGCGACCCTCGACGAGATCCATGAAGTCGGACTCGCTCATCGTGATCGTGCACTCGGAGGTGTCCGAGGCGCCCTGCGAGATCCAGTTCGAGGACTTGCTCAGATCCACGACCCAGATGCCGCCGTTGTCGCCCTGAATGGTGAACTGGTAGATGGCGCCCAGAGCCGCCGCCTTCTCCGCCGTCAGCTTGCTGCCGAGCTTCTCAAAGTATTCGCCGGGAGTTCCCATCTCGCTCTCCGTAATTGAGTCTTGATCATCCAAGGACGCCCTGAGGGCGGCCGCTCAACTTGTGAGCAGTCACTCACAAGAGTGGCGGGAGGATAAAGACGCAAAAGAGAGATGTCAACACGGGGCCGGCGCCTGGGGCGAGGCGCTGAGGGAGCGGGAGCGGCGCCTGCACCCTCGGGCGGGCCTTCAGAGGGGGATGACGCGGCCGCGGCCGCCGGAGGACTGGATCACCTCGCGGGCGGCGTCCTGGCTGGTGAAGCTGCCGACCCTGACGCGGTAGACCCGCACGCCCTCGTCGTCGGTCGCCAGGCTGATCGAGGGCGAGTGCCCCTTGGCGCGGAGCTCGCCCATGACCTTGGAGGCCTCATCGAAGGTGACAAAGGAGCCGACGTGGACCGTGAAGCGACCGCCGGCCTCGGGCTCGCGGGCCGCGCCGCTCTCGACGGGGAGCCGCCGGGCCACCTGCGGCGCCTCCTCCGCGCCGCGATCCACCGTGGCGGCCAGCAGGGGCTCGCGGGCGCCCTCGTCGCGCCCGTCGCGCTCGACGGCGCGCTTGAGGCTACGGGTCACCGGCGGGCGCGAGGCGCTCCCCTCCGCCTGACGCGCGAGGTTCCCGGCCTGGAGGCGGTTGCGCTTCTCGGGCGAGTCGGGGTTGTTGGCATTGCCCTCGGGCATGTCCAGCTTGCGGCGCATGCGCTCGGGGGCCGGCGCGTCCAGCTCCGCGAAGAACGAGAAGTCGTCGTTGGGCGCCTTGTGCGCCTTGGAGGCCTTGGACCTCGGGTTCGACGCCGTGGTCATCGTCGCGGTCGCCAGCGAGGCCGCAGAAAGATCGAGGTGCTGGCCGACCTGGAGCCCCGCCACGAAGATCACCCCCGCGCCGACGATGAGGCCCACGACCATGAAGAGCACCTGCTTGACATCCAGCCCCGCGCCGCCGCCGCTCTTTCGGTTGACTCCCGCCATCGCCCTCGCTCCCCTTCCTGAAGACCTCGCCTGCGCGCCAACGCGCCGAACCCGCGATCCATTGCAAGGACCTTGGACTTCACAGGCTCGGGGCAAAGCGCGGCGCGGTCAAAAATTCTGAGGGCGCATTTTTTCTACGGAGCCCGATGAACACGGCATCGATGTTCAGGGCTTAAAGGATGTTCAGAGGTCTGGGCTGCGTCAAAGGCCGCTGAACCAGCGCCGCAAGATGGCCTCGGCCGGCTTCCCGCGCACCGTATAGGTGATGTCGTCCGGCCCGCCATAACCGACCCAGTTCCACACGAAGACCCCGTGGAGCGGCAAGGAGTCGCCCGGCTTCAGGGACGCGAAGCGCTCTCGGTAGACCTCGTACATCGCGCGGAAGGACAGGTACTGAAGCACCGGATCGGGGCTCTGGCGGCGGGTGTAATCCCAGGGGTGCGCGGCGGCGCCGACCTGCGAGGGGTAGCCCACCTCCGTGAGGATCAAGGGGCGGCCGGCCCGCTCCACGTAGGTCGCGATCACGTCCACCGCCCCCGCCCAGGTCTCCTTGAGCTCCGGGAGCGTCGGCCGCTCCGAGTAGGCCAGCTCGAAGTAGCCCGTCATCCCCGCCACGTCGAGGTCCTCCCAGAAGGTGACGTGGTCGAAGTGATCCCAGTTGGCCGAGTAGGTCAGCCGACCCTTGAAGCGCCCCCGGACCTCCTTGATCAGCGCCGACCAGCGGGCCTGCTCGCCCTCCAGGCTCAACAGCTCGCTGCCGACCGAGAAGATGTCCACGCCCTCCTGCTGCGCGATGTCCGCGTAGCGCAAGATGAACTTGCCGTAGGAGGACCACCACCGATCCGGATCCGACGGGGCCAGCTTCCCTCGCCATTCCCCCGCGCGCCGACGCTCGATGTTCAGGATGGGGAAGAGCATCACCGACAGGCCCGCCTCCCGCGCCTGCCTGATCCAACGCCGCACGTCCGCGTCCTGGGCCGTCTCGACCGGGTGGGCGCGCACCTCGACCGCCCGCACGTTCGCCATCGACCCCGAGATGACCAGCGAGACGTGCGTCGCCCCCAGACCCTTGATCTCCTTGAACAATGTGCCGTGATCGAGGCCAGGGAGATCGCCGTAGAGCCCCACCGCCGCGCCCTTGATGAAGCGCCCGTCGGCGAAGGCCCCCTCCGACGGCGCCTCCGGCGCCTTGAACCCCCTGGGCGACCAGCCCGGCTCGAAGCGGGGCACCGCCGCAGGGTCTTCGGACCTCACCCGCTCGATCTTGAGCGGCGCCAGGGCTCCACCCTCCTGTGCGCCCTCGACCGCCAGCTCGCCAGCGTCGAGGTATCGCTGATCGGGTTGTTCAAAGCCCTCGATGAGGCGGTCGATCAGATCGTCGCCCTCAGAGAGATCGTCGGCGGGCTCGGGGCGGGCGCCCTCGGGAGCGCCGCCGCCGTGGCTCTGAAGGCCAGGGCCCTGTCGGCCAGGCTGATCGGCGCCCTCGGCGCGATCCCCCCCCTCGGCCAGGCCAACCTGCAGCGCGTAGATCCCGACCGCCAACGCGCACAGAGCGGCCGCCGCGATCGCCCACCGGAGCCGGCCGCCGCTGGATCGCTCAAGCGCCATACTTCAGGAACTTGCCGGAGGCCGCCATGGCCAGGGGCACGAGATCGCGGGCCTCGATGTCGCCGAGCGTCCCCCGCGCGCAGGCCCGCTCGCCCAGCTTGCCCACGTCGTCAAAGAGGCAGCCGGGGTGGCCCATGACCGTCGGGATCGGGTGCCACGAGTGCTCCATCAGCGTCGAGGGCGTGCAGTGATCCCCCGTGATGATCACCACCTCGAAGCCCAGCTCGATGGCCGCCTGGAAGAGCGCGTCGCACTGCTCGAAGATCTTGACCTTCTCGTCGAAGTGGCCCAGGTGGCTGACGCTGTCGGTCTCCTTGATGTGGAGGTAGAACAGATCGTAGCTGTCGTAGTTCGCCTTGAGGACCTCGACCTCCTCGGCCCAGGTCTTCGGATCGCCGAGCACGTCAAAGCCCAGCAGGCTCGCGATCCCCCGGTACATCGGGTAGGCGGCGATGGCGCCGCAGCGCAGCCCGAAGAGCTCGGGCAGCGTCGGGATGTCCGGCCGGCCCGCGATCCCCCGCAAGAGGGCCGTGTTGGCCGCCGGCTCGTCGGCCAGGATCGTGTTGATCTGATCGACGAAGGCGTTGACGACCTCGGCGGCCCGCGCCGCGGCCGGGGTGCAGGGCTCGCAGCGCAGCGCCGCCGCGCCGGTCACCTGCGGATCCGTCTCCGTCACCTCCCCCACCAGCCCCTCGCCTCGGAAGACGACCGAGAAGCGGTGCTCCTTGCCCGGCAGCAAGAAGACCTCCACCCCTTCGATGGACACCTCGGCAGAGATCCGCTGAACCAGCGCCGTGCTGACCGCCGTCGCCGGCTTGCCCGCCCGCCGGTCCGTGATCACGGCCTGGCCGCCCACGACCTGCCGGGTGGCGAAGTTGCACCTCGCCGCCACGTCGCCCTTGGAGAGCGAGAAGCGGGAGACCCGCTCGCCGCCCAGGAGCACCTCCGAGGAGCCCAGCACCTCCAGCACGCCGCGGCCGATGACGATCTGATCGTTGGGGTAGCCAAAGAGCGCCAGGTGACCCGGGCCGCTGCCCGGCGTGACCCCCTGCCCGAAGGCCAGCGTGCGCCCCGTCATCGAGCGGGCCACGAAGGCGTCGATGTGGGGCGTCACCGCCGTCTCAAGCTCCGTCTTGCCCGTCTCGGGGTGGGGCAGGCCGCCGATCCCGTCAAAGACCCACAGCAGGATCTTCTTGTCGTTCTTGTGGGCGAGGGTCGAGAGCATCTCAAGTCTTTTCATGATCCGGTCGCTCGGCTTTGTTCAGGGTGATTCTGGGCGCCGCGGCCGACCCGGCCGCTCCCGCCTCCATGCCTCATTCGCCTCGGCCTCGTCAAGCACCCGACGACCCGGGCGGCTCGCCCTCCTGCTCCTCTTCGGGCGACCCTGCGGCGTCGATCGCGCCCGCCGAGGGCTCCACGGGAGCCGAGGACTTCGCGGGAGCCGTGGGCTTCACAGAAGCCGAGGGCTTCACAGAAGCCGAGGGCTTCACAGAAGCCGAGGGCTTCGCGGGAGCCGAAGGCTTCACGCTAGCCGTGGGCTTCATGGGAGCCGAGGGTTTCACTGGAGCCGAGGGCTCCGCGGGAGCCGAGGGCTCCACGCGAGCCGAGGGCTCCACGCGAGCCGTGGAGTCTTCGGGAGCCGTGGGCTTCACGGGAGCCAGGGAGTCGTCGGGAGCCAAGGGCTTCGCGGAAGCCGAGGGCTCCGCGGGAGCCGAGGGTTTCACGGGAGCCGGGGAGTCGTCGGGAGCCGAGGAGTCGGGGGCCGACGCGGTCGCAGGCCTGGGGCGGCCAGGAGGCAGGGCGCGCAGGCGGTCGAGCTCGGCGTCGCTGAGCGGCTCGGGCAGCGCCATGTCCAGGCTCGCCTCGGCCGACTGCCTCAGCGCTTGCCTGACGGCGCTGTCGGAGGCCCCCACCCCGACGGCCATGAGCCTCAAGTGCCTGTCATCACCCAGGAAGTAGCGGCTGCGCTTGTAATCGGAGATGGCCTCCAGCATGAAGACGCGCAGCACGGCCGCGGCCGGTATCGCCAGGAGGATGCCGAGGAAGCCGAAGAGCTCGGCCCCGACGAGCAGCACGATGATCACCATCAGCGGGCTCAGGCCCACCTTCTCGCCGACGATCTTGGGCGTGATGACGTAGCCCTCCAGCGTCTGGACGATCGTGAAGACGGCGATCACCCCGAAGAACTGGCCCCAGCCCGCTCCCTCGTCCAGCGCCGACATCAGCACCGCGAGGCCGATCCCGACGATGAAGCCCATGTAGGGGATGACGCTCAAGAAACCCGACAGGATCCCGATGGCGATGCCCAGCTTCAGATCGCAGAGCGCCAGCCCCACGGAGTAGAGCACCGCCAGGATCGAGGCCACCGTCACCTGCCCCCGGAACCAGTGGCCCACGACGCTGTCGACCCTGGCCGCGCGGGCCAGGACGCTGGCGCGCATCGGCAGCGGGACCAGCTCCACGCCCTCGGCCTTGATCTTGTCGAAGTCCCGCAGGTAGTAGAACACGAAGAGGGGCACGAGCAGCACGTTGAGCAGGTAGCCGAGCACGGCGAAGGTGCCGCTGAGCAGCTCCCCGGTGAGCTGGGTGATCTTCTGGAGCCCTTGCGAGGCCAGCTCCTCGATCTTCTGGCCGTAGTTGGCGAAGGTGTCGCTGAGGGTCTCGGGCAGCTGATAGTCGAAGCGGCCCTTGAGGTAGACCTGCAGGTCGAAGTAGTGATCCCGCACCGTCTTGCCCAGCTCGGGGAACTTCTTGACCACCGCCTGGATCTCCTCCACCAGGGTCGGCGAGACCACCAGCACGAAGATCGTCACGACCCCCAGGCCGATGAACATCAGCAGGAAGATCGCCAGCGTCCGGTTGACGCGGCGCTGCTCGAACCAGTCCACGATGGGGTCGAGCAGGTAGGCGATCAGGAAGCTGATCCCAAGCGGCAGCAGCACGCTGCTCAGCCGCCCGGAGAGCCACCAGGCCCCGCCCAGGAAGAGGCCGAAGAAGACCACCTTGGCCAGCAGATAGGCGTAGCGGCGGTGGGTCAACCACCGAGAGCTGTCGTTCATGGCTTCTCTTCTTCAGGCCGCGCGCGCTCGGCGCGCAGCAGGATGTCCGACCCGACGCGGGCGGCGCGCCGGAGCGCCACGCCCTCGGGCGGCGAGGCGCACAGGGCGTCCGCGACGGTCTCGACCCACGAGGCGGCCTCGACCTTGGCGGGGTTGAGGTCAAAGGCCACCGAGCCCTCCGTGGCCCAGACCAGCTTGAGCGCCTCGACCCCCGGCTGGGCGGCCAGGGCGGCCTCGAAGCGCGACAGCGACCCCTTGTCCCACAGGCCACCCACCCTCAACGCGGGCTCCTCCCGCGCGATGCCGACCGGCGGGCTCAGGGCCTTGAGCGAGGTGGCCATCGACGCGCCAAGATCCTCGATCAGCCGCCCGAGGGCTCTGTCGCGGGCCACCTCGGCGCGCTCATCGAAGGCGCGCCTGGAGAACCGCACGTCGAGCAGCACGTCTCCGGAGGGCACCTCGACGAGCACCAGCGACGCCACGCTCTCGCCGCCGGCCAGCCCCGCAGGGCCCTCGATCTCCTTCGTGGCCACGCGCCCGATCAGCGCCTGCCGGGCCCCGTAGAGGCCGGCGAGGTTGACGGCGTTGGCCCGACTGAGCCGCTCGACCCGGTAGATGCGGCTGACCTTGGGCGCCTCGGACAGCCCCCCCGGATCCATCAGCCTCACCCCCCTGGACGACAGCCCGCCGGCCAGGCTCGCCTCGACCTCGGACTGGCGCAGATCGCGGCGCACCCACCAGGGCTCGGAGGGCGCCCCGGCCTCCTCGAAGAGGACGAGCGGCAGCGTGTCCAGTTGACCCTGAGCCGACAAGACCTCAGAAAAACCAAACAACGACAATAACATGCACAAGAAAGCCGCGACCCGGCGCGGCGGCGCACCCGGCCCCGACAGGGACACCCCGACACCGACACGGCCTGCTGCGGCCCAGCTCAACATGCCATGCTCCACCCTGAGAGGACCCTAGAAGGGGTTGTCGTCGATCTTGAAGAGGGAGTCCGAGGAGGTCGCCGTCTGCTTGAGCGTGCCCTCCTTGTAGGCCGTCAAGGCTGCGATCTCGGCGGCGGTCAGCGGCACAGGCTCGGCGTCCTTGAGCAGCTGACCGGCCACGCCGTCGCGCTTGAGGTCGCGCACCGAGCCCTCGTCCAGGGCCGGCACCTCCATCTCCTGCCAGACGCGGCGCTCGTAGGGGTACTCCTCGATCTTCTCGATCTGGGAGAGCCACCAGCGGCCCGCCAGCAGGTGCGTGGAGCCGTCGGAGCACATCGACACGTTGGGCACCGCGGCCGCGTCGCTCTTCTGCGCGACCATCCTGACGTCCGTGCCGATGAAGGGGCCGACGCCACCCGTGGGCAGGTGGTGCACCTTGTTGGCCTCGACGGTGACCATCACGGCCAGCCCGTGCCAGTGGATCTCGTAGGCGCCCACCGGGAGCTGGATCCGGCCGCGCTCGCTGGCCGGCGCGCTGCTGTTGCTCATGACGAGGTGCCGCTGGCCGTCCACCACCAGGTAGGCCCGCAGCTCCGCCCACCACGCCTTGCAGCCCTCGACCGGCTGCTTCTGACCCGGCCACGTCGTCACCGACACCCAGCCCGTCTCCAGCACCGTGACGGCGCCGGCCTTGACCTTGATCCGCCGCAGGTGATGCGCCGAGCGCTCGCGGCCGACCTCCACGAGGTACTCGCCCTCCTTGAGCGGGATCTTCCGGCCCGCCTGCCAGCCCCCGGTCCCCTGCCCCGAGCTGATCAGCGCGCCCGTGTCCCCGTAGACGTAGACCTCGGCGGGCACCGCCGCCCCCAGCGTCTTGAGATCATCATCCTGGTAGTGCCGCTGGACGTAGATCCACCCCTCGGCGCCCGCAGCCTGGACGCGAGCCACGCCCGCCGTCATCATTACTACCGCCGCCAGACCGGCCGCCCAAAGCGCCCACAGAGCCCGCCTTTGGAACCCTGCACCATCCCTCTCGACCATCGCGACACCTCAATCCATGCGCACACTGTCGTATTGAGTCATACCTAACGCCACCGCCCCGAGAAATCAAATTCAGCGACACCATCCACAGGGCGGCGCGTGCCTGGCTGCGCCTTGTGCCCGCGGGCCGGCGCGTGGTAGGGAACACTGCCTGGGCAGGCCCCATTCCTGCCCCCAGGAGGTGCCTTGACGCCCTTCATCCGAGCCTCCGCCCTCGCCCTCGCCCTCGCCCTCGGCACCCTCGGCGCCTGCCAGGAGGGCGTCCGCGACGAGACCGACATCTTCGAAGAGGCCGAGGCCCGCTACCGCATCGGCGATTACGACGGCGCCACCGCCCTCTACACCGAGTTCCTCGCCCTCTACCCCCGCTCGCCCTTCTCCAGCGCCGCCAACCTGCGCCTTCGCACCATCGAGCGGGAGGTCAGCGCCGTGATGGGCAACCGGGGCGGCAACCGCCCCGTCTACGTCCGCCCCGAGCTGCCCGACCCGAACCTCCCGCCCACCCCGGAGGCGCCGACCGACCCTCAGCCCCCCCAGGAATCCCCCCCCGCCACCCCGGACGAGGACTGAGCCCTCAATGACAGCGCCCAGAAGCCCCCTGCGCGTCCTCCTCGACGCCCGCCGCAAGATGCTCACGGCCAGGCTGCGCGCCGCCACGCCGGCGACCCGCGCCGCCCGCGCCGCGCTGGCCGCCCTGATCGCCGCCGGCCTCGTCGGCGCGGGCCTGATGGCCGCCGGGCCGCTCCAGATCGCCGCCGCCAGAGCCCCCGACCCGGCCCAGATCGCCCCCGCAGGCGGCCCCTTCGCCGAGCTGGCCTTCTGGATCACCGCCCTGCTCGTGACCGCCTTGAGCTTCCGCATCATGGAGACCATCTACCGCCACGACGACGCCAACCTCCTCTCCACCCTCCCCATCCCCCTGGAGGCCCGCTTCGCCGACCGCCTCCTGGCCGCAGGCTTCGAATCCCTGCTGGCCCTGGCCGCCGCCGCCCTCTTCATGCTCCCGATCTTCGCCCGCACCGGCGACCCCCGCGCGCTGGCCGGCCTCCTGCTCTGCGCCGCCGGGCTGTGGGTCTGCCTGACCCTCGGCTTCGCCGTCCAGCTCTACGCCGGCTTGACCAGCTTCGCCCCGAGCGGCCCGCGCAGCTCCCTGGACAACGTCGGCCGCTTCGACACGGGCGGCGGCACCGCGGCCGCCTTCACCGTCTCGCCGGGCATCGCGCTGACGGCCACCCTCGGCCTGCTGCTCTGGATGAAGATGGCCGCCGTCGACGAGCTCTTCGCCCGCGGCGCCTCGCGCCTCTTCTGGATCGGCGCCGCCGCGCCCGCCGTGATCACGCTCGTCGCGCTGGCGAAGAGCCGCGCCTGGTTCATCGCCCACTACTCCAGGCTCCTGGCGAAGTTCTACGAGGCCGACCTTGTCCAGTTCGACAGCGGCTACAACTACCACAAGTCCGTCACCAGCGGCCGACACGGCCTCTTTGAGCGCCTCGTCCCCGACCACCTGCTCGGACACTACCGCAAGGACGCCCTCCAGATCGGGCGCCGATACCCGCTCTTGCGCGTCATGGCCCTCGGCCTCTGGATCGTCGTCGCCCTGCTGGCCAGCCGCGACGCCGGCCTGCTGACCGCCGCCGTCCCGCTGGCCTGGATCGCCGCCATGTCCGCCCCCTGGGTCCGGCTCTACGGCCGCGACCTCGAACCCGGCGTCCTCGACACCCTGCCCGTCCCCGCCACCATCATCGAGCGCGCCAAGCTCCTGGCCGCCACCCGCGAGGTCCTCCTGATCGCCCTGCCCTGCGCCGCGGCCTCCCTCCTCCTCTCCCCCTGGCCCGGCGCCCCGATCCTGGCCGCGTCCACCCTGCTCGGCGCCCTGGCGCTGACCCCCCTGCTGACCGCCCTGACCCGCAGGTGGGGCGCGACCTCGGGCTGGCTCTGCGGCGTCCTGATGGCCGCCGCCATCCTCGGCGCCGCCCTCGGCCTCGCCCCCGCCTTCGGGCAAGCCCTCGGACCGGCCAGCGACCCGACCAGCGGCTCGATCCGCACACCCTCAAGCGTCCTGGCAAGCGCCCTGGCCTGCGGCCTGACCGACGCCGACCACGCACCCCCGACACCCTCTCGCGGAGCCTGAACCATGGCGGACGCTCTCCTCGAAGTCGCTGGCCTGACCAAGCGCTATCGGCACATCAAGGCCCTGGACGGCGTCAACCTCACCGTGCAACCCGGTGAATTTATTGGATTTATCGGACCCAATGGCGCCGGAAAGACCACGGCGATGCGCTGCATCGCAGGTCAACTCCTGCCCGACGAGGGCAAGATCAGCGTCGGGGGCTGCTCCGTCATCGACGACCCGGTGCGAGCGCGCGGGCAGGTCGGCTACGTCTCCCAGGATCTGGCGATCTATCCCTACCTGACCGGCGAGGAGTTCTTGAGGTTCGTGGCCGACGCGCGGGGGGTCCCTGGCGCCGAGCAGGACGCCAGGGTCGAGGATCTGCTGGAGATGACCGAGTTGACCGAGGCCCGCAGCCGCATCCTGCGCGAGTACTCCGGCGGCATGGCCCGCAAGATCGCCATTGCGGCGGCGCTCATCGCCAGGCCGCCCCTCCTGCTGCTCGACGAGTCCTTCGTCGGCCTCGATCCCGAATCCACCTTCGCGCTGTGCCAGCGCTTCTCCCGCTTCTGTGAGGAGGGCGGCGCCATCCTGCTCTCCAGCCACATCCTGGACATGCTCGAGCGCGTCTGCACCCGCGTCGTCCTGCTCGATCGCGGCCAGATCCGCCTCGACATGGATCGCGCCGCCCTGGACGCGACCATCGGCCACACCCACCCGAGCCTGACGGACCTCTACATGGACGTCACCGGCAAGGCCCGCGCAAACCGCCGCGCCTGAGCCCCCCGCTGGAGCGCCCGATCAACGCTCAAGGGGGGCGTAGTGGACCGTCCCGTGGGCGCCGCAGCGCGGGCAGGTCACGAAGGTGAAGGGCGCCGCGTGGGCGCAAGAGCCGCACACGAAGCGCGCCATCGACGCCTTGGCCAGCGCCACGAAGCGATCCACCTCGGCGAAGATCACCCGCTCATCGGACACCGCCACGAGCAGGTTGAGGTAGGCCTCGCGCACGTCGAGCGCGTGCGGGTAGCGCTCGACCAGATCGCTGAGGATCGCGGCGGCCTCGTCAAAATCCTCCGCGCCGTAGGCCAGCTCCGCCAGCTCCAGCTCGGCCCAGGGGCTCGCGCGACCCCGCTCGACGAGCTTCTCGATGAACTGGTGGTATTTGGATGGCGAGCGCAAGGCCGCGCGCATCAAGGGAAAAAGCCTCGGGGCGATGTGGCCATTGCCCTCCAGCGCCCGCTCCATCAAGAGCCGCGCCCTGTAGAGCTTGTTCTGCTCGACGTAGATCCGCGCCAGCCCCTCGCTGGCGTACACGTTGGCTCGGTTGGCCGACAGCGCCCGCTTGAAGTTGCGCACCGCCTCGGCCTGATCCCCGCGCCCCAGCGCCGAGGACGCCATCCGCCCATAGATCTCCGAGGCGCCCTCGCCGCCCTTGCCGGTCTGCTTCGACAGCAGCCCGCCGGTCGCCAGCGCCTCCTTCCAGTCCCCGGCCCGGATCGCCGCGTTGCGACGCAGCGCCAGCAGCGCCTCCTGCTTGCGCACGTTGTCGGGCAGGCTCGCCAGCAGCGCCTCGGCCTCCGCGCTCCTGCCCAGCGTCAGGCAGTCGCCCGCCAGCCCGATCACGGCCCGCGTCGCCATGATCCTGTCCAGGCCAGGCCGCAAGGTCAGCGCCTTGTGGACCTGCGCCGACCGCTCCGTCTGGCCCGTCGCCCGCAAGAGCGAGGCCAGCGCGAGGTAGATCTCCGGCGGCGCGTCGGCGCTCCACGTTGCGTCCTCCAGCAGCCTGTAGGCGCCCTCGAAGTCGCGCCGGACGACGCGCTCCAGCGCCATGAGCACCTCGGCAGGCCCCAGATCCGGCCGCCCGCGCCGACCCAGCCAGATCCCCGCGAGCAGGCCCACCGCGAGCGCCGCCGCGCCCAGCCCCACCCAGGGCCAGCCCGGCCACTCCACCAGCATGGCGAGGTCCAGGCCCCTCATCGCCACGATCCAGCGATCCCAGCCGCTCAAGTCCCCTTCCCCCTGGACGCGCCGCTGTCCCGGACCGAGACGTAGATCTGGGCGTCCTCCAGATCGGCCACCACCATCTCCTCCTTGTCAAAGGCCGCCTCGTAGGGGTCGCCATCCTCGCTCGGCAGCAGCTCCGGCCGCTGCGCGTAGGTCTCAGCCTCCACGGCGTCGAAGCCCTCCCCGTCGTCCAGGAAGCGCTCGTAGGGGTCACCCTCGGCCCTCTCCCCTGCTCGCCTCGACGGCGCCGCCGCCGACGGCGCCGCAAGAGGCGACGCCGATCGGCTCGCCCGGTTCACCTCGGGCGCCCCGAGCTGGCCCAGCGGCATGTTGCGCAGCCGGACCACCTCCTGCTCCAGCTGCTGGAGCCGACGCCGAAGCTGGCGGCGCTCCTTGTAGCGATCCCAGAAGACCCCCCACAGGAGCAGCCGAGGGACGAGCGCCCCGGCCAGCGCGCTGACGAGGGCCAGCGCCCAGGCCTCGATGGGGGCGTCGAGCTGCCATTGCAGGAACTTGAGCTGGATCGGGTCGCGGTTGTCGAAGATGAAGATCGCGACCGAGAGCCCCAGGACAGCGCCCAGGACGACCAGCAGCGCGCCGCGCAGCCGCCTCATGGACCCTCCTGCCCGTCGCCGTCGAGCACGCCGACGACCTCATCGCCGCCGAAGCGCCCCAGCAGCCAGGACGAGGCCGCCTCGACGGCCGCCGCGTCCACCGACTCCACCGTCACCCGCACACTCCATCCGGCCCCGCCGACCACCGGGTAGGAGCCAAAGGACACCCCCGCGAAGCGCTCAGCGGCCTCGCCCAGCGGCGCGGCGATCCGCCCCTCCCCGACCCCCATGAAGATCGTGCGCAGGAAGACCTTGCTGCCGAGGAAGCGGCCCCTCAAGCCCAGGAGCTGGCGGCGGAAGTTCTCGGGGATGCCCGGCAGGATGTAGACGTTCTCAAGCCGCGTGACGGGCCATCGCTCGCCGTCGATCTCCAGAAGCTCGCTGCCGACCGGCAGATCGGCCATCTTGAGCCACGCCGACCGGGCGCCCTCGGGCTCCCCTTCGAATTGGCGCTCGATGTGGGCGCGCATCGCCGCGCTGGGCACGAGGTCGACCCCGAAGGCGCGCGCCACGCCCTCCATCGTCTTGTCGTCGTGCGTCGGCCCGACGCCGCCGGAGGTCACGACGATGTCCACGCGGGCGGCCTCGCGCCCAATCGTCTCGGCGATGAGCGCCACCTCATCCGGGATCACGCACAGCGATCGCAGCGTCACCCCCTGGGCGCGGAAGAGCTCGATGGCCAGGGCGCCATTGCGGTCGGCCGTCTTGCCCGTCAACAGCTCATCACCGATCAGCACGACCGCCGCCTTCATCCCCGACCTCCCTCGACCCCCTGTCGAAGCCTCAAGCTCTGGTTCTACCACGGTCCGGCGAGCGCCGCGACTGCCCCGATCGCATCACGGGGCAAGGCCAAGGGCGAGCAGGACGGCGCAGCGTGGCTCAGGGCGAGAGGGAGAGGGCGCTGGGCGAGGAGGACGCTCGACGCGCTGAGGGGAGCAAGAAACGCGAAGAGCACGGCGTTCGTCGCCGTGCTCTCCAGGTTCATGCGCCGGGGTCACCCCCTGGGCAGACTACCAGCGATCGCCACCGCCGCCGCCGCCGACGCCGCCGCCGCTGCGACGATCGTGGGCCTCGTTGACGTTCAGGGTGCGGCCGTCGAGATCCGCCCCGTTCATCTTCTGGATCGCCTCACGGGCCCCTTCGTTCGTCTCGAAGGTGACAAAGCCGAAGCCGCGGCTGCGGCCCGACTCGCGGTCGGTGATGACCTTGGCCTCGACGACGGTGCCGAAGGGATCAAAGGCCTCGCGCAGGCTGTGATCATCAGTACCCCAGCTCAGACCGCCAACGAACAACTTGATTCCAGACATTGGAACTCCTCGCACATTTTGAAAATGTGCAAATAAGGTTTGATCACCCCATGAAGAGATTTTGATGAGGTGAAGATTTGTGAGGAGCTTTCTTTGAAGGGGGGGAGACCAGAAACAAAGAATCTGGAACAGACACCGTATCTCGAACCCTCGCTCACACCGACGACACTTTCTAAGGGAGTCGCCTCTTGACGGCGGTGAAGGTAGGGAGGCCTCCTGGCCTTGTCAACCCCGCCGGGCGATCTTCTCTGCCATCAAGGCCACGAGGCCCGCCGGACGGCCTCAAGCGGGATCGCAAAAACCGAAGAAGGGCACGCAGATCTGACTCGACGGGCAGCCGATGAGGAAGAAGCAGCCCGAACAGCGTCGCCCGACAAAGGGCACGTTGAGGCATTGGTGCTCGGGCCGGCAGTCGCCGTCGTTGACGCACACGGCGTCGGCCTTGAAGCACATCTGATAGGGTCGGAAGTTCTGGTTCAAGAGGTCGTCGCACAGGCGACCCGTGCCGCAGTCGGCGTCGGCGGCGCACACCCCGCCGCTGGCCACGCACCAGCCCGTGACCGGGTGGCAGGTGGGCCTGGACATCGGGCAGTCCGAGTTCTGGGTGCACTCGCCGCAGATCTTCTTGCCCGTGACGCCGGGCATCGGGATGCAGCGGCCGCCGTTGCCTGAGCAGTCGCTGTCGCGGCCGCACTCCTGGCAGGTGGAGGTCTGCCCGTCGCAGACCCTGCCGCTGGGGCAGTCGCCATTGCCGACGCACTCGACGCAGCGGTTGGTCGTCGGGTGGCAGACGTCGTCGCCGCACTCGCTGTTGGAGGTGCACTCGACGCAGGTGTTCGTCGCCGTGTTGCAGGACCCGCCGGGGCAGTCGGCGTTGTTGAGGCACTGCACGCAGGCCTGGTTGACGCAGCGCTGGCCGCCGCAGTCCCCATCCCCGACGCAGCGCACGCAGGTGCTCGTGGCCTGGTTGCAGACCTGCGGCGCCTGGCAGTCCCCGTTCTGGACGCACTGCACGCAGCGGTTGTCCGCATTGCAGACCTCCTGGGCCTGACAGTGGTTGCGGTTGAAGCACACCACGCACTGGTTCGTGCCCGGATCGCAGCGCAGGCCCTGGCCGCAGTCCACGTCCCCCAGGCACTCGATGCAGCGGTTCTCGATCGGATCGCAGACCTGCCCCTGGGGGCAGTGCTCGCTCCGAGTGCAGCCCACGCAGGCGCTGCGATCCTCCAGGCAGCGGCCCGCGCCGCAGTCCACGTCCGTCAAGCAGGCCGCGCACACCCGCCCGAGCGGGTCGCAGCGCCCGCCGCCGCAGTCCCCATCCTCGACGCACTCCACGCAGCCGCCCAGGACCCTGTCGCAGCGCCCGCCGGGGCAGTCCTCGTCCCCCTCGCAGGTCACGCACCGGCCGCCGGGCCCGCACACGTCCGCCCCGCAGTCCTCGTCCACCAGGCAGTCGAAGCAGACGCCCGTGTCCGTGTTGCAGCGCCCATCCCCGCAGTCCGAGTGCCGACTGCACCCCTGACAACGGCCCTCCGGGTTGCAGACCAGCGCGCCGAGGCAGTCCGCGTCGTTGCGGCAGTCTCCGCAGGCCATCCCGGCCTCGTTGCACACCAGGCCCGGCGGGCAACCGACCCGCTGGCTGCACACCACGCACTGACCCCGCGCCCGATCGCACACCGGCGTCGCGCCCTCGCAGTCCCCGTCCTCAAGGCAGGTCACGCAGCGGCCCTGGTCCGAGTCGCAGCGGCGATCCCCCTCGCAGTCCACGTCCACGAGGCACTCCACGCAGCGCTCCCGCGCCACGTCGCAAAGCAGCCCGGGGGCGCAGCGCCGCTCCTGGCCCTGCTGGCACTCGACGCAGCGCTCCACCTCCGTGGCGCAGAAGGTCCCCTCGGGGCAGTCCCCGTCCCGCTGGCAGCCGACGCACTGCCCCGCCTCGGTGCAGCGCTCGCCCACCACGCAGTCCCCGTCCTCGACGCAGCCGACGCAGCGCTGGCTGTCCGGGTCGCACACGCCGTCCTCGCAGTCGCCGCTCGTGCGACACTCCACGCAGTTACCTGGGCCCGTCAGACAGAAACGATCATTGCAGTCGTCGTCCGCGAAGCACGCCACGCAGCTGCCGTCGCCGCGGCACAAGGGCCTGTCCGCCTCCGGGCAGTCGTCGTCCCCCACGCAGCCCGACACGCACTCCCCCAGGCTCGGGTCGCATTGCTGACCCTCCGGGCACTCGAGCACGAGGCAGCGCGCCTCGTTGTCGCACACCCCGGAGGTCGGCACGCACTGCCCGGCCACCCGCGCCGTCGCCAGCGACGTGTCGCACTGGAAGCCGCTCGGGCAGTCTCCCTGGCCGCAGGCCCTCGCGCAGGTCCCGAAGACCTGGCCGTCAAGAATCACGCAACGATCGTCAAAGAGGCCGCACTCGTCGTCCTCTTCGCAGCGCGCGCACAGCCCCTGCCCCACCGCGACGCACCGGCCCGTCGGGATCGCGCAATACTGCCCCTGGTCACAGTCGGTGTTGCGCGCGCACGGAACCTCCTGCGGCTCCTGGCACTCTCCGCCGACGCAGATCTCCTCGCCGGGGCAGTCGCTGTCGCCCCGACAGCCCGCCGGATCGACGCACACCCCGGCGCCCTCGTCGCAGACCTGCGGCGCCTCGCAATCCAGATCCCCGGCGCAGGCGCCCGGCGCGTTGTTCGCGCCCGCGTCCGGCGGCTCGCCCACCTCCAGCGTCGCCTTGGTGCAGCCAGAGAGCCCGGCGAGGGCCGCTAAAACATAAAAAACAAAAAGATACCGCATATATGCAAACTCTTGCCAGGGCCGTGGAGCGCCGCGCATGCACACGCCGCGCGCTCTCCCTTTTAGCGGGATCCGGCCGCCCCTTCAACCTCCGCCCCTGGGCGCTCCATCCATCGATCTGCGCGGGCTGGACGCGCGCATAACCTGCGTTAGATTGGAAGGCGGCCAGGATGGGCGATCCGCTGCGTCGCCCCGCAGAAGCGCGACGCAGGCCCGCATCGGCCCCGGCTCACCCCGAGGGCCAGGGGCGCCCTCGACGAGGCGCCCTCGAACCTCAAGAGGCCCAATGACCCAGGCACACCTTACGCTCGCCGACGAATTCGAACCCCTCCTTCAAATGCTGGCCCTCGGTGGCCACGAGATCAAGCTCGAACGCGCCCGGCAGGTCTACGCCAACCGCGACCTCAACCTCTCCGAGATCGAGGCCATCGGCTTTGACATGGACTACACCCTGGCCCTCTACCGCCAGGACGCCCTCGACGCCCTCTCGGTCGAGAAGACCCTGGAGCGCCTCGTCCAGGTCAAGCGCTACCCCCCCTCGATCCTCGCCATCGAGCCCGACCCCGACTTCGCCATCCGCGGCCTCGTCATCGACAAGGAGCACGGCAACATCCTCAAGATCGACAGCGGCCGCAGAGTCCTCAAGGCCTTCCACGGCTTCAAGGAGCTCGGCCACCTGGACCGCTACGACTACACCCGGGAGTCCATCCGCATCGCCCCGGCCCGCTATCACCTCATCGACACCCTCTTCGCGCTGCCCGAGGCCTTCCTCTACGCCGCCCTCATCGACCACTTCGAAGAGCGCCAGGGCGGACTCCCCGTCAGCTACCTCCAGCTCTTTGACGACATCCGCTTCTGCATCGACCTGGCCCACCGCGACGACTCCCTCAAGAACGCCATCACCGCCGACATCGACGCCTACATCCACCGCGACGACCGGCTCGCCCCCACCCTCCACAAGTTCCGCTCCGCCGGCAAGAAGCTCTTCCTGATGACCAACAGCGGCTGGGCCTACACCGACAGGGTCATGAGCCACCTGCTCGACGGCCTGATGCCCGAGTACGCCTCCTGGCGACAGTACTTCGACCTCATCATCACCGCCGCCTCCAAGCCCACCTTCTTCACCGGCCGTCACCCCTTCCTCACCATCGACGAGCGCGGCACCGTCATCGGGCAGGCCACCGACCGCCTCGAGCGCGGCGCCATCTACCAGGGCGGCAACCAGAGCGCCTTCGAGGCCCTGACCGGCTGGGCCAGCGACCGCACCCTCTACATCGGCGACCACATCTACGGCGACATCCTCAAGAGCAAGAAGACCAGCTCCTGGCTCACCTGCATGATCATCCAGGAGATGGTCGACGAGCTCCTGCACGCCGACACCGTCCGCGAGCAGCTCTCCCGCGTCCGCGACCTCGAAGGCGAGCTCCACCGCCTCAACGAGCAGCTCGTCTACGAGAACCACATGCTCCACCGCCTCCAGCAGGTCCTCAACGACCGCGCGCGCGGCGCCCAGGACCACGCGCCCCTCGGCCCCAACGTCCTCCAGGAGCTCCAGATCGCCCGCCAGCGCCTTATCAACAACACCGATCAGATGAAGCGCCGGCGCAAGCAGATCGTCCGGCACCTCGTCGACCTCGACCGCGAGATCGAGTCCAACTTCAACCCCTACTGGGGCCTCATCTTCAAGACCGGCAACGAGCACTCCGTCTTCGCCTCACAGGTCAACCTCTACGCCGACCTCTACACCTCCACCGTGAGCAACTTCCTGGCCTACTCCCCCATGCAGTACTTCCGCGCCCCCCGCGCCTTCATGCCCCACGAATTCTAACCCTCCCCTCGACCGGCTCGCCGTGCCCCTCTGGCGCGACCGGGAAGCCCTTGACCCTCCCGCGCGTTTCGGTCTATCAAGTCCTCCTCACGGGGCCCCTTTGAGCCCCGTCAACGACGAGATCCACACCATGAGCGGCTTCAAAATCTTCACCCTGGCGGGCATCCCCGTCTCCGTCTCCTTCTTCTACCTCCTCCTGATGGGCTACTACGCCTTCCGCCTCGGCTCCGCCGTCGAGATCATCGTCTGGATCACCACCCTGACCCTGAGCCTGCTCGTCCACGAGTTCGGCCACGGGCTCGTCGCCAGACACTACAAGCTCTCGCCCCAGATCCTCCTGCACGGCTTCGGCGGCCTGTGCGCCCACCAGCGGGCCAGCCGCGACCTGCACGACGTCGCCATCATCTGCGCCGGCCCCGGCCTCGGCATCGCCTTCTCCCTGCTCGTCTGGGGCCTGGAGGTCGCCATCAACCTCGCCGCGCCCGGCTTCATCGCCTCGCGCCCCCCCCTGACCCTGGCCTTCCAGTACGTCTGGTGGATCAGCTTCGTGTGGAACTTCGTCAACCTCATCCCCCTCTACCCCCTGGACGGCGGCCAGCTCTTCCGCCTCGGCGCCATCCGCCTCCTCGGCCCCCTCAACGGCGAGCGCGCCACCCACGGCCTCGGCATCCTCATCGGAGCCGTCGGCGTCGCCGTCGCCCTGAGCATGAGCAGCACCTTGCTGGCCATCCTGTGCGCCTTCGCCATCTGGGAGAACGCCTCTCCCCTGATCTCTGGCCGCTCCTCAGGCCCCATCCGAAGGACGAACCCCTTCGCCGGCGAGCTCTTCACCAAGGCCCAGGCCGCCATGGAGGAGGGCCGCTGGCGCGACGCGGCCCGCTACGGCCACCAGCTGCGCGCCGAGAACAACGTCCCCGACACCCTCCTGGGGCGCACCTGGGAGCTGCTCACCGTCGCCACCGCCAACCAGGGCGAGCACGAAGAGGCCCTGAGCTACGCCCGGCGCGCCCCCCAGACCCCCATGATCGCCGAGACCGAGGTCCGCTGCCTCGCCGCCCTCGGCCGCGCCCGTGAGGCCCGCCAGCTGCTCGCAGAGGGGCCCGCCTCCAAGCTCCCCGAGCGCACACGCAGCGCCCTCGAAGCCCTCATCGCCACCCCCCGGAGCTGATGTCATGGAAGACAAGATGCTGTTCGTCATCGGTTCACCCCGATCCGGCTCCACCATGCTCCAGCGCATGATCGGCAGCCACTCGAAGATCTTCACCCACCCCGAACCCCACCTCATGACCCCGCTGGCCCACCTGGGCTACTTCCACAACGTCGAGAAGGCCCCCTACGACCACATCAACGCCGCCAAGGCCACCCGCGAGTTCGTCGACGGCCTCCCCCACGGCGAGCAGGACTACGTCGACGCCTGCCGCGCCTACACCGACACCCTCTACGGCCGCATGCTCTCGACCAACGACCAGGCCGCCGTCTTCCTCGACAAGACCCCCGCATACGCCCTGATCACCGACTTCATCACCCGCCTCTACCCACAGGCCCGCTACGTCGCCCTGACCCGGCACCCCCTGGCCATCCTGAGCTCCTTCGCCAACTCCTTCTTCGAGGGCGACTTCCAGGCCGCCTACAACTTCAACCCCATCCTTGATCGCTATGTGCCCGCCATCGCTCGGTTTATCCGTCAGCAGCGCGACAACACCCTCCACGTGCGCTACGAGGACGCCGTCTCGGACCCCGACACGCACCTGCGCCGGATCTTCGAATTCGTCGGCCTCGAGCACGAGCCCCAGGCCATCCAGTACGGCGACTTTGACCACATCAAGAAGAGCTACGGCGACCCCAAGGTCGAGGACAACGCCCGCCCCGTGACCGCCTCGGTCGACAAGTGGGCCGTGGAGCTGGCCAACGACCCCGCCAAGCTCGCCCTGGCGCGCAGCGTCATCTCCGGCCTGCCCCCCGAGGACCTCGACACCTGGGGATACCCCATCGAGACCCTCTTTGACCCGCTGGACCAGGTCCGCGCCGGCGCCGCCCACGACGCGCCCGCCCGCGAGCGCCTCAACGCCTACAGGCTCCAGCGCAAGCTCCTGCTCAAGCTGCGTCGCAACATCCACCACAACCAGCTCGGCAAGGCCGTCAAGGCCATGCGCTACTACTGCGACGTCCTCTTGCGCGACTGAGCCCCTCGATCAACCAACCAGAGCCCGGGAGCGAGCACGCCATGACCCAGAAAGGCTTCAACACACGCGCCATCCACGCCGGGCAGCAGCCCGACCCCTCCACCGGCGCGATCATGACCCCCATCTACCAGACCAGCACCTACGTCCAGACCTCCCCGGGCGTCCACACCGGCTACGAATACAGCCGCACGAAGAACCCCACCCGGCAGGCCCTCGAAGACTGCATCGCCGCCCTCGAAGGCGGCCGGCACGGGCTCGCCTTCGCCTCCGGCTGCGCCGCCGCCACCACCCTCCTGCACCTGCTCGACACCGACAGCCACGTCGTCAGCTGCGACGACGTCTACGGCGGCACCTTCCGCCTCTTCTCGAAGGTCCTCTCCCAGCGCGCCCTCTCCTTCACCTTCGCGGACCTGACCAACCCGGCGGACCTGGAGCGGCACCTGCGCCCCAACACCCGCATGATCTGGCTTGAGAGCCCCACCAACCCCATGCTCAAGCTCGTCGACATCGAGGCCCTGGCGAAGATCGCCCACGCGCGCGGCATCCTCGTCGTCGTCGACAACACCTTCATGTCGCCCTGCTTCCAGCAACCGCTGGCCCTGGGCGCCGACCTCGTCGTCCACTCCACGACCAAGTTCATCAACGGGCACTCCGACGTCGTCGGCGGCGCCGTCGTCACCGACGACGACGCCCTGAGCGAGCGCATGCACTTCCTGCAGAACTCCATCGGCGCCATCCCTGGCCCCATGGACTCCTTCCTCGTCCTGCGCGGCATCAAGACCCTCGGCATCCGCATGCAGCGCCACGCCGAGAACGCCGCCGTCGTGGCCGACTTCCTCAACCGACACCCCCGCGTCGAGGCCGTCGTCTACCCTGGGCTGGCCTCACACCCCCAGCACGCCCTGGCCAGGCGCCAGATGTCTGGCTTCGGCGGGATGATCACGGCCACCCTCAAGGGCGGCCTCGACGAAGCGCGCCGCTTCCTGGAGGCCACGGAGCTCTTCGCCCTGGCCGAGTCCCTCGGCGGCGTCGAGTCGCTCATCGAGCACCCCGCGATCATGACCCACGCCTCCATACCCCCCGATATCCGCGCCCAGCTCGGCATCTCCGACGGCCTCATCCGGCTGTCGGTCGGCATCGAGGACATCGACGACCTCATCCTGGATCTCTCGCGCGCCCTGGAGGCCTGATACCAGACCACAGCCGAGAGACTCACTTTGTGGGCGGTCCAGGCGGCGCCCTGAGCCTTTGCCATCACTGGGCGGTGCGATGCACCAGCCTCGCTCAGGCCCAGGCCCAGGCCATCCCCCTGTCCTGGCCCACAAAGCAAGCCCTTCGTCTGTGGTCTGGTATGAGGGGCCCGCTGCGCCCTCGGCGCACGGCGGCCATCACCTCACCCCCGAGATACCGACCCAGGAGCCTGGAGGGGCCCTCGGCGCCCGGCCTCTCGGCGCCCGGTCTCCATCGCCGCGACAAGAAATAGTCGAGGGGATCTCGCGTCCTGCGAGACCCCCTCGACGAAGCCAACCGCGGCTCAAGCGGCCCGCGAGACCCCTCTCAGGGTGTGGCCGGGCGGCCTGAGCCTCGGGATCCTGCGCCGGCCCCTCGTCGGTGCCTGGCGCCCGTCCCGTCGCCTTGGGCGGAATGAAGGCTCTTCTTGCGGTGACTGGGAAAGCGGCCCCGCTGCGGCCTTGCGCCGACAGCCCGGGGCGAGCGCCGCTCAGGACTTGTCGTCGTCCCGGCGAGGCTCGATGAAGAGGACGAAGGGGGTGTTGGCCCAGGGATCGAGGTCGCGCTCCTGGGTGCGGCGGCTGTAGGTGTCGGCGTCGCGGGCGGTCGACCGGAACATCGAGACGCGGCCGTCGTGGTAGAGGTCCAGGCGGCAGACCGGCATGGCCCACTTCGAGGCGACCTCCACCTGCCAGCGCGTCGCGGCCAGGTGCTCCTTCTTGACCGTGAAGGTGAAGAGCGCCGACTCCACGCCCTTGTGGCTCGCCGCGCCCACCACCTTCTTGCGGAAGTGCTCGCCCGTCGAGGCCTCCAGGCTGACCGTCATCTCCGACTGATCCTCGCAGCCCACGGCGAAGTGCAGATCCCCGGTGTCCACGACGCTGAACTCGTACTGGCGCTTGTGGACGTCGGCGCCGCTCTGGGCGGCGAGCCCGAAGTTGACCACGGTGTTGTACTTGCCGTTGACGATCCGGTCGCCAGCCTCGGCCTGTCCCGCAACACCGACCCACGCACCTCCCGCGATCATCGCAGCCAACATGACCTTGATTTGATTGCCACGCATCTGCTCTCCCTCCTTGCCCGCTTCGTGATCTCATCGTGCGGCGGTGCGCCGCGAGCCCTTGCCGAACAAGTGTCTATCGGGCGCAGCGGGCCGAGGCTTGAGGAGAAAAAGAGAGGGGGGCGCGCGGACGACGGAGATCAGTTCAGGAGGATCATCACGACGCCGGTGATCACGAGGTTGAGGAGGCTCAGGGGCAGGAGGATCTTCCAGCCCAGGTGCATGACCTGGTCGTAGCGGAAGCGGGGCAGGGTCCATCGCAGCTGGAGCTGCATGAAGCACAGGAAGAGGGACTTGCCCAGGAAGGCGGAGATCCGAAGCAGGACGACGACCCAGTAGGGCAGAGGGATGTCGGGGCCGAGGGCGCCACCCGAGGCGCTGGAGGTCACATAGGCCTGGACGGCCGAGGCCTGGACGCCGACGCCGTCGGCCGCGATCATGCTGTCGGCGCTGAAGTGGAAGCCGTCGGCGTAGAGCCAGGGGATGTGCCAGCCGCCGAGGAAGATCGTGGTGACGATCGTGCCGATGAAGACCACCGCGATGAACTCGCCGAGCGAGAAGACGGCGAACTTCATCGCGCTGTACTCGGTGAAGTAGCCGGCGACGAGCTCGGACTCACACTCGGGCATGTCAAAGGGCGCCCTCTTGGACTCGGCGATGGAGGCGGTCAAAAAGAGGAAGAAGGCCAGGGGCTGGACGACGATGCCCCACTTCGGCACGACGCCGAAGAGCAGCTCGCCCTGCTGGCGGACCATCTCGTTGACGTCCAGCGAGCCGAAGATCATCAGGACGCCGGCCAGCGACAGGCCCATGGCGACCTCGGCGGAGATCATCTGGGCGCTCGATCGCAGGCCGCCGAGCAGGCTGAACTTGGAGTTCGAGGCCCAGCCAGCGATGGCGGCGCCGTAGACGGAGATCCCGGTCACGGCGAACATGTAGAGCAAGCCCGCGTTGATGTTGGCGATCTGGAAGTAATGCCCCAGGTTCGGGTTGAAGACCGGGTCCGAGAGGTCCTGCAGGGAGAAGGAGGCCGCCGCGCCGGGATCGAGCGGGAAGCAGTAATCGACGCCGCCCACCGGCAGGGAGGTGCCGTGGCACCAGAAGTCCATGAAGGGCACGATGGCGAAGATGATCATCGCCGGCACCAGCCCCAGAGCCGGGGCGATGAAGTGCAGCGGCTTGTTGGCCTCCTCGGGGACGAAGTCCTCCTTGACGATGAGCTTGATCGGGTCGGCCACCAGGTGAAGCAGGCCCCCGAGGCGCAGGTTCAGGCTCCCGATGCGGATGTTGGCCCTGTTGGGCCCTCGCCGCCGCTGCATGTAGGCCGACTGCTTGCGCTCGGCCAGGGTCAGCAAGGTGCCGATCCCCATGGCGAAGACGAAGACGACCGCCAGCACCTTGATCAGCGGCAAGAGGACAGGTTCGAAGATTGCGTCAATGAATTCCATGCCTGTGACTCTCAAGGGCGGCTCAGGCGCCCGCCTCGGCGCCGACCGCGCTCTCGACCGAGGGTTGGTCGGTGTTGGCCTGCATCACCTCCAGCATGGCCTGCTGGAGCTGCTTGAACAGAGTGAAGCTCAACGGCCGGCCGAGCTTGCCCGCCATCCGCATGAAGATCTGCCAGTCGGGCAGCGCCTGCCCCTGGGCCGCATAGGCCCGCGCAGCCGTCTGGGCCACGCCGTCGACGTTGATGTAGGTCCCCTCCTTCTCGGCGTGCGTGCACGAGGGCAGCACGACGCGGGCCGCCTCGGACAGCCCACCCCCGCGCGGCGCCTGGAGGATGAAGAGATCCAGCTTGCCGACGAGCTCCAGGAAGCGGGCCCGCTCGGCGCCCTCGACGGGGATCTCCGAGCCCATCATGTAGAGCGTCTTGACCCGGCCCGAGGCCATGTCCTCGATCAGCGCGCCGAAGGAAGCCGGGCGAGCGCCCCTCGGGAACATCACCAGGAGCCCGTTGCGGTTGGGGTTCTTGTCCGGCGTGATCAAGAAGTCGTCGCCCACGCCCGGCGCCTTGCCGCCGATGTAGAGGCGGTCGGTGCCGACGACCTCCTCGGCGAAGCGCCGCCCGACGTAGAGATCCTCGCAGGAGGCCTGGGGGCTCAGGACCACCCCCACCGAACCCTTGCCCTGCGCGCCGATGCGCTCGGACAGGAGCTCGGCGGCCCGATCGACGCCCTGCGACCAGGTGTAGGTCGCCCCGTTGATCAGCAGGCTGCCGAGCCTGTCCTCGCCCAACTCCTTGTAGGAGAGCCGGCCCTTGTCGCACATCCAGTACTCGTTGATCTCCGGGTTGAAGCGCGGCCTGTAGCGCTGCGTCTCGCCCCGGTGGTGCTCAAGGTGGATCGAGCAGCCGCGCGAGCAGCCCGTGCAGATCGAGTCGTTGCTCGTCAGCAGCCACACCCGGCACTTGAAGCGGAAGTCACGGCTGGTCAGGGCCCCGACCGGGCACAGGTCCACCGTGCACATCGAGTAGTCGTTCTCGAGCTCGTGGCCGGGGAAGGTGCGGATCTCGCTGCGGTCGCCGCGCTCGACCACCGTCAGCTCCCCCGTGCCGGTGATCTCGTCGCAGAAGCGCACGCAGCGCGTGCACAGGATGCAGCGCTCGCCGTCGTAGACGACCTCCGGCCCCAGCGGGTAGACCTTGACCTTGGAGACCTTCGTCGTCCGCAGCCGCGAGGACTGCGCGTCGTAGGCCAGGTAGTAGTCCTGCAGCTTGCACTCGCCGGCCTGATCGCAGATCGGGCAGTCGACCGGGTGGTTGACAAGGATGAACTCCAGCACGGCCTTGCGGGCCTGCTTGACCTTGTCGTTCTCCGTGTGGACCACCATCCCCTCGGTCACGTCGGTGTAGCAGGCCGGCAGGAGCTTGCGAGACCGCTCGATGTCCACGAGGCACATGCGGCAGTTGGCCGGGATCGACAGCGCCGGGTGGTAGCAGAAGTGCGGGACGTCAAAGCCCGCCTCGGCCGCCGCTTGCAGGACGGTCGTGCCACGGTCCACCGTGATCTTCTGGCCGTTGATCGTACAGGTTGGCATCAGGCTCGCGCTCCAGGCTCGGGCTCAGCGATCGATCTCGCCCCCGATCATGTTGATCGTGTCGAAGGTGGGGATGATGTCGGCGATCATGCCGCCCTCGATCATCTTGTGGGCCGCAGACATCAAGTAGAAGCTCGGCGCCCTCACCTTGACCTTCCAGGGCTTGCCCGTGCCGTTGGACACGATGTAATAGCCCAACTCCCCGTTTCCGCCCTCGGTATAACTGTACACCTCGCCCGCGGGCACCTGGATGCCCTCGAAGATGATCTTGAAGTGGTTGATCATCCCCTCGATCGAGTTGTAGACGCTCTCCTTCTCCGGCAGCGCCACACGCGGGTCGTCGCAGTTGACCGGCCCCGAGGGCATCCTGGCCAGGCACTGATCGACGATCCGGATCGACTGGACGATCTCCTCCATCCGCACGAGGTACCGATCGTAGTTGTCCCCCGTCGTCCCGACCGGCACGTCGAAGTCCACCTCCCCGTAGGCGAAGTAGGGGTGGTCCTTGCGCACGTCGTAATCCACGCCCGTCGAGCGCAGACAGGGGCCCACGAAGCCGTGGCTGATGGCGTCGGCCTTGGAGATGATCCCCGTGCCCTGCATCCGATCCAGGAAGATCCTGTTGCGGGTCAAGAGCTTATGAATGTCGGAGTGGATGTCCAGGACCCGCTCGCGCGCCTTCTTCCACATCGGCCCGAAGGTGTCCGGCAGGTCGTCCTTCAACCCCCCGATCCGCCCGTAGGAGACCGTCAGCCGCGCGCCCGTGACGGCCTCGTGGATGTCCCAGATCAGCTCGCGGCCCTCGATGGCGTACAGGAAGCCCGTAAAGCCCCCCAACTCCATCGACCCCGCCCCCAGACAGGTCAGGTGATCCGAGATCCGGCTGATCTCGCCCATGATCGTCCGCACGAAGTTGCAGCGGGGCGTCGCCTCGATCTCCAGCAGCTTCTCGACCGCCAGCGCGAAGCCGAAGTTGTTCAGCAGCGGCGAGACGTAGTTGAGCCGGTCGGTGTAGGGGAAGCACTGAGTCCAGGTGGCGCTCTCGCACTCCTTCTCGAAGCCCCGGTGCAGGTAGCCGATCTCGGGGTCGCACTTGACCACCGTCTCGCCGTCGAGGGTCAACACCATCCGGACGGTGCCGTGCATGGCCGGGTGGGCCGGGCCCATGTTGAGCACCATCGGCTCAGTGTGAAGCTCGGTGGCGTCGAGCTCGTCGAAGACCTCACTCATCGGGTCGCTCCCTTGCTAGGCCTGTCGAGAGCCGGTCACGTCGCGGCCCTGGTGGAAGGTGCGGAACTCCTCGACCGAGTCGCGCTCGGGGCCCCGGAGCTCCACCCGCGGCTGCGACTCCTGCTTGACGTAGTCCTTGCGCAGCGGGTGCCCCTCGAACTCCTCGTACATCAAGATCCGGCGCATGTCCGGGTGCCCCTTGAAGCGCACGCCGTACATGTCCCAGACCTCACGCTCGCCCCAGTTGGCGCAGCCGTACAGGTCGTGCAGGCTGTCGACGGTCGGGTCGTCCTCGGTCAGCGCGACCTTGATGACCACCTGCTTCTTGCGGCTCATGGAGTAGAGCACGTAGACCATCTCGAAGCGCGGCTCCCGGTGCAGGTAGTCCACGCAGGTCAGCTCGCGCAAGAAGTCGTAGACCAGCTTCTCGTCGTCGCGCAGGTACTGGATGATCTCGCGCAGGGCGTCCTTCTCGACCAGCGCGGTGTCCATCCCGAGCCGACTGCTGGTGTCGATGATGGACTTGCGGAACTTGCGCTCCAGGCGCTTGATGTCGTCCTGACTCATGAGGCTCCTCGACGGCTCAAGGGGTGGGGGCGGCTCAGCCGCCGGCGCTCAGCGGGCTCAGGATGCGGCTCCCCTCGCGCCCGGTCTGCCGCACCTCTTCCTGCCGCTTCTCGTAGGCGTACTTGTCCCAGGGCTCGTTCTGGATCTTCTGCTGCAGGAGCATCAGGCCGTCGAGCACCTGCTCGGGACGCGGCGGGCAGCCCGGGATGTAGACGTCGACCGGGATGAGCTTGTCGATGCCCTGGACCGTGGCGTAGTTGTCGTAGAAGCCGCCCGTCGAGGCGCACACCCCGAAGGCGATGACCCACTTCGGCTCGGCCATCTGCTCGTAGACCGTCACGAGGAAGGGCGCCAGCTTGTGGTTGATCGTCCCGACCACCATCAGCAGATCGGCCTGCCGGGGGCTGAAGCGCGGGATCTCGGCCCCGAAGCGCGCGATGTCGTACCTGCTGCACGCCGTGGCCATGTACTCCATGCCGCAGCAGGCCGTCACGAAGGGATACTGAAAGAGCGAATACTTGCGCGCCCAGTTGACCGCAGGCTCAAGCTTCGTCGTCACGAACCCCGGCAGCTTCTGCTCTAGTCCCATTCCAGACCTCCGCTCTTCCACTCATAGGCCAACCCCAGCGTCAGGATCGCCAGGAAGACGAGCATCGACCCGAAGCCCACCAACGCCATGCCGTTGGCCAGGAAGTAATCCTTGAAGATCACCGCCCAGGGGATCACGAACACCGCCTCCACGTCAAAGACGATGAAGGTGATCGCCACGAGGTAGAACTTCACCGAGAAGCGCGTGCGCGTCGTGCCGATGGGCTTGCTGCCGCACTCAAAGGGCGCCTGCTTCACCGCGCTCTCCCTCTTCGGACCCGTGACCGACTTCATCACGAGGATCCCCAGAGCCACCGCGGTGGACAGCGCCACCAACCATATCAAAGGCACATACTGGGCGAGCATCTCTCTCCCCGACGCGCGCCCAGGCGCGCTGGCTCGTTCCTCGGACCCGCGACGGGTCCCGGCGACACGGGCCGACGCGAAGTCGACCCTGGCAAACGTCTCCGGGCTTCTAGCACAGGCTCCCTTGACCTGTCAATCGAGCCGGGCGCCCGCGAAGGGGCCTCGACCCGCCACCACGGCGGCCCGATCAAGCCCTCCCCTGCCCCCTTTGACCACGCCGCCGCGGCCCTCAACTGACCAAAAGACCCACGTAACGAATTTTCAACTGAACAAAGGGTTGACACCAAGTTGGACGTTCAGTATTTTGGAGGGTGAGATCGGTTCACCCACCGAAAATGAGCGCCCATTTCTCAGGCCCTCAAACATCCTAATCCCGGAGATGACCCCCATGAAGAAGCTCACCATCCGCCAGTCCAAGGTCCTCGACTTCATCATCGACTCGCTGGACGACCGCGGCTACCCGCCGACGATCCGCGAGATCGGCACCCACATGAACATCCGCTCGACCAACGGTGTCAACGACCACCTCAAGGCCCTTGAGCGCAAGGGCTACCTGGTGCGCGACCAGTCCAAGTCCCGTGCGCTGCGCCCCTTGCACAACGCGGACGGCCACAACCTGGAGACGGGGAGCAACCGCGTCGCGACGATCGACATCCCCTTGCTGGGCCGCATCGCGGCGGGCAACCCCATCGAGGCGATCAACAACGCCGAGGAGACCATCACGCTCGAGCACGGCCTGCTGGGCAAGACCACCGAGCTCTTCGCGCTCAACGTCCGCGGCGACTCGATGATCGACGACGGGATCCTCGACGGCGACATCATCTTCGTCAACCACCAGTCCGACGCCCCCAACGGCTCGATCGTCGCCGTGATGATCGAGGACGAGGCGACCGTCAAGCGCATCTACTACGAGAACGACCGCATCCGCCTGCAGCCGGCCAACGAGTCCATGGAGCCGATCTACGTGCGGCGAGAGGACTTCAAGGAGGCCCAGATCCTCGGCCTGGTCAAGGGCGTCTTCCGGAAGCTCTAGGCCGCGGCGAGGCCCGAGTCGGGGCGTCCCTCCGCGCGCCGCCCTGAGGACCCTTTGAGCCCTGGAGCCCCCGCGCTCCAGGGCTCTCTCATTTCACACCCCCTCTCGGGCTGGCGCGGCGAGCCCCACGAGGGCGCTGGCGCTTCCAATCCCCATCGGGTTCATGGGAGTGTCAGGATCGACGTTCGAGCACAGGGAGCAAGCCGATGGCACGTCAGAGCGCGAGCGCCCCAGGGGCCGCCAGGCCCCAGGAGGCGGAGGGTCGGATCAGGGTGCTGTCGGACGAGCTGGCCAACCAGATCGCAGCCGGCGCGGTGGTCGAGCGCCCCGCGGCCGTGGTCAAGGAGCTGGTGGAGAACAGCCTGGACGCGGGGGCGACGCGGGTCTTCGTCGACATCGAGGACGGCGGGCAGGCGCTGATCCGGATCACGGACGACGGCAGCGGGATGTCGCGCCAGGACGCCGAGCGCGCGATCCTGCGCCACGCCACGAGCAAGATCCGGCACGTCGACGACCTCTTCAACATCACCACGCTGGGCTTTCGAGGCGAGGCGCTGCCCTCGATCGCGTCCGTGTCCCGCATGACGCTCAAGACGTGCGAGCCGGGCGACATCGGCGGCACCGAGATCCTGATCGAGGGGGGGCGGGTCCTGCACGTCAAGGACGCCGGGATGCCGGACGGGACGATCATCGAGGTGCGCGATCTCTTCTACAACACCCCCGCGCGCCTCAAGTTCCTCAAGACGACCCCGACAGAGACGCGGCACATCTCCGAGTCTCTGTTGAGCCTGGCGTTGAGCCGCTACAACATCCACCTGCGGCTGACCCACAACGGCCGGCAGCTCTTTGACCTGCCGGCCAACAGCTCGCTGGGCGACAGGCTCCTGGCGGTGCTGGGCCGGGAGGTCCGGCAGGCGCTCTTCGAGACGGCCGACTACCCGCCCATCGACGGGGTGCGCGCCCACGGCTACTTCTCGCGGCCGGACGTCTCCCAGCGCGGCACCCAGGGCTACTACATCTACGTCAACGGCCGCTTCATCAAGGAGCGGACCATCCACGCCGCCGTCAAGGCCGCCTACCGGGGGATGATCGACAAGTCCCGCTACCCCACCGTGGTCCTCTTCATCGACATGCCGCCCGATCTGGTCGACGTCAACGTCCACCCCACCAAGGTCGAGGTGCGATTTCGCAACACGGACGCGATCTTCCGGGCCGTCTACCACGCCATCAACGACGCCCTCCAGGAGACCCCCTGGGTCAAGGACGAGGTGCGCACCTACAAGCTGACGTCCGAGCAGCAGGTCGGCCACCGCGCCCTCGGCCCCGAGCAGGCCACCTACGAGCCCCTCAACGCCCGGCACACCATCCTGGCCGGCCCCGCCGCCCAGAGCGCGCTGGCGCTGGGCGCCCACCGCGCCCCCGCCGAGCCGCTGCGCATCCCCATGGCCGACCTCTTCGGCCCCCCCTCGCCCGCCCCTGCCAGGCCCGACGCCCCGGCGGGGCGAGCCGCCGAGGTCGCCGCGCGCCCCGCGGCGACCCCTGGCCGGACCATCGACATCGTGGACCCGGAGGCCGAGGCCCGCGCCCGGATCGTCCGCGCCGAGGCCGAGGGCTACTTCTCCCGGCTGCACTTCATCGGCCAGTACAAGCGCAACTACCTGGTGTGCTCGGACGCCTCGGGCCTCGTCATCGTCGATCAGCAAGCCGCCCACGAGCGCATCACCTTCGAGAACCTCAAGGCGCTCTACCACGCCTCGGACCACGAGACCCAGCCGCTGCTCTTCCCGCTGCGGATCAACCTCGACACCCTCCGGGCCGCGGCGATGGAGGAGTTCCTGGACTTCTTCCTGGAGCTGGGCTTCGAGATAGAGCCCTTCGGCGGCAATGACTACGCCCTCAAGGCCGTCCCCGCCATCCTGACCCGCGCCCGCCACGAGCCGCTGATCAAGGACGCGCTGGACGACCTGTCCAGCGTCGGCCGCTCCGATCGCATCCACGAGGCCGTCGACGCCATCCTGCTGCGCATGGCCTGCCACGGCTCCATACGATCGGGCGACGACACGGGCCCCGAGGAGGCCACGGCGCTCTTTCGGCAGCTCGACGCCATCGACTTCGGCTCCAACTGCCCCCACGGCCGCCCCGTCTACTTCCGCCTGCCGCTGGCCGAGCTCGAGGCGGCCTTCGGCCGCTGATCCCCCCCTGCGCCCTTGCCCGAGCCGGTCTGGGATCGGCGGCCTTGCGCCGACCCCGCCCGATGGGGCACATTCGTGGCGATGTCGCCTCGAAGCGCCCCACAGCCTGTCATCGTCATCTGCGGCCCGACCGCCTCGGGCAAGAGCGCCGCGGCCATGCGCCTGGCCGAGTCCTTCGGCGGCGAGCTCATCGGGGCGGACTCCGTCCAGGTCTACCGCCACCTGGACATCGGCTCGGCCAAGCCCACGGTCGAGGAGCGCGCCAGGGTCCCCCACCACCTCGTGGACTTCCTGCCCCTGGAGGCCGCCTACGACGCGGGGGCCTGGGCCGCCGACGCGCTGCGGGCGATCGAGGACATCCAGGGGCGCGGCAAGCTGGCGATCGTCTGCGGCGGCACGGGGATGTACCTGCGGGCGCTGCTCTACGGGATGGTGGAGACGCCGCCCTCGGACGAGGCGACGCGCGCGGCCCTCCGATCGAGGATCGAGGTCGAGGGCGTCGCCGCCCTCCACGATGCGCTCCGGCGGGTCGATCCGGGCGCGGCGGCGCGCATCCACACGAACGACGCCGTGCGGATCGTGCGCGCCCTGGAGGTCTTCGAATTGACCGGCACCCCCATGAGCGCGCTGCAATCGGAGCACAACCTCAACGATCGGCGGCCCAGGGTCGAGGCCCTCCAGATCGCGCTGTCGCCGCCGCGAGAGGCCCTGTACCGTCGGATCGACGCCAGGGTGGACGCGATGATCGCCGCCGGCTGGCTCGACGAGGTGCGCGCGATCCTCGACAGCGGCGTCGATCCCGACGTCAAGCCGCTCGGGAGCCTGGGCTACCGGCAGCTCGTGGCCTTCTTGAGGGGCGAGGATCGTTCGTCAGAGGCGTGGCAGGAGACGGTGCGGCTTGTCAAACGCGATCACCGGAGATATGCCAAGCGGCAGCTGACGTGGTTTCACGGCCAGCCCCACATGCAATGGCACGTCACCGAAGATGACGCGTTTGAATCGGCGCGGAGGCACCTGATTGACACACTGGGATGAGGACAAGCGCGCGCGGCCCCTGGTGGGCCAGTACATCGAGACGCTCAAGCCCTACGTGCCGGGCAAGCCCATCGAGGAGCTTCGGCGCGAGCGCGGGATCCAGGGCGAGATCCTCAAGCTGGCCAGCAACGAGAACCCCCTGGGCCCCTCGCCTCTGGCCCTTGAGGCGGCCAGGGCCGCCCTGCTGGAGGGGCACCTGTACCCGGACGGCGCCGCCTTCGTGCTGCGCAACAGGCTCTCGGAGTACCTCGGCGTCGACATGGCCCGGATCGTGTCGGGCAATGGCTCCAACGAGCTGCTGGAGCTCATCGTGCGCACCTTCGCCACGAGCGCCGATCACGCTATTGTCAGTGAACACAGCTTTATCGTCTATCGCATCATCCTCAAGTCGATGAACGTGCCCTTTACGGTCGTGCCGGCCGCCGCTGACATGGGGCACGATCTGGTGGCGATGGCGAGGGCCGCGCGATCCAACACGCGCCTGGTCTTCGTGGCCAACCCCAACAACCCGACCGGCACCTACAACGGCCGCGCGGAGCTTGAGGCCATGCTCTCGATCCTGGCCGAGCGCCCCGACCCGCCCCTGGTCGTCATGGACGAGGCCTACTTCGAGTTCGCCGACGCCGAGGACTACCCGGACTCCTCGCGCTATCAGGGCCTCTACCCGAGGATCGTGGCGCTGCGCACCTTCAGCAAGTGCTACGGGATGGCCTCCTTCCGGGTCGGCTACGCGGTGGCGACCGAGGAGGTCGCGGGCTACCTCCACCGGGTGCGCGCCCCCTTCAACACCAACCGCATCGGCCAGCTGGCCGCGGCGGCCGCGGTGGACGATGAGGACTTCCTGCGCCGGACCCTGGAGCTCAACCGGGTCGAGCGCGCCCGCGTCAGCGCCGCCCTGAGCGACATGGGCCTGGAGGTCGTGCCGACCCAGGCCAACTTCGTGCTGTGCCGAACGCCGCTGCTGGCCTCCGATCTCTACGACAAGCTCCTCGATCGCGGGATCATCGTCCGCCCGCTGGACGGCTACGCGCTCGATCACCACGTCCGCATCAGCTTCGGGACCCCGCCGCAGAACAACCGGCTGATCGAGGCCCTGCGCGAGGTCCTGTCCCCATGATCGCGCCGGCCTTCGAGAATGTCTGCTTCGCGGGCCTGGGCGCCTCGGCGACCTCGCTGGCGCTGTCGCTGGGCCGGGCGCCCTCGGGGAGGCCGCGCCTGACCGGCTGGGACCCTCAGAGCGCCCTGGTCGACGCGGCCCTGGGGCTCGGCGCTATCGATCGAGCCACCGCCTTCCCCCAGGACGTGCTGCCCGAGGCCGACCTCGTCGTCCTCTCCCTCGACGGCGAGGATCTGGCGCGCTTCGGGCGAGCCTACGCGCCCATGATGCGCCCCGACGCCGCCCTCATCGATCTCTCCCCCGTCAAGGCCGCTGTCTTCGACGCCCTCGCCGGCCATCTCCCCCCGGCCCTCAGGCACACGCCCTGCCTGCCGGTGCTCCGCGTCGAGGGGCCAGCGCGGGCCGATCTCTTCGAGGGCCAGCCGGTGGCGCTGGGGCGACCGAGACAGGGCCTGGACCCCCGGATCGAGGCGCTCTGGCGGTCGGCGGGCGCGTCGCCCCGGTGGGTGGCCGGCGACCAGCTCGACCTGATCCTCGCGGCCACGCGCGGCGCCCCGCTGGCGACCTCGGCGGCCTTGATCACCGCCCTGGACGAGCTCTCGGAGGTCTTTGCGGTCGAGGGCCTCGGCGGGGTCGGGATCGCGGCGGCTGCGCAGGCCATGGGGGCCGAGCCCGCCGCGACGCTGGCCCACCTCAAGGCCAACCGCAATGCCCTCATGTCGGCGCTGCCCCGCGTCATCAGCGTCCTTCAGGATCTGGAGGGGTGGATCGAGCTCAAGCGGTGGGATCGGGTCGAGGCGCTGCTGGAGCGCGCCCACGCGCGGCGCGGCGACTTCGTCGACGTCAAGGAGGGGGCATGAGCCGATCAGGGATCGTCGAGCCCGCTGGCGGGCCGCTGAGCGGGTCGGTGCGGGCGCCCGGCGACAAGTCCATCTCCCACAGGGCGGTGATGCTCTCCAGCGTCAGCCACGGCGAGTCGGTCATCGAGGGTTTTCTGCAGGCCGAGGACACGCTCTCGACGGTGGGGGTCTTCAGGGCCCTGGGCGTGCCGATCGAGGTCGAGGGCTCGCGGGTGGTGGTCCAGGGGGATGGCCCGGGCGCGCTCAGGGCGGCGGCCGAGGCGCTGGACTGCGGCAACTCGGGCACGACGATGCGGCTGGTGACGGGCCTGCTCGCGGGGGTGCCGGGGTTTGGCGGGGCGACCTTGATCGGGGACGCCTCGCTCTCGCGTCGGCCGATGGGGCGAATCGCCGAGCCCCTCAACGACTTCGGCGCCCGCGTCCTGACGGACGCGGGCAGGCCCCCGATCAAGGTGGAGGCGGGTGACTTCAAGGGGGGGGCCTATCGGTCGCCGGTGGCCTCGGCGCAGGTCAAGTCGGCGCTGCTGCTGGCGGGCTTGATGGCGGGCGTCGAGGTGGAGATCGTCGAGACGAGCGCCAGCCGGGATCACACCGAGTCTCTCTTGAGGGCGATGGGCGTGCCGGTGGCCTCCAGCGCGCATTACGGCGCCGAGGTGGCTGGCGAGGCGAGGGTGTCGCTGCCGGCGTGGGGGGGGCGGCTGGAGGGCCGAGTGATTGAGGTGCCTGGGGACATCTCCTCGGCGGCGTTCTTGATGGTGGCCGCGGCGATCGTCCCTGGCAGCGCGGTGGAGGTGAGGGGCTGCGGGGTGGCCTGGACGCGGGCGGGGGTGCTCGGCGCCCTGGAGCGCGCGGGGGTGAGGGTGGAGCGCCGTGGCGCGCGGGTGTCCTCGGGGGGCGAGCCGACGGCGGATCTCCGGATCGCCCATGGGGCGCTGCGGGGCTTTGAGATCGAGCCGCACCAGGTGCCCTCGCTGATCGACGAGATCCCGGTGCTGGCGGTGCTGGCAGGCAGGGCGCGGGGGCGGTCGGTGTTTCGGGGCGTGGGGGAGCTGAGGGTCAAGGAGTCGGACAGGCTGGCCTTGACCGCCGGGCTGCTTGAGGCTTGCGGGTGCGCCGTGGAGACAGGCCAGGACTGGCTGGCGATCCAGGGGCGGGGCGAGGAGGCCTTTGAGCGCTTTGAGTTTGATGCGGCCCACGACCACCGGATGGCGGCCGCGGCGACCGTGGCGGCGCTGGTGGCCGAGGGGCCCTGTCGGGTGGATGGGCTGGAGAGCCTGTCGATCAGCTATCCAGAGTTCTTCAATGATCTCAAGTCGTTGCAGCGGGAGGAGGGGGAATGATCCTGGCGATTGATGGCCCTGCGGGCGCAGGCAAGAGCACGGTGTCGAGGCTGGTGGCCCAGCGCCTGGGATTTCAGCTGCTGGACACCGGGGCGATCTACCGCTCGGTGGCCTGGATGGCGCGCCAGGAGGGAGTGGCCTGGGATGACGGGGAGGGTCTGGCGCGCCTTGCGGCGGGGTTGCAGATCCGCTTCGAGCTCTCGGGCGAGACGAACGCGGTCTTCGTGAGCGTCGACGGCCAGGAGGAGGAGGTCACGCGGGAGGTGAGGGCGCCGGAGATCGGCCAGGGCGCCAGCGAGGTCTCGGCGCACCCGCCGGTGCGGGCGGCGCTGCTGGAGCTCCAGCGTCGGATCGGGAGGTCGGAGGACAGCGTCGTGGAGGGTCGCGACATCGGGACGGTCGTCTTTCCGGACGCCGAGGTGAAGGTCTTCTTGACGGCCAGCGTCGAGGAGCGCGCCCGCCGTCGCTACGCGCAGTACATGGACGAGGGGATCGAGGGGATGCGGCTGCCGGAGATCGAGGTCATCGAGGCCGAGATCCGCGAGCGCGACGCGCGCGACATGGGCCGGGCGGTGGCGCCGCTGTCGATGGCGGCCGACGCGGTCCTGGTCGACTGCACGGCGCTGAGCCAGGGGGCGGTGGTCGAGGCCATCGCGGCGCAGGTCGAGGAGAAGCTCAAGGGGGGATAAAAACGAGAAATGCACGGCGTTTGAGGCGCCGTGCATCTCTCGGTCCCTTCGGCGCCTGGGTTCAGGCGCCAGAGGTGGTGTGTGAGGGCGTCACTCGTCCTCTTGAGGGCGCTCCATGCGGTTGCCCTCGCTCTTCTTGAGTGACTTCTTCTCGCCGTCCTCCGTGGCCTCTTCGCCGGTCCCGTCGTCCTCGGTCTCCGCGGTGGGCTTGGCTTCTTCTTTGGTGTTCTCGGCGGCGCTGCTGCAAGCGACGAGTCCAGCGCCGAGGGAGAGGAAAAGGAGCAGTGTGATGAGCTTCTTCATGGTGTTTGACCTCCAATTTCGTTGTGAACAGGCTGCTTGACCTGGGTTTGGTCAAGGAAAAGTGGATCCCTGTGCCTGTAAATCAAGATTCTGGGTGGAGACAATGGCCTGACTGTAGCCTCCAGACCCTCCCAACGATAATGACGGGTGGGTGTGGTGTCAAACGCTAAGGCACCAGGGGTGACCTTATCGCCCGTCGGGGTGGAGGATCCACCAGATGATCCACGCGATCCCGGCCAGCAGGCCGAAGGCCCCGAGCCCCAGCGCGAGCCGGGCCTGGAAGGTGTTGTGGCCCTCGATCTGGCCTCGGCGCACCTTCAGGAGGGTGAAGCCGCCGGAGGCCAGCGCCAGGAGGCCGAGCGCGGTGTGGAGCACGCCGGCGAGCCTGGGGTCGAGGCAGCAGAAGGGGCCGACGAGGATGGAGACGACGCCGGCGGCTGCGCCGACGATGGCGAAGGGGTGGGTGCCCTCCTGGGCGCCCTGATCCTCGGGGTCACTCGGGGGCTGGCCTGCGCTCACAGCTCACCCCGCGTGATGCCTTCGACGAGGTCGGTGATGACGCCGTCGAAGAGGCCAGCGGACTGGGCCTGGAGGATGTGCAGGGCGCGCGCCCGGGAGAAGGCGGGGCGGTAGGGCCTGTCGGACTGGAGGGCCTCGAAGGTGTCCACGACGCAGATCAGGCGGCCGAGCAGCGGGATGTCGGGGCTCTGGAGACCTCGGGGGTAGCCGGAGCCGTCGAGGCGCTCGGCGTAGGTCGAGGCGTCGCGCAGGGTGTGTTCGAGGGCGCGCAAGGGCTGGAGGGTGGAGCGGGTCAGGCGCGGGGTCTCGACGATCATCGATCGCTGTTCGGCCCGCAGCCCCCTGCCCTGCTCGACCAGCGCGCTGGGGAGCGCCAGCCTGCCGACGCCGTAGAGCCACGCGGCCAGGCGCATCTTGGCGACCTGAGCGTCGTTGAGCTCAAGCAGGAGCGCGACCTCCTGGACGAGGTTGGCCACCCGCAGGCTGTGTCCCTGGGCAAAGACGGCCTTGGCGTCGAGCATCTGGCCGATGATCTGGAGCCAGGCGTCGAAGAGCGGCGAGTCCAGCGGCAGGCGATCGCCATGGCGAGGCCCGAGCAGCGCGCAGATGGCCGCGTCGATGTCCGGGACGTCATCGGTCAGCTCGTTGGCCGAGAAGGTGTAGGAGCCCATCAGCGAGTCGGCGTCGACGCCCTGGACGGCCTCCTCGCTGGCGAGCCCCCTGGGGCCCTCGGGCGAGGGGCTCTCGGGGTCGGGGTCCCCTTGGGCAGGTTCGGGGTTTCGGACGATCCGCAGCCACGCGCCGGTGCGGGCCGCGTCCATCTCCTGCCAGAACAGGGTGTCGGCCCAGAGCTCCTCGGCCATGGGCAGCAGCGGCGGCTCGAAGACGACGCCGGACAAGGCGGCCAGCCACCGGCTGTCGCCGACCAGATCGCGAGCCCGCTCGGCCATCTCCTTGTCGGCGGCGTCGCCGCTGGCGGCCAGCCAGCGCACGGCGACGAGGTGATAGGCGAGCGAGAGGAGGCCGCTGGCCATGGCCTCGGGGCTGGGGCGCTCGCGCCGCTCGGCAAGCTCCAGCATGGGGGAGACGATGCGGCCGGCGCGCTCGAGGCCCGCGCGCTCAAGCCAGAGGCCGGTGGCGCGGGGGAAGCCGGCGATGGGGATGTGGTGGCGCAGGAAGACCCCGGTGCGGGACGACTCGTCGGCGCCGAGGCTGGGGCCGGCGGCCAGCCGATCGAAGATCGCGTCGAGGGGGTAGAGGCGCAGCTGGAGGCGCTCGTCCCCGATGACGATCCGCGCCACGTCGCCAGCCACGGCGGCGAAGCCGGCGCTGTGGAGCAGGGCCGCCGCCAGGAGGTCGCCGCGCAGGTCATCGGGGAGGCCGGCTTGATCGGCCATGCGGTCGGCCACCCGAGCGACCCGCTGGGCGAAGCCGTAGGGGCGAGACGAGGCCAGATCGCAGGCGCGGCTGAGGGCGATAAGGACCTCGGAGACTCTGAGCGTATCCACGACGGCACTCCTCATCCAGGATTCAGCGCGGTGGCCGGGTCCGCCGCATTGCCCCTCGTCTACCGCCAAGGGTCCACGGCGTCAAGCGCCCGGGCTGACCTCAAGGCGCGCGCCAGCGCTCCAGGAGGATGCGGCCGCCGCCGGCCTTGAACCCGGCAGAGTAGCGCTCGAAGCGCTCCAGCTGCGATCCATAATGAGGGTTGGCGGGCTCAAGGCGCTGGGCGCGGCGGATCCACCCGAGCGCCTCGTCGAGGCGCCCGAGGCGGAGCAGGATCTCGGCCAGGGTGTCGCAGTAGGTGGGATCCTGGCCGTCGGTGGCCTCGACGACCCCTCGGGACAGCTCAAGCGCCTCCAGCAGCGCCGGATCCCCAGGCCGGCTCTTGAGCGCGATCAGCCACGCCAGGTTGTTCTTGACCGTCTGGGCCAGCGGCGAGTCGTCGCCGCCGAGCAGCTCCAGGCACCGCCGCCACGACCGCTCGGCCTCGAAGGCCTGCCCGAGCTCCTGATGGGCATGCGCGAGCCACCGGTAGGTCTCGGGGGCCTCGCCGTCATCGTGGATCGATCGCCGCAGCGCGTCGACGGCCTCGGCGTATCTATTCAAGATCACGAGCACGACGCCGATTTCAAGGTTGATGAAGGCGACCCGACCGAAAGTGACCCGGACGAAGAGGAAGTCGTGCAGCGCCTCTTCGTGGCGCCCGAGGGCGAAGCGCGCTCTGGCCCTCAGGACGTGGGCTCGGACGTCCCCGTAGTCGTCAAAGAGGACGCGCTCCAGGGCGCCCAGGGCTTCCTGGGGTCGCCCGGCCTGAAGGGCGATCTCGGCCCGCCGCCGCAGCATGGACCGCGCGCCGGCGTGATCGGAGGCCCTGCGCGACGCCTCGCGCAGGATCTCCGTCAGGGCCAGCGCGCGGTCCCAGCGCTCGAGCTTGACATTACAGTTGAGCGCGGCGTTGACTGTATCAAAGTGGTTGGAGGCGGGTTGAACGACGTGATCGATGTAAGTGTCGAAGAGCGGGGCGGCGCTGGCGCAGTCCCGCATCCGTGCGGCGTAGAACTCTGCGACGACCGCGTAGGCTGGCCACCACTGAGGGGCCTTGACCAGAGCCTGGAGGTAGAGGCGCTCGGCCTCATCCAGATCCCCCTGCCCTGCCCGCTCGTCGGCGGCCAGGAGAGCCCCGACGGCTTCTTGCGGGCTCTGGCCTCGGGCCTCGGGCGCCCAGAGCGTCGTCAGCCCGACGAGGGCGATCCGCGGCCCGAGGCGCGCGAGCGCGCCACAAAGGCCATCAACAATCGATCTTCGGGGGGCGTCTGGGATCAAGGTCTGCGCTCCGGGCGCGTCGTCCGCAGCCGATCATACCACCGGACAGCAACGATCCAAGCGCCTCGGCTTCATCCCCTCGATGGGCCGCTGCTCAGGGAGGATGGGCGATGACAGGAGAGTCCAAGCGCCTCTCAGCGCCAGACAAGGGTCTGATAGGCCGCATCGCCGTCGACCTGATCTTCCCGGCAGGCGAGGTCTTCGAGAGCCTGCTGGCTCCATTTTCTCGAAAATCATCTTCATCGCGGCTCGTGAGATCCCAGAGCGAGCACAGCGCAGACGGCGAGGACGTCTACGCGAAGATCCTGCGCTCGACCTGCGCGGCGCTGGGGATCGAGGCGGGGGCGCTGTTGTTGTCCAACCGCGCGCAGGATCAGCACTATTTATCGGCCTACATCAACCTCTCGCCCAACCTGCTCCAGCTCATCTCGGAGAGCGGCGGCTGGATGGGCCTGGAGCGCCACGTCGAGTCGATGGCGCCCGTGCTGCTGGATCTGGACCCCACGACGTCCAGGTCGAGCCCGTACAGGACGGCGATGTCGCTCTTTGGCTACCGGGCGTTGGGCGCGATCCCCTTCCTGGCCACGACGAGCCAGCAGGCGCTGTTGATGCTGCCCATCGCCCACAGGCTCGATGAGGGCGAGCGCGACCTGCTCCACGAGGGGCTTGATCTGGTCCAGCGGCAGATCCAGCTGGCCATGGATCACCTGGCCCTCCAGAACCGGGATCGTCACCGCAGCCGCCGCCTGAAGGCCGTCAAGGAGGGGCTTCGTCAGCTGACCTCGGCCACGCACCCGAGCGAGGTCCTCCAGACGACCTGCGAGCAGATCCGGCAGATCTTCGAGTGCACGGTGGTGTGGATCGGGCTCGGCGGCGTCGATGCGCTGCTGTCGCCGACGACCTTGAGCGGCGCCCCCTGGGAGCTCCTTGAGGCCTTCGACCCGGCCCACTTCGAGCCTGGGGGGAGCCTCGCCGTCGTGGCGCAGGAGGAGCGCGAGGTGCTCTTGCGCCACGGCGGCGCGCGCCACCTGCTGCGCCCCTCGGCGTGGATCGAGGTGATGGAGGATCCGGCCCACCCGCTCAACCACCTCGTGAACCCGGACGCGCTCGAGGTGACCCTGATGGTGCCGCTGGTGTCGGCCGGCGAGCGGCTCGGGGTGCTGATCCTGCACCGGGATCGCCCCTACCGGATGGGCCGGGAGGATCGGGACGTGCTGAGGATCTTCGCCGATCAGGCCGCGCTGGCGATCAAGACGTCGAGGCTGCTCAAGCAGACCGAGGAGCGCTCGACGAGCCTCGCGGCCAGCGAGGGGCTCTACAGGTCCTTCGTCCGTCAGCTCTCGGATGGGCTCTTCCGCCTGGACAAGCTGGGGCGAGTGGTGGAGTTGAGCGACAGCGCCGTGGAGCTCTTCGGGGTCGAGCGCCAGGAGGTGCTTGGCAAGCCGCTGCTCAAGCGCTTCGCGCGACGGGATGCGGCGGCGCTGCGCGAGGCTATCGATCGTGGCCTGGAGGGCCGGAGCCAGGAGTTGACGCTCAAGATCAGGCGCGACGACGAGCGGCCCGTGGTGGTCGTCCTGAAGATCGGGCCCTTGATCACCAGCGGGGAGGTGGTCGGGATCATCGGGGTGGCCCGGGACAATACGGACCGCATGGCGATGCAGAGCAAGCTGCTGGCCCGCGAGCGGCAGGCCTCGGTGGGGATGATGGCCGCGGGGCTGGCCCACGAGATCAACAACCCGCTGGCCTTCATGATGTCGAACATCGAGACATTGCTGGAGTCTCTGGAGCCTGGGGCGACGCCCATCCCAAGCGCCGAGTTCGGGGACATGCTCCGGGAGAGCAGGGAAGGCGCGATGCGCATCCGGGACATCGCCTCGCACCTGCGCGAGCTCTCCCAGCACGGCGGCCCCGAGTCGCACCGCGACACGGACCTGATCCCCTTGATCGAGTCGACGGCGTGGCTGGTCCACCCGGAGGCCCGGTACAGCGGCCAGCTCAACCTGGAGTTGGGGGAGCTGCCGCGGGTGCAGTGCAGCCCGAACCAGATCGCGCAGATGCTCATCCAGCTGATCCTCAACGCCATCCAGGCTCTGCCGCCCGCCGACAGCGCCGAGCGGTCCATCACCTTGCGGGCGCGCAGCATCGGCGAGATCGTCGAGATCGAGATCGAGGACAAGGGGGCGGGGATCTCGCGCAAGGAGCTGCCCAAGGTGGTCGAGCCCTTCTTCACGACGCGCAGGCCGGAGGATGGCGCGGGCCTGGGGCTGGTGATGTGCCAGGAGGTGGTCCAGAACCACGGCGGCCAACTCCACATCCAGACCGAGGCCGGCGTCGGCACGCGGGTGGTCATCCGGCTGCCGGTCAACGGGGACAAGGCCAAGGCAATGGCGCCCTCGCTGCTGCTCGAATACGGCGACGAGATCCTCGACGACAGCGACCTCTCACTGCCTTGACGATAGGAGGGAGGCGCTGTAGAACCCCCAGGTCGAAAACCTCACCGAAGGTCGATCACAGGCGGGCCAGTCCCTCCGGGCGGTCGCCTTCGTCATCCCTGGGGGTGTCCATGTCCGAGGGCGCGCGCACGACCAATCCGACCGACTTGACCGCCGAGCAGCTCCTGGCGGTTTTTGAGCGCATGAGCCTGATCCGCCGGGTCGAGGAGGTGGCCGGCCGCGCCTACCAGCAGCAGAAGTTCAGCGGCTTCTGCCACCTCTACCTCGGCCAGGAGGCCGTGGCGGTGTCGGTGGCCACGGCCATGAAGCCGGGCGACACGATGATCGCGGCCTACAGAGAGCACGGCCACGCGATGTCGGTCGGCGTCAGCCCCGAGGCGGTCTTGAGCGAGCTGCTCGGGCGGCGCACGGGGACGACGGGCGGCCGGGGCGGCTCGATGCACATCTTCGATGTCGCGCGCGGCTTCATGGGCGGGTGGGGCATCGTCGGGGGCCAGATCCCGTTGGGGGCCGGGCTGGCCTTCGCCAGCAAGTACCGCGGCGACAAGTCCGTCAACGTGTGCTTCTTCGGCGAGGGCTCGATCCACCAGGGCGTCTTCCACGAGGCGCTCAACATGGCCAGCATCTGGGATCTGCCGGTGGTCTTCCTGTGTGAGAACAACAGGTACGCCATGGGCACGGACATGAGCCGGATCAACGCCCAGATGGACATCCAGCTCAAGGCCATCAGCTACAACATGGATCACGCCCAGCTCGACGGGCAGGACTTCTTCACGGTCTACGCCGGGGTCAAGGAGGCCATCGACCGCGCCCGCGAGCAATCCCGACCGACCTTCCTGGACGTGCGCACCTACCGCTTCAGGGGCCACTCGATGTCGGACCCTGGAAACTACCGCACCCACGAAGAGGTCGAGCAGGAGAAGGGCCGCGACCCGATCGCCCTGCTCGGGCGTGATCTGGTGGCGATGGGCGTGGCCGACGAGGCCGGGCTGGAGGCCATCGACAAGGCGTGCCGCCAGGTGGCCCGCGACGCCCTCAAGGCCGCAGAGCAAGCCGACTTCCCCGATCCGAACACGCTGATGGACCACGTCTACGCCTGAGCAGGCCCGACGACCGACCCGAGCGAGAGAAGACGACCATGCCCGAGATTCTGTTCCGCGACGCCATCGGTCAGGCCATGACCGAGGAGATGGAGCGCGACCCCGACATCTTCTTGATGGGCGAGGAGGTCGCCGAGTACGACGGCGCCTACAAGGTGTCCAAGGGGATGCTGGCGAAGTTCGGCCCCCGGAGGGTCATCGACACGCCCATCGCCGAGGCCGGCTTCGTCGGCCTGGGGATCGGGGCCGCGATGGCGGGCTTGAGGCCGATCATCGAGGTGATGACCTTCAACTTCGCCATCCTGACGCTGGACCAGATCATCAATCATGCCGCCAAGTTGCACTACATGACCAACGGGCAGCTCAAGTGCCCCATCGTCATCCGGGGCGCCGGCGGCGCGCCGGGCTGGCTGGCCGCGCAGCACTCCCAGTCGCTGGAGGCGCAGTACGTCCACGCCCCCGGGCTCAAGGTCATGATGCCCTCGACGCCCTACGACGCCAAGGGGATGCTCAAGGCCGCCATCCGCGACGACAACCCGGTGATCTTCATCGAGTCGGAGCTGATGTACTCGTGGAAGGGGGAGGTGCCCGAGGAGGATTACATCATCCCCATCGGCAAGGGGGACATCAAGCGCAAGGGCGACGACATCACGCTGGTCGCCTGGAGCCGCAGCGTCCACACGGCATTGGCGGCCGCCGAGGAGCTCTCCAGGATGGGCTACGAGGCCGAGATCGTCGATCCGCGCACGCTGCGGCCGCTGGACGAGGATCTGATCTGCCAGTCGGTGCGGCGGACCAACCGGGTCGTGGTCGTCGAGGAGGGCTGGCCCCAGGCCTCGGTGGGCTGCTCGATCATCAACATGATCCAGCGGCGCTGCTTCGATCACCTCGACGCGCCGGTGGGCCACGTGGCCAGCCTCGACATCCCCATGCCCTACGCCCCCAACCTTGAGCGCGCGGTCACCCCCGACGTCGACCGGATCGTCCAGGCCTGCCGCGAGGCCCTCTACCTCAACCAGGAGAGATCCCATGGCTGATATCGTCACCATGCTCGCGCTGAGCCCCACGATGGAAGAGGGCTTGCTGGTGCGCTGGGCCAAGGCCGAAGGCGACGCGGTCGACGAGGGCGAGGTGCTGGCCGAGGTCGAGACCGACAAGGCCGCCATGGAGTTGGAGTCCTTCTTCGAGGGCACCGTCCTGAAGCTCCTCGTCAAGGCCGGCTCCCCCGTCAAGGTCGGCGCCCCCATTGCCCTCATCGGCGCCCCTGGCGAGGACCTCGCCGCGATCCTGGCTGGCCTCTCGGGCGGCGCCCCTGCGCCCGCTGCGGCGCCCCTGGCCGCCGAGGCGCAGGCCGCCGCGCCGGAGGCCGCGCCCGCCCAGGCCGAGGGCCAGCGCCGCTTCTCGTCGCCGGTCGCCCGCAACATCGCCCGCCAGAACAACCTGGAGCTGACCGACGTCCCTGGCTCCGGCCCCCACGGGCGGATCATCAAGCGCGACGTCGAGGCCGCCCTCCAGGCGCTCGCCGTCGCCCCCGCGGCCCCTGCCGCCCAGGCGGCGGCGCCCGTTGCTCAAGCGGCTGCGCCCGTCGCTCAAGCGGCTGCGCCCGTCGCTCAAGCCGCCGCTCAAGCCGCTGCGCCCGCCGCTCAAGCCGCCGCCGCAAGCGGCCAGGTCACCCCGCTGACCCCCATGCGCAAGACGATCGCCGGTCGGATGCTGACCTCCTGGACGAGCGCCCCGCACTTCGCGCTGTCCACCGAGATCGACATGGGCCCTGCCATGGCCCTGCGCGCCACCCTCAACGCGGGGCTGGCCGCCGCCGAGTCCGACGTCAAGCTCTCCGTCAACGACATGGTCATCAAGGCCTGCGCCCTGGCGCTTCGTCAGGTGCCCGAGATGAACGTCGCCTGGGGCGGCGATCACATCGTCCAGCACGACTCGGTCCACATCGGCGTCGCCGTCGCCATCGAGGGCGGGCTGATCACCCCCGTCGTGCGCGACGCCGACTCCCGCAGCCTCGGCGCCATCTCCGCGGCCGTGCGCGACATGGCCGCCCGCGCCCAGATCAAGAAGCTCAAGCCCGAGGAGTACTCCGGCTCGACCTTCTCCGTCTCCAACCTCGGCATGTACGGCGTCACCCACTTCCAGGCCATCCTCAACCCCCCCGAGGCCGGCATCCTCGCCGTCGGCGCCGTCGTCAAGAAGCCCGTCGTCCAGGGCGACGCCGTCGTCCCCGGGCAGCGCATGGAGGTCACCCTCTCCTGCGATCACCGCTCCAGCGACGGCGCCGTCGGCGCCCGCTTCCTCCAGGCCCTCAAGCGCGCCCTGGAGAACCCCGCCACCCTCGTCGTCTGACCCTCGACGCCGCGGCGCCCCCCTTCCACGCCCGGAGCCCGCCATGGAAGCCCTGATCGTCGTCCACGTCGGTGAGATCGCCTACGAGGACGCCTGGGCGCTCCAGCGCAAGCTCCACCAGGCCCGCTGCGACGACCTCATCGGCGACCACCTGCTGCTGCTCTCGCACCCCCACACCCTGACCGCCGGCACGCGCGGCGGCAAGCCCGACCGCTGGGAGAACCTCCAGGCCAACCGAGGCGACCTGCTCGCCCGCGGCGTCGCCCTGATCGACTCCGATCGCGGCGGCGACCTCACCTGGCATGGCCCCGGTCAGCTTGTCGCCTACCCCATCGTCCACCTGGGCGCTTATGGAAGTGACGTCGGGCACTACGTCTGGATGCTGGAGGCGATGATGATCCGCGCCCTGAGCGCGCTGGGCATCGAGGCGGCCCGCAGCCCCGGCTACCCGGGCGTCTGGATCGGATCGGAGAAGATCGCCGCCATCGGCGCGCGCATCCAGCGGTGGGTGACGATGCACGGCGTCGCGCTCAACCTGCGGGGGCCGCTGGAGGGCTTCGGCTGGATCCTGCCCTGCGGCCTTGAGGGCCGCGGCGTCACCAGCGTCGAGCGCCAGCTCCCCAGCCCACCCCCGAGCGACGCCGACATCCTCGCGCTGGTCACCGACGCCGCGGGCGCCGTCTTTGACCGCGCCGTCGAGATCCGCCAGGAGCCCCAGCCGATCCCGTGAGGGCGGCCGCCGCCGCATGAAAACATCAACAACGGCGAGGTCTTGCGGCCGATTGGAGGGGCGTCGAGGCCCTCAGAGCCCCAGATCGCAGGACGAGAACTCCGCCTCGCACTGCCCCTCCTGAATGGGAGCCTCCATGCATTCCCAGAAAATCTCGTATTCAGGCCGGCAAGTCTCATAGAGGCAGGTCCCGATCTCGTCCTCGCAGGAGGTCAGGCACGCGATCACGGGCGAGAGCTGGGGGCGGCACAGGCGCCCGCCGCAGGCGTTGAGCCCTTGAAAGACGCACTGGGCGCAGCCCTCGCCGCTGTTGATGGCGCAGGTCAGGAAGCAGTAGGGGTCGGCGCCGTCGCAGGCCTGGTTGCACTCGGAGAAGCCGCCGCAGGCGCCGCCCTCCTGCCCTTCGGCCTTGAAGGGCTCGATCAGGGCGATGATCTGGACGCACATCTCGTCCAGGGTGCCTTCGCCGAAGTGGACGTCGCGCGGCTCGATCTGCTCGCCGTTGATGACGGGCTGGTTGGCGGCCGAGTTGTCGTAGGTGCAGGTGAAGCGCAGCTCATCGCCCGGCGCAAGCTCGATGAACTCGTCGTCCTTGAGGTCGTAGAACTGCTGCCAGTTGAAGTCCCAGTCGTCGACCTGAACGATGCAGGTCTCCTGCCCGTCGCGCACCCTCCAGAGGTCGATGGAGGTGCCCAGGACGTGCATGTGGGGCATGACCGAGACGATCTGGCGGGTGGAGGACGTGCGGTTGACGAAGGAGAGCTCCTGGACGGAGGCGGGGTCGCCGGCCTCGATGTTGAGCTGTCCGGCGAGGATGGGCATCGTGACCTGAAATCGCGGCGGGTCCGATGAGAACGACATCTGGAGCGCGGTCTGGTCTGGCGCCGCGTCGGCCGAGATCGTGTTGTAGTGCATCTGCGCCACGATCTTCGACCCCCGCGGGATGACGAAGGCCGAGTCGTCGGGGAAGCGCTGCGGGACGGCGCCGGGGACCCAGACGCCCATGGGCTGGCCGCCGTGGCCGGAGCTCCCGAAGCAGGTGTAGCCGGGCTCAGGGGAGGCGGCGTCTTCGGCCATCATGGCTGCGGCGTTGCTCTGAGGGATGAGGTAGAGCACGACGTGGTGGACGAGCGGGACGACGTCCGGCACGACCTGGTAGGCCTGCAGGTACTTCTCCTCGGTGAACTCGGCGTCCATCACGAGGCAGTGGTAATCGTCGGGGCGGGATTCCTTGGCCGTGTAGGGGGCGCTGGAGCGGGTCGTCAGCGAGACGTCGTCCAGCCTCAGGCTCGGCGCCTCGATGGCGACGGCGTCGGCGGGATCACCCGGCGCCATGCCCGCCTCCACCCAGGCGATTACGGCCGCCTTGTCCGCCTCGGGCATCAGGCGCTCGCCCTTGAAGCTGCGGCAATCCGGGTTGGCTCGCCAGGGCGGCATCGTCCCGTCCTTGATGGCCTGGGCGACCGCCGGCCCCATGGCCTTGACCTCCTCGAAGGTCGACAGCGCGAAGGGGGCCGCGCCGCCCTTGAAGTGGCAAGCCCCGCATTGGAGCGTCAACACGGGCTGGATGTCCCGGTAGAAGGTCAGCGCGCCCTCCTCCTCCTCCGGCTCAGGGGTGGCCTCCGGCTCGCCGGGGTCGTTGTTCTCCGCCTCGCCGGGGCCTTCTTCCCTGGCTTCGTCGCCCCCGCAAGCCTGAAGCGACAGGCTGATCCCGACACTCACGAGCGCCCCGATGACCCATTGACCTCGACAGCTCATCATCGACCTCCAGTGGCTCCAGCTCCAGGCCAACTCACATGGCCCTGCTTCATGGCAACTCAACGCCTCTCACCCGATCCGCGGCCGGGATCTTTGGCGACACGCCACCGCGGCGAGCGCCAGGGCGATCAGGGGCGCGACCTCACCCAGGTGGGGTGGCGCCGTGCCGCCCGAGATCGAGCAGCCGCCGCCCGCCTTGCCCGGCCTCGCCGCGGGCTGCTGCGGTCCTGCATCATCGCCCGAAGTGTCTTCTGGCTCAACACCTGGGGGGCCTTCCCCGAAGGGATCGTCGGGGTTGATCAGGTTGGCCTCCGCGCCAAAGTGGATCCAGTCCTGGCGACACTCCAGACGCGCCGCCTCCGTCGTCGGGCAGGTCGCCCCAGGCCCCTCGATCTGTTCGAGCGCGAAGAGAGGCGAGGTGGTCAGGGCGCCCGCATCCTCGTTGATCTCAATCAGGGATCTGTCTTCGCAGGCCCAGACGAGGCCGTCGCGCTCGCCGAGGCAGGTCAAGAGCCTGCCGTCGAGCGCGCCGAGGTCGCAGGCGGGTGGCCGGGAGGGGTCCGCGACGAGCCGACCATCCGCGACCGCCACGAGGCCGCCGCAGATCGGCGCCGGGCCGTGGAGGGAGAGCGCCGCGCCGAGGACCACCTCGAAGGACGCGCCCCCGTCCGTGGAGCGCCACCACTGGAGGCCCCCTCCGGTCGTGGCGACCAGCTCGATCTGCGCGCCGCCATCGCGCGTATCGACGCGGCGCAGCGAGAGGCGCTGGAGGCCCTCCCTCGTCGGGAAGATCGCGGCGACCTCCTCAAGGTCGGAGGGCTCAAGGGGCAAGGTTGAGCCCACCGGGAGCCGCAAGATCGCCGGAGCGGGCCTCGCCCCGGCGGCCAGGACGTGATCGCCGACGCTGGCGAGGCTGTCGACCCGAAGCGCGCTCCGATGAGCCAGGGCCAGGGGGGCTTCGGGGCGCCAGACGAAGATCGTCGAGCCGCCCTCTTCGGCGCGCGCAGCGCCCCAGACCTCGCCGCGGGCAGGCTCCAGGGCGGTGACCCCGGCGACGTCGACGCCGATGGGATCTTCGACGGGCGAGAAGTCGCAGCCGCCGTCGAGGCTCTCGACGAAGGCGCCCTGCCCTGCGACCAGGATCGCCGTGTCGCCGCCCGAGGCGCCCAGCGCGGCCACCAGGGGCGTCTCCAGGCCGCCCCACTGGCTCGGGCAGCCGTAGCGGAAGCGGCCTTGACCCTCGTCGATCGCCAGCCCGATGCTGGTCTGGACGATCAAGGGCTCGCCGCCGACCAGCAGCCGCAGCGCCGAGGGCGCCGGGCCATGTCCCCACGCGAGCGCCGCGATCGTCACCGACGTGATCGTCAAGGCCGACAGCGTCAAGGCCGACAGCGTCACCGCCGACAGCCTCGACGCCGACAGCCTCGACGCCGACAGCGTCACCGCCGACACAGTCACCGACGCGATCGTCACTGACGCGATCGGCGGCGCCGACAGCGCAGCAAGCCCCGATGACGCTCTCTTGCTCGACTCCAGAACCACCGACGCGATCGGCAGCGCCGACTGCGGCAGCGGCGCGGGAGGCGAAGGCGCGGCGGGATCTTCTTCTATCCTTGGGATCTTCCTCTCCACGCGCCCAGGCTCCTTGAGCGGCTCAGGTTCAGCGGAAGGTTAGAGCATAGTGGACAAAGCCGACGACTTCACGCACCCGATAATAAGGCTCCTTGAGGGGGGTGGCCTGGAGGCGCGCGGGGACGGTCGTGCAGGTCAGGTCGAGGCGGTGGCAGGCCAGCCGGATGCGAGACAAGTGGTGGTCATTGCTGACGATCAACATCGCCCCGAGCTTGGATGAGCGGTCGATGGCGGCCATGTTTCGGACGCTCGCGGCGGTGTTGTGGCCCTTCTCGTCGATCAGGATGGCGCTGGCAGGGACGCCGGCCTGGACCGCGACCCGCTTCATGACCTGCGGCTCCGAGATCGCGCCCTCGGAGAAGCCTCCCGTCATCAAGATCCGCTTCACCCTGCCCGTCTTGTAGAGGCGAACGCCCGTCATGACGCGATCGTACAGGATGCGAGAGGGGCGCCCCGAGCGGTAGGCCCGCGCGCCAAAGACGACGGCGGTGTCGGCCTTGCGGCCGTAGTCGGTCGCGCCGACCGCCGAGACGTGGTGCAGCAACAGCCCGGCCATCATGGCCAGCGCAAGCGACCACGACAGCGCCCGCGCCACCAGGGACGGGCTGGGCGAGGCCGCCTCGTCGCTCGCCCCGGATGAGCGGGTCTGCTCAAGGGCCACGAGGGCGGGCAGCGCGATGACCACGGCCAGGACGATGGAGGTGGGCACCCAGGCCACGCCGTCGAGCGAGAGCCGCGGCGAGCGCCACGCCGCGATCCAGACCGAGGCGGCGTCGACGACAGACCAGATCACCGCCGGAGAAACGACCAGCGCGAGCCGCCGCGCCATTGCCGCCGAGCGCGCCCTCCAGAGGCCCAGGAGCCCGAGGCCCGTCACCAGCGCCAGCGCAAAGCGCGCGATCGCGGCGACGCCGCTGCTGCCGGACCAGAAGATGAACAGGAGGGACTCGGAGGGATCAACGCACCACAGCAGGGCGTTGAGCGTGAGCACGGCGCCGAGCATGGCGCCCATGATGCGCAGAGAGGTGAGCTGCGCCCAGACCGCCGAAGCGATCCAGGAGAGGGCGCGGTGGATGTTGTTTCTCAAAGGAGGAAGCTCCCTGCCCCTCGGCGATGCCCCCAGAGATCATCACGATGCAGGTCAGGATGTCAAAGGCGAGACACTCCCCCTCCTGTCCTCCCCCTGTCCCCCGCACTCCACCCCCTGTCCCCCTCCTCGTTTCACAAGGAGGGGGAACGCTCGCGGTTCGGGCACGGCGAATCGGCGGGTCGACTTCGTTGACGGTCACGTCGAGATCGGCGAACTCCACCCCCTGTCCCCCTCCTCGCTCCGCAAGGAGGGGGGACGCCCGTATTACGGGCAAGGTGGTTCGGGGACGCTCGTATGACGGACTCGGGTGGATCGGGTCCCGCCCCGGCGACCTCACCACCCGCCCCAGACGGCCAGCGATCCCGACGATGGCTCCTGTGGCCCGCCCACCCCCGACCCACTGTGCCCACCCAACGAGCCCACCCCCGAACCACCCATCCCGTAATACGAGCGTTCCCCCTCCTTGCGGAGC
>SYOX01000169.1 GCA_005804885.1 Pseudomonadota bacterium
CAACACCTTCCGCACCGCCGAGCCGGGCCTGACCGAGCTGCTCAACCAGATCCACCAGGGCGACGTGCAGCTGCCCGACTTCCAGCGCGGGTGGGTGTGGAGTGACGAGCACATCCGGTCGCTGATCGCCAGCATCTCGCTCTCCTACCCCATCGGCTCGGTGATGTTGCTGGAGGCGGGCTCGGACGGGGCGCGCTTCAAGCCCAGGGTCGTGCAGGGGGCGCCGGTCATCGAGGGCAAGAAGCCCGCGCTGCTGATCCTGGACGGCCAGCAGCGCATGACCTCGCTCTACCTGGCGCTTCGCAGCGGCCTGCCGGTCCCGACCCGGTCGGACGCGGGCAAGGACATCGAGCGGATCTACTATCTGGACATCGCCCGCTGCCTGGATCCGGAGGCGGATCGTGAGGAGGCCGTCGTCTCCCTGTCGCCCGACCGCATGATCAAGAGTGACTTCAACCGCAGCATCGACCTGGACGTGAGCACCGACAAGAAGGAGTTCGAGGCCGGGATGTTCCCGCTCAACGTCCTCTTCGACGCGACCCGCTTCTCGGTGTGGCGGCGAGGTTATACGAGGCACTTCAGGCACGACGACGAGCGGCTGGATGCCTTCGACGCCTTTGAGGCTGGCGTGCTCCAGCGCTTCTTGCAGTACCGCGTCCCCTCCATCGAGCTGACGCGCGAGACCCGCAAGGAGGCCGTCTGTCAGGTCTTCGAGAAGGTCAACACGGGCGGCGTGGCGCTGACGGTCTTCGAGCTGATGACGGCCACCTTCGCCGCCGACGACTTCGACCTGCGCAAAGACTGGGAGGGCCGCAGGGCCAGGCTCAAGGTCCATCAGGTGCTGACCTCGGTCGAGGCCACCGACTTCTTGCAGGCCGTCACCCTCCTGTCGAGCTACCAGCGCCATGTGGGCGAGGGCACCGGCGTCAGCTGCAAGCGCAAGGACATCCTCAACCTCACCCTGGAGCACTACCGCCGCAATGCCGACGCCATCGAAGGGGGCTTCCTCGCCGCGGCCCGGCTCCTGATGCGCGAGAAGGTCTTCAACGCCCGCAACCTCCCCTACCGCACCCAGCTCGTCCCCCTGGCGACGACCTGCGCCCTGCTGGGCAACCGCTTCGAGGCCGACCTCACCCGACAGAAGCTCGCCCGCTGGTACTGGTGCGGCGTCTTCGGGGAGCTCTACGGCGGCACGACCGAGACGCGCTTTGGCAACGACGTCGTCGACCTCATGGCGTGGTTCAACGACCCCGAGGCCCCCGACCCCCGCACCGTCCGGGACTCCAACCTCTCCCCCACCCGCCTGTTGACCCTCCAGACCCGCAACAGCGCCGCCTACAAGGGCATGATGGCCCTGCTGATCCAGGCCGGCAGCCACGACTTCATCAACGGCGACCCCATCGAGGTCACCTCCTTCTTCGACCTCGCCGTCGAGATCCACCACATCTTCCCCAAGGCCTTCTGCGAGCGCCACGGCCACCCTCGCCAGCGCTACGACTCGGTCATCAACAAGGCCCCGATCACCGCCCGGACCAACCGCATCATCGGCGGCAACGCGCCGAGCAAGTACCTCGACAGCATCGAGAAGAACCTCGACCACGACCGCCTCGACGCCATCCTGTGCACCCACCTGATCGACCCCGCCTTGCTGCGCGCCGACGACTTCGACGCCTTCATCCGCGCCCGCGCCCATAACCTCCTCGATCTCGTCCAGGGCGCCATCGGCAAGGCCGTCACGGGCCGCGACTCCGAAGAGGTCATCCGCGCCTTCGGCGGACCCCTGACGACCCCCTGACCCCTCGACGACGCCCCATCGACCCCGCCGACGCCCGAAGGCGTCCTCTTTCATCGAAAAGCCCGCCAAGGGGCGCGCACAGTGGACTTGGGAGAGGAACTCAGGTTAATCTCCCGCTCACTTGCCCTGGTCCACCATACTCTCTCCTCAAGGAGCACCCATGTCTGTATTGCTCGCTCGATTCATCCGGATCAACAGGTTGACCTCGGGTCGCCAGCTCTTCGCGCTTCGCAAGACCCTCAAGCAGGCCCTCGACCCAGGGGATATGGTCGAGATCCAGCGGCTCTTGACCGAGGCCATCGCCAGCACGGAGCGCTGGCGCCAGATCGAGGCCGGCTGGGCGCTCCAGAGCGCCCCCCGCCGCCAGGGCGCGGAGGGCGGCGTCTCCAAGACCATCGACGTCCTGATCGACGGCTGCCTGGGGGGCTTCGACGACACCTTCACGGGGACGGCCCGCTCGCTGGGCGCCGACCACCCCAAGGCGAAGGCCGCGCTCAGGCTCCAGCGCGCCATGTTCCCGCTGGGGCTGGCGGCGGTCGTCCAGCTGCCCTTCGTCGAGGAGGTCGAGACCATCACCGAGATCCTCAAGGCGCTGGAGCAGGAGGCCCCCAAGGCCGACGTCATCCTGCTGCACATGGAGGACAACGTCGAGCGCCTGCGCGCGCTCAACGCCCAGTACCGCGCCGCCCTGGAAGCCGAAGCCCCCAGGGAGATCCTCTTCAAGGAGGTCACCCAGGCCGCCGGGGACAGCCACGCGCAGATGCTGGCGGTCGTCGTCGGCGTCCTGTCGCGCTTCGACCAGGACCACGACCCGGCCCACCTCGCGGCCCGCCAGGATCTCCTGGGCGAGATCCTCAAGCAACACCGGGCCATCTCCGACGCCCGCCGCACCCGCCGCGCCCCGAAGGACATCGACCCCGACACCGGCGTCGAGGTCGACGCCCCCGCCCCCCTGGAGGCCTGAACCCCGCGCCCGCCCTGCGGGGTCAACGCCCACCTCGGCGCGGCCCGCCAGCCCTCGCCGCGAGGTCACCGACCCCCCAAGGCTGGCCTGACAGCCCTCGCCGCGAGGTCACCGACCCCCCAAGGCTGGCCTGACAGCCCGCCCTGACGGGGTGATCGACCTCTTTGGCGGGCCTGATGGAACGCCCTGACGGGGTGATCGACCTCTTTGGCGGGCCTGATGGAACGCCCGAGGCGGTGATCGACCCCCCTCGCTGGCCTGAGCGTGAAGACAACTCCCTCGGGGCGGGGGATGGACCTTGGTTCATCGATCCGCACCGGGGCAAACCGGGAGAGGAGAAGATGGACTGGGATGACAACGACCTCTTCAAGGATCGACGGAGCAACTCTCAGATGATGCTCTTCCCGACGGACTGCCGGGATCTC
>SYOX01000170.1 GCA_005804885.1 Pseudomonadota bacterium
GAAAGCGTTTTGACATCGAGAGCATCCTTGATCCTCCGTGATTGTTGCGTTCACGGAGCTTGCACTGCTGGACCCTGCTGAGTCACCCTCTACCCGTCAGAGTTTCCGGAACTGAGCCCGTCAGACTTATTGGAACCTACACTTTTGGACTGCTCCAGACCAGACCCTGACTGCTTGCCTTGGCCGCAGCCTGGCTCGGCGTCATCCACCCAATGGCGCTGTGAGGCCGAAGTTCGTTGTAACGCTGCCTCCATCTGTCGTGCATCACACGAGCCTCCAGCAAGCTGCCAAAGACCTGCCTGTCGAGCAGCTCCCAGCGCAGAATCCCGTTGAGACGCTCGTTCCTTCCGTTTTGCCACGGACACCCTGGCGCTATCTGCGCCGTCTCCACACCAAGCTCTTCGAGCCCCTTGCGCAGCGCCTCGGCGATGAACTCGCTGCCGTTGTCTGACCGGATGAACTCTGGCGCACCACGCTGGGCGATGAGCCTCTTGAGTGTTTTCCTCACTCCTGTGTTGTCCATCCGACGCTCCACTTCCACTGCAAGCGCCTCTCGACTGAAATCATCCAATACCGTCAAAATTTTCAGCTTGCCGCCGTCCATCGTCTGGTCCTCGACGAAGTCCACACTCCAGACCTGGTTGAGCATTTCAGCCTTGCGAATGTGACACGAGTTGTCCTGGCGGCCCGCCTTGCGGGGCTTGGCAGGCTTGCGACGAACCTGGAGCCCCTCTTGTTGCCACAGCCGCAGCACCCTCTTTTTGTTGACCACGAAGCCCTGACCCTTGAGCAGCCTCCATATCTTCTTGTAGCCCCAATCTGGGTTTTGTGTCGCCAGCAGGCACATGGCATCAACCAGGGGCTTGTCCCTGGCAGGGCCGATGGTCTTGTACTTGAGCACGCTTCGGGACAGCCCGACGACACGACAGGCTCTTCGGGCACTGACGCCGAGGGTCTCGACGACGTGCACAACGGCCTCTCTCTTGCGCGTCGGGCTTAGAATTTTCCCGAGGTGACCTCTTTGAGGATGAGGATGTCGAGGGCCTGGTTGGCCACAAGCCTCTTGAGTTGGGCGTTCTCGCGCTCCAACTCGCGCAGGCGTCTGGCTTCAGGTTTGCCGACGTTGTCGTATTTCTTCTTCCAGCGATAAAAGGTGTTCTCGGTGATGCCAAGCTCCTGAGCGGCCTGGGCGTTGGTGCGACCGGCAGCAACCAAGGCCTCGATCTGCTGGAGCTTGTCGATGATCTGCTCGGGACTGTGCTTCTTGCGCTTCATCTCCTGATCCCCTTGTGGCGGTGCTCGACACCCTACATCATACCACCGGATCTAATTTAGGGGGCCAAGACACCACCAGATGATGCATTATGTAAATTTATTGCATGGCAAATTACCAGGATCGACGCCAGCTCTCCGCTCTTCGTCTCGGGCCAGACCCCTCTCCACCCATATGCGTTATGTAACTTTGTTGATCTCGGTCAATATCATGGGTGGGGCGCGGGCGTAGCGCTCGATCGGCGCTCAATGGGCCGACCAGCGAACGGTGGCTGTGTGGCGCTGGCGCCTTCCGCCAGACCCTCGCTGGCTTCAGTAATCCGGTGATCTCGATCCGAGGCCCAGCATGCTCAAGGTCATGCCGCCGTGGGGCGCCGGGATCTCCTCGCGCGCCAGGACAAGCTCCTCGCGCGCCGCGTAGACGCCCTCCTCCAGCGCGGCCTGGACGTCGGGCAGCTCTCCGGTGAAGGCGAAGACGCCCTTGCCGCCGATGCCCTGCCCCAGGTGCAGGTGGACGAGCGTGACGGCGGCGACCTTGAGCGCCGCGTCGGCCCCGCGGATCGCGGCGACGCAGTTTCGCGTCTCGATGATCCCGAGGGCGTCGATGAGCGCGCCCTCCGCGGGCTTGCGCATGAAGGCGAGGATCTGGGGCTCGGGCCTGGGCAGGAAGACGTGATCGACGATGTGAGGGGCGGCGTCGAGGAGCCCGGCGCGGCAGGACTCATCGACCTCGGCGACGCCGCCGGTCAGGAAGATGAGGAAGTGCCCGGGGCTGATGGTGTGGGTGCGCCACAGGAGCGCGGGGGCGCGCTTGATCATCGCGTCGGCGACCAGAAAGGCCCGCGCGATGCTGGAGAGCTCGACGACGGCCAGAGCGGGGCTGTCGCCGTCTGGGAGGGAGTCAGACAATCCTGAAGTATTCCTTCAACGTACAGCGTCGCTCCCGGCTGAAGGAGAGCGCCGTCGTCAGCCCCTCGCCTGTCGGGCTCGCGATCGTAAAGCTTGTGTAGCCCTCCCCTCCCCCGCCGATGCCGGCGACCGAGGGCGCGTTCTTGACGAAGATGGAGGTGTCGCAGACGCGCGCCATCTTGTGCATCTTCTCGATGTTGGTGGAGTACATCACGGCCGTGTGGCCGTAGCCGTGCTCGACCCTGCGGGCCATCTCGATGGCCTCGTCGACGTTGTGGGCCCTGACCATCGGCAGGACGGGCATGAGCTGCTCGTGCTGGACGAAGGGGTGCTTCTCGTCGACCTCGCACAGGACCAGGCGGACCTCGTCGCCGACCTTGATGCCGATCTCGCCGAGGATCACGGAGGGGTTCTTGCCGATGAAGGCTCGGTTGATGTGGTTGTCGGAGGTGATGATGAGCTGCTCAAGGCGCTTGATGTCCTTACCGCTGAGCTCGATCACATTGCGCTTCTTGATCTCGCGCTTGAGGGCGTCGGCGATCTCGTTGACGGCGATGAGGACTTTTTCGGCGATGCAGATGATGTTGTTGTCCAGGCTGGCGCCCCGGACGATGCCCTCGGCGGCGCGGTTCAGATCGGCGGTCTCGTCGACGACCACGGGGGGGTTGCCCGGCCCGGCGGCGATGGCCCGCTTTCCGCTGCTCATGGCGGCCTTGACGACGGCCCCTCCCCCGGTCACGGCGATGAGGCGCACCTTGGCGTGGGTCATGAGCGCCTGGGCCGAGGCGATCGTCGGCTCGTGGATCGAGGACATCATGTTGGAGGGTCCGCCGGCGGCCTCGACGGCCTGGTTCATCAGGCTGACGTGGTAGTTGCACACCTTGCGGGAGGTCGGGTGGACGTTGAAGATGACGGAGTTGCCGGCCGAGAGCATCGAGATGCCGTTGTTGATCAGCGTCTCGGTGGCGTTGGTGCAGGGGGTGATGGCGCCGACGATGCCGTAGGGGGCGCGCTCCATGATGGTCAGGCCGTCGTCCCCCGAGGTCGCCCAGGTCTTGAGGATCTCGGGGCCAGGGGTGCGGGTCGCGGCGAGGATGTTCTTCTCGATCTTGTCCGCAGCGCGGCCCAGGCCGGTCTCCTCGACGGCCATGCGCGAGAGCTCCTCGTTGTGCTGGAGGGTGACCTTGCGCATGGCCTCGACGGCGCGGGTGCGCGTCTCGAGCGAGCACTCGCGCCACTCTTCGAAGGCGCGGCGCGCGGCGGTCGCGGCCTGATCGACGGTCTCGAAGACGCCGCGCCCCTGGGCATCCGGCGCCTGCCTCGGGGGCGCCTGTGCCAGCGGCGCCGGGCCCCCGAGCTCTTTTCCGAGGCGCTCGACGACGCGCTCGACGATCATCCCGATCTGTCTGTCGTTGATGTTCATGACCCACCTGAGCCGCGACTGGCCGCCACACGCCTTGCGGGGCGGCGCCGCGGGCTACTTCGTGTAGCGCACGTCGCCTTCGACCGCGAGTTGATCGACGATCGCCATGATGACCCCGTCCACGGGACGGTTCAGGGTCACGGGGGTTTGCCGCGCGGCGCTGCCCTGGCAGAAGAGGACGACCTCCCCGACCCCGGCGCCCACGGCGTCGGCACAGACGACAAGCGCATTGGTGTCGCTCATGTCGTCTTCCAGGCCGCGAACAATGAGGAACTTGAGACCATCCAGCGTCTCGACCTTGCTGGTCGCCACGACCGTCCCAACGACCTTCCCGAGCAGCATGTCAACTCCTTTGCCCAAAGTGGGGCCATGCACGCGCCGACGCTGATCGCTCGCCCGGGGCGAGCCTGAACCTCGATCTGAAGACCGGCGGCGGCCAGCGGCCGACGGGGTCTTCAGATCGACGGGGTGCCCGACGACCGCTGGCGCCGCCGTCGACCCTCGCTGACCCGTCCAGCGCCCGGAGGCGTCACGCCGAAGCGGGCCGAGGGCCCCTTCGACGCTGGCCTGAGCGAGGCTGCGAGGGCGCGCGGCGCTACTTGCCGACGACGTCCTTGCGCCCGAGCGGCAGCACCGCGTCGAGGTTGACGTGCGGGCGAGGAATGACGTGGACGCTGACGAGCTCTCCGACGCGCTCGGCACCGCGAGCGCCGGCCTCGGTGGCCGCCTTGACGGCGGCGACGTCGCCGCGGACGATGGCCGTCACGTAGCCGCCGCCGATCTTCTCAAAGCCGACCAATTCGACCTTGGCCGCCTTGACCATGGCGTCAGCCGCCTCGACCATCCCTACAAAACCACGCGTCTCGATCATCCCAAGAGCTTCGGCCATTGCCTTCTCTCCACTTGAACGGGCCATCGGGCCCTGTTTGTTGTTCTGCGCTTAGAGCGGGCTTTCGGCCCGCTATTTGCTCTTCTCGACGCCCGTGATGGACTCCAGCGCGGCCGTCGCGGCCGAGGCCGCCGAGTCGATCTCGGCCTCGGTGCCGCACATGTACAAGCGCCCATACTGACCGTAGGGACGGACGTTGACCAGGAAGACGTTGGCGGCCTTCTCGGCTTCGTTGGCCGCGAAGACGACGTAGCCTGCCGGCGAGGTCTCCAGGATGAAGAGCGACTGACCGGGCAGCAGCATGTTGCCCTGGCTGTTGCGGTTGATCAGCTGGGCCTGGTAGGGCTCGACGGCGCGGATGATCTGGTTGGAGGCGACGGTCGGCTTGAGCCGCTCCTCCTCGCGCAGGTTGAGCTGGTCGAGGATCGCCTTGCCGGCGTCCCGCACCTGACCCTGGTCGTAGTCGTGGACCTCAAGCAGGCCGTAGGCGCGCTCGACGACCTGGACCGCGGGGGTCACCCTCGTGGCCTTGAGCGCGGTGTCGGTGACCCTGTTGATGGCGATGCCCGGGGCGATCTCGACCCAGAGGCTCGCCACGTAGGGGACCGGGAGAAAGCCTCTGGCTGTCTTGCCCATGAAGCTGGCAAGCTGAGGTTGAAGCTGATCCAGAAAGATGTAAGTGCGAAGTTCCACTTCGGGACTCTCCTCGCCATTGAACAGGTGGAGATAGCTCGACTGGGGGCCGAAGCTAGCACACCCGACGCCATCAGGTAAAGACGGTCGCTGAACGATCTGAGGGTCAGCCGCGCCGATGCGCCGGGCTGGATCTCAGGTGCCCCGCGCCTCAGGGTTGCTTGGGCTGTTCCCCGTTCTCCTGGCCGACGTCGGGCCTGTCTCCGAGGTCGACCGAGGGCGCCTCGCCCGCCGGCAGGATGACCTTGGGGTCTGCCGCGTCCTTGGAGGGGGGATCGGCCGGGGCGACGCCGATCTTCCGGTCGATGAGGGCGGCCTTGCGCGCGTCTTCGAGCCAGGTGCGGGCCTCGGCCGGGGTCACGGGCTGCTCGTTGAGCTCGGCGAGCAGCTCGGCCTTGACGTCGTCGAACTTCGTGACGGTCTTCTCCATCACCTGGACGATGTGGAAGCCCCGGTTGGACTGGACCAGCGCGGTGGCCTTGAGGGGCTCCAGGTTCTGGATCGCGTCCCAGACCTCGGGGCCCAGGCTCGACTTGCGATAATTATAGTACTCGCCGCCTGCCTTGCGGGTGTAGGCGTCCTCGGTCTCCTCGGCGGCCAGATCCTTGAACTCCGCCCCGCCCTCGATCCGCCCCTTGATCTCCTCGGCCTTCTTGCGGGCCATCTCTTCGAGCTTGTCCTCAAGGCGGCGCTTCTTGACGTCGTCGTACTCGTTGGACAAAAAGATGTGCCTGACCTCGCGACGGTCCTTGTCGGGCACGGCCTTGCGGCTGTCGAGCTTGATGATCCACATCCCCCGAGGGGTCTTGATCGGCTCGGTGATGGTGCCGGCCGCCGCGCCCTCCAGGACCTCGTCGACCTCCGACCCCAGGCGCCTGCGCCCGAAGATGCCCAGGTCGCCGCCGCGCGTCCTCGTGGCCATGTCGTCGCTGACCTCACGGGCGACGTCCGCGAAGGCCTTGCCGCTGGCCAGATCGGCCTTTATCTTCGCGACCTTCTCCTCGGCCGCCTTGTCGCGCGCCTCCTGGGTGCGTTGATCCGCAGGGCCATCCGGGCCCGTCGAGACCAGGATCGCGCTGCCCTGATACTCGACCCCCTCGTTGATCTTCGTCACCTCGATGATGTGGAAGCCCCTCTTGGCCTGCACGAGGCCGCTGACCTTGCCCACGGTCAGGGCCGCTGCGGCGTCGTCGAAGGTGTTGCCGAAGCGACCCTTCCAGGCCTCCCCGAGATCGCCGCCGCGGCTGGCCGTGTAATCGTCCGAGAACTCCTTGGCCAGCGTCTCGAAGGACTCGCCGCCCTGGATGCGCTGCTGGATGGTCGCCGCGGTCGCCTTCAACTCACCGTCGATCTTCACCTTTTCGGCCTCGAACTCCTCCTTGCTGTAGAAGCGGGTGTTGATGACCTTGGTGCTGATCAAGATGTGGCGGACCCTGAACTTGACGCCCTCCTCGCCGTACTTCTGCTCAAACTGCCGCTTGACCCCTTCGGAGTCCTGGCCGCGGGTCTTCTTGAGCATCGCGTCGATGAGCTGATCCTGGCGCGCCTTGGAGGCCAGCTCCTTGCGCCACCCCTCCAGGCTCATGCCCCGCTCGGTGAGCGCCTGGCGCATGGACGCCTCATTGCCCCCGAAGCGCGTCTTGAGCAGCGTGTCGACGTTCTTCTCCACCTCGGCCTTGATCCTGGCCTCGTCGGCGACCACGCCCATCTGCGCGGCCTTCTTCTCGACGAGGCGGGCGTCGATGAAGGCCTCCAGGTGGTTCTCCGCGAAGCGGTCGAAGAGCTCATTCTCGAACTGAGCGCGCGTGATCGGCTCGCCGTCGATGATCACCACCGGAGAGCCGTCGCCAGGATCCGCGCTCGCGCCGCCCTTGGCCGCCTGATCCTTGGGATCGCCCTGCGCCGCGCCCTCGCAGGCGCAAGCGATGAGAACCAACGCGAGGATGAGGAAGATCTTGAGATCCCGTCGTCCATGTCCACGGACTCGATCACGCATCGCCATTTCTCCGATGAGGGCTTGGGGCGCGCCTTCGTCGCCAGGAGGCGGCCGCGCGCGGGGACCATGGTGTATCCAAGTCCGCGCCGGTGTTCAAGCAGGAAGGATCAACGGCGGCGGCGCACCGCGAGGGCGACGAGCCCCAGCAGGAGCAGGCCGAGCCCGCTCCAGGCGGGGGCGGCGGCCCCGATCGTGCTGCAATCGCCGCCCTTGGCGGGCGGGACGCTGGGCGCCAGGACCGTAAAGCCGCTGCTGAGCAGCGCCTGGGTGCCGGCGGCCTGATCGTTGACGATGACGTCGTAGGTGCCGGGGACGATCCCGGCCGGGACGACGCCCAGCGCCGCGGTCGGGGACTGGATGAGCAGGTCCTGGATGGGCTTGGAGCCAACGCGGAAGGTCGTCGTCGGGCCAAAGCCCGTGCCCAGGATCGTCACGTCGGTGTCCTGATCGTTGAAGCCCTCGGTCGGGTTGATCGCCGAGATGTTCAACACGACGGGCACCCCTTCGGGCTCGGGCTCGGGCTCAGGTTGCCCCTCGGGCTCGGGCTGGGGCTCGGGCTCGGGCTGGGGCTCGGGCTCCGGGTTGGCCCCCGAGATCTGGACGTCCGCGCGGATGATCCAGTCGCCCGCGACGCCAAAGGCCGCCGACTGAACCCAGCCCAGCGGCGTCATGGTGATGGGCTCGATGGCGTAGATGAGGTTGCGGCCGGGGAAGTTGTTGGCGCCGTCGTCGTCGCGAGCCAGGCCAGGGAAGCCGGCGTGGACGAACTCGATGCCCACGCGGAAGGGGCCCGTGAAGACCAGCCCGGCCTGGCTCAGGTCGACCTCGTTGAAGGCCATCGTGCTGGAGGTGAGCTGGAACTCCTCGTCGAAGACCTGAGCGCCGGGCTCCGCGCCGCCGTTGTCGTTCCAGACCTTGATCCGCATCGGGTACATCTCCCCCTGGCCCTCGCCGCCGAAGAGGAAGCGCACCTTCTGGAGCGTGACCGGGTAGTCGTCCTGGGATTCGGCGTGGAAGACCGAGGCGCCGATCTCGCCGGTGATGAAGCCGCCCTCGAAGCCCGCCGCGGTGTTGTCCACCCAGCCGTCGTTCTGCAAGGTCGCCGTCTGCGAGAGCGCCGGCGCCCCCATCAACAACAAGCCCAGAGCGATTGAAGGGATCAGCAACCTGGGCGAGAGTCCAACGCGTATCATTGTAAGGCTCCAGATCATTTATCGTTTCGGGCGATGACAGTCGAAGATGAATCTAGCCCCTGGCGCTCATCGGGTCAATCGAGGACCTCGTATTGCCTCCCCTCGTGCTTGTCGTGGCGGGGATCGCCAGCCTCTTCCTTGAAGCGCGCGGCGGGTGGGTGGTAGAAACGTGGGGTGACTGGACTCTCCTCCCCGAAGGACCCCTCGCATGCGCATGGCGTCAAGACCACTCACCTTTGCGCTCGCCGCCGCCTTCGCGCTCCTGGCCTTTGGCGCGGCGGCCCTGGCGACCACCGTCCAGCTGGCCGGCATCCCGACGCTGGTCGACGGCTCCCCGCTCATCGTCGAGGGCCGCGTCCTGTCGGCGACCCCCGTCAAGGTGTCGCGCGCTCCGGGGATCGTGACCGATTACGAGGTCCTGGTCAGCGCGCGGCTCAAGGGGTCGAGCCCCGATCGGATCACCGTCCGGGTCCCCGGCGGCAAGCTCCCCGGAGGCCAGCAGGCCCTGATCGAGGGCATGCCGACGCTGCGCGCGGGCGCCTCGGTCCTGCTGCTCCTGGAGGCGCTGCCGACAGGCGCCTTCGACGATTCGAAGACCTACTGGCTCCCTCTCGGGCTGGGCCAGGGCCACTTCGAACTGACGCGCCAGGGGGGCCGCGCGGTCTTCCGCCGCGATCTCCACGGCCAGCACCTGTCTGCCACCGGGGCGCCGGTCTGCACCGGCGGGGAGTGGCAGGGCGACTTCGACGCCGAGGATCTGAGGGCCTTCATCAAGGCTCGGGCGGAGGGGAGCCGATGAGGCGCAGGCTTGTCGCTGCCGCGGTCGTCGCCCTTGGGGTCGCGGCCTCACCCTCTGGCGCAGGCGCCTTCGTCCCCAACGGCGTCCAGTGGCCCGAGGAGCTCAGGCCAATCCCCGTCTTTCTGCACAACAGCGGGATCAACAACCTGACGGTCGACGATCTCGAGGCCATCGTCCTTGAGTCCTTCGAGGAGTGGGAGCGGGTGGCCTGCAGCGAGGTCGCCTTTGACTATCAGGGCCGGACCGAGGCCCTGATCGAGATCAACGAGACCCAGGTGCTGGAGTGGATCGAGGAGGATGAGCGCTGGATCTACGGCTCGATGTCGGCCGGGGCGACGATCATCTACAACTTCGACAACCCGGAGACGCCTGAGCGGGAGCGGCCGCTGATCGACATCGCCTTCAACGGCGTGGACTTCCGATGGGTAGTCGGCGGGGCCGGCATCCAGAACATCGGGGTGCTCGATCCCCTATCCGTCATCACCCATGAGCTCGGCCACTTCCTGGGGCTCAACCACACGCGCACCGACAACCTTGGCACCATGTTCGCGGCCTACCTCCCCGACGGCAGCCAGCGCACCCTGGGCCGGGACGACAAGATCGGCATCTGCGAGGTCTACTGGACAACGCAGGACGAGTGCCAGGTCGACGGCGACTGCCGCGAGCGGGAGCTCTGCGAGCCCTACACGAGCGAGGCCCACGGCCAGACGGTCAACATCTGCGGCGAGGTGCGGGGGACCTTCGGCGACTTCTGCAGCGCCCAGGATCTCTTCTGCAGCGGCCGATGTCTCTTCACCGAGCCGAACTTCTCGGGGGGCTTCTGCACCGAGGGCTGCGAGACCAACGCCGACTGCCCCTGCGGCTGGTCGTGCCGCAACATCCAGACCGTCAACAACCCGCTGCTCGTCTGCCGCCAGGAGCCGCCCGACCCCGGCGAGGACCCTTGCGCGCAGGCCGACCCGGAGCCGGACGCGGGCCAGCCGGATGCGGGCGAGCCCGACGCCAGCGAGCCGGAGGTCCAGCCTGACCGCGAGCCCGACGCGGGGCAGTCGCCCGAGGATGAGCCGGGCGCCGACCCCGAGGCCACCCCCGCGCCGCGCGGCGACGACTGCCTGTGCAGCTCCACCGCGGCGCCGAGAGGCACTCCGTGGGCGCTGCTGGTGCTGGCGGCGCCCCTCTTCCCCTGGTTGCGGCGGAGGCGAAAAACCTCATGAAGATCATCAACTTTATCGCGTTGACCGTGTTCATGACGGCGTCGGTGGCGATCTCGGGCGAGGCGTTGGGGGACGACTTCACCTTCGAGGCCGAGGAGCCGCTGCTGAGGACCTGGACCTTCGTCGTCGAGGCCTCGAAGGTGTCACGGCGGGATCAAGACACGCTCATGAAGGCCCTGGTGGAGCGCGTCTCGGTCTTCGACGGCTACGAGGGGGTGACTGACAAGGAGCTCCAGAAGGCGGTGGGCAACAAGGTCTGGAAGGAGATCACCCGGTGCAAGGACGCCGCGTGCCTCTTCCCCCTGGTGGCCGATGCGACGATCGACAGGCTGATCGTGGTGCGGATGATCAAGGACGGCGGCTTCATCACCGTCGACGTGGCGCTCCACGACGTGCTCAAGCGCGAGTTCCTGCGCGCGGCACCCTCGGTGCTGGAGGGCGTCCGCGACGTGGACTTCCTGGACGAGGCCGTCATCGAGGTCTTGACGATCCCGAAGCCGGTCGCGGTCATCACCCCTCAGGTCGAGGTCAAGCTCGACGACATCGGCAAGGAGGAGCAGACGCAGGGCGAGCCTTTCTTCAGCGGGGACATCGGCTTCTACGCGGTGGCGGGCGGCGGCGCGCTGATGGTGACGGGCGGGCTCTTCGCGCTGCTGGCCGACACCACCCAGGCCGAAATCCAGTCCCAGCCCCGCGACAAGGCGGCGGTCGAGGCGCTGATCAGCTCGGGGGAGACGAAGCAGCTGACCGCCAACGTCCTCTTCGGGGTCGGGATCGCGGCCATCCTCTCCGGGGTCATCCTCAACTGGGTCTCTTCGGAGGACACAGGGGCGCCCGCCTCCCCGTCTGGCGGCCAGGGCTCACCGTCCAGGGTGCGCGTCGACGTCGCGCCGACGGGCGCCACCTTGTCGATCACCTATTGAGCTTTGACTGCCCCTCGGCCGAGGGATATCATGCCGAAGACCGCGACGTGGCGCGATCTGCCCCCAGGATGACGGTCTCAACATGAGCAGAGTGAAGGGTCCACCCTTCTTGAGTCCAACGCAAGGAGAACGAACATGTCCAGACCTTTGAGATTGGGCGGCGCGGCGCTTTGGATGGCGCTGGCCGCGCTGGCCCTGAACGCGGCCTGCGGCGACGACGCCGCGCCCGCGGCACCTGGGACCAACAACACGCCGGCGAACAACGCCAACAACCCCGGCAACAACGTCCCCGGCAACGCGATCCTTGAGCACGTCTCGGATCGAACGGTCGGGCTGGCGGCCAACTCGCGCGTCGACCTCAAGATCCGCTACATCGGCGTCGACGGCGCTCCGCTGGCCAACCAGAACATCAACTGGGCCGTGCTCGGCAACGGCGAGGGCTCGGCCCTGGACGCCTCCCAGAGCACGACCGACGGCAGCGGCGTGGCCGCCGTCCAGGTCCTGAGCGCGGCGCGAGAGGCCAGCTTCGAGGTCGAGGCCTCGGCCGCCAACGACGACGCCGTCGAGCCCATCCGCTTCGTCGTCAACGTCGAGAGCAAGGACTTCGCCTCCTACCGCGTGACCGTCAACTACGCCGGCGGTCGGCGCTACACCAACAACAACATCAAGGTCTCGCTCTTCGAGATGCCCGACAAGTGCGAGAACTTCAACCCCCTGCGCCCCGGCACGGCCTTCCGCAGCGAGAAGCGCCGCCCCGACGCCCAGGGCTTCCCGATGAACTTCACCTTCACCAACCTCAACAACGGCACCCGCTACACCGCCGTGGCCTCGGCCTTCGCCGCCGAGTCCGACACCGTCGAGGTCATCGGCTCCTTCGGCTGCAATGACAGCCGCCCCGCCATCGCCGACGGCCAGAACCCCGAGCCCATCGTCATCGAGCTGGTCGACATCCTGCCGGAGGTCGCCGGGACCTGGGCCATCACCAGCCGCTTCAACCTCGGTGAGGCGCTGCCCGAGAACGTCCAGAACATCCTCAACCCCATCCTGGACTTCTTCGGGGATCCCGAGGGCACCCTCATCGCCCTCCTGGTCGACTTCCTTGAGGAGCAGTTCGGCTTTGACGTCGGCTCCATCCAGACCGTCCTCGAAGGCATCGCGGAGGACCTGCTGGCCAGCGCCTTTGGCGCCAACGAGACCGTCCGCAACATCCTGACCGGGGGCGCCGACATCTCCGAGGTCATCCGCAACTTCCACCTCGAAGGCAACATCATCATCCCCGCCAACAGCATCCAGCCCAACGGCATCATCAACGGCGCCCAGCTCAACTACTTCAACTTCGGCTACCGCTGGCGCCTCAACTGCGACAGCGAGCAGGAGTTCCAGGACAACCCCGAGTGCGGCGACGCCTTCATCCCCTTCGGCGACGCGGGGCTGACCCCCATCGAGGCCATCTTCAACGGCTCGATCAACATCAACCCTCGCTTTGACCCCAGCACCGGGCGCATCTGGTTCCATGAGCTGGCCGTCGACGACCACACCATCAGCTTCAACTACGGCGAGATCGTCGCCTACCTGATCGAGAAGGTCGCCCTGCCCCTGCTCTTTGACTCCACCATCGACTCCATCAACGCCCTGCTGCGGCGCTTCATCGTCTGCGCGGAGCTCTTCGACTCCAACGTCTTCGAGAGCATCTGCGATGTCGCCATCGACGAGGTCAGCAATGTCCTGCGCGCCCAGCTCACCCAGCTCAACCTCTCGTCGGACAACTTCACCATCGGCACCCCGCCCGACCAGCCCTGCGCCCTCTACGAGCGCGAGGCCGACGAGTACGGCGCCCCCGAGCCGCCCAACCTCTCCCACACCCCCAAGTTCAAGGAGATGGGCCGCGACCTCGATCACCCCGACCACGGCAACCTGCGCTGCCTCTGGAACTCCCAGCTGCAGTTCTCGGATGACCCCGCGGACGTCAGCCGATTCACCGGCCGCTGGTTTGGCGAGAAGCGCTTCGACAACTGAGCTGCGCTGAGGCGCGCCTCAGCGCGCGACCTCTCGACGCCAGCGCTCAGAGCGACGAAGGCCCCTGGAGACAACCTCCAGGGGCCTTCGTCGCTCTGACCCTCTTCCCTCTCCGGGCCGCTCAGTCCGTCTCTCGCCCTACAATCCGCAGCCGCGCGGCCCGCTCGAAGTTCGATCCGTCCTTGAGGCGCACCTCGATCTCCATCATCTCCAGCGTGAACAGGAAGGTCTCCATCTCGTCGGGCAGCATGTAGGCCACCGGGAGCGAGGCCATGATCGTCTCCTCGTCCAGGTAGCCCTGGTCCTGCCCAAGCTTGATGACCTCGCGCTTGGCGGCCTGGATGTCCGACTTCTCAAACTTGGATCGAGTCTCCATCACACCCCCTTCATCGCTCCGAGCCCGCGCGCGGCCAGGACCCTGAGCGTCAGGGCGCCGCGCCCCACCAAGCTAGTCACCTCCCTGGCGTCATCAACCAAAGAGTCCGGCGCCGCGACCGAGGGCCCGTGATCGACGGCCCGCGCGTCAACCCAGGCGGACAGGGGCGGTCCTCAGCGCAGGATCTTGGGGCTGGCTTCGCCCCGACGCCACCGCCACAGGTGCGGCGACAGGGCGTTGTCGAGGGTGTGGTAATCCTGCTCGGCCTGCTGGCGCAGCGCCTCCAGGAAGACCCTCGGCAGCCGCGCCGTGGTGGCCGTCGCCACGTAGAGCAGCTGGTCGCGGTTCGGCGCCGTGAAGGTGAAGGCCTGCGCCTCGGGGTGGAGGCGATCCAGGATGAGCGCGCGGGCGGCGTCGAACCCGTCCCCCGTCTGGTACATCCTGATCGAGGGCGATCCCGGGAGCACGACAGGCTCCAGCGCCCGCGTCTGCTCCAGGAGGTTGTCCACCGCTCTGGCGTGGATCTCCTCCTGGCTCATCGACCACGAGGCGGCGGTGTCTCGATCGACGAAGCGCCACGCGGTCGGCAGGTCCACCGCATAGACCACCGAGACCTCAGGGCCAAAGGGGGTCTTCAACTCGCCCTCGCCTGATGCGGACTCGCGCTTGAGCATGGGGCGCAGCAGCTCCAGGCTCTGCGCGCCGGAGAGCTCGCTGCGGGCCTTGTCGGCCTCGGCCAGCGAGCTTTGCAGATCCTTGACGAAGGCCCGCAGCATCTTCTCGGCGGCGCCGGGCGACTCCAGCAGGTAGGCCTGGTAGATGTTTCGAAGCTCGACGACGCCCTTGTAGCCGCTGCGGCTGATCTTGATCGTCAGCGCCTCCCGGCTCACCCCGATGAAGCCGCCCTGCGCCAGAGCCACGAGGCAGCGATCTGTAAAGTCCTTCTCCGAAAGATGTTTTTTGGTAGGCATTGGACTCCAGGTCCGTCGGATGGACGATCAAGTGGGGACGCGGGCAGGTCAGACGAGGTACTGCCTGTCGTTGAAGACCCAGGCGCCGACGGCGGTGACGAGGGTCGCCAGCCCGAGCAGGACGGCGAAGCTGGCCCAGATCGGGACGACGACAGGGTTGTCGCCCAGGACCATCTTGTCGAGCATGCCCATGTGCCCCGCATCGATGAGGTTGCCGGCGTTGCGCAGGTGGAACTTCAGGGTGGCGAACTCCAGGATCGGCACGAAGCTCATCCCCCACTCCACCACGGCCCAGTACAGGATCCCGGCCAGGAGGCTGCGGGCGAAGAGCGCGCCGAGGGCCGCGAAGAAGGCCGTGTAGGCCACGCACCCCACCGTGCCGCTGACGAGCGTCTGGAAGAAGAGCTTCAGGCTCTCGTCCACGCTGCCGCCCGCGGCCATGCAGATGAAGAAGAGCGGGATCATCGGCACGATGACCAGCAAGACGGACGAAACCACCGCCGAGAACATCTTGCCCAGGAAGATCGCGGGCTTGGAGACCGGCCGCAAGAAGAGGTAGGTGATCGTGCGCCCCTCGATCTCCTCGACGACGGCGGGCCCCCCGTTGAAGAGGCAGGTCAAGGGCAACAGGAGCGTAAAGACGACGAACTCCACGAGCCCCTTGTAGATGTCCAGGCCGCTCTTGCCATCGCTCAACAGGTAGAAGACGGCCCCGACGATGGGCAGGAGGTTGACGCAGATCAGGGCGATGGCCTTGCGCGAGGTCAAGGTCGTCCGCGTCTGGGTCATGAAGATCGTCTGCAGGAGGCTGCCAAACGAGATCTGCCGTGTGGCCTTGGTCGCCGTGGACATGGAGGTGCTCCGTGGGTGGGCTCAGGCGCCAGCGCGTTGCTGGTAGCCCATCTCGGTCAGGTACTTGAAGACGGCCTCGAGGTTGTTGTCGGGGCTGGTCAAGCGCCGAATCTCGATGCCGTGCTCCAGCGCCAGCGCAGGGATGCGCATGTAACAGGCCGCAGGGTCGTTGGTCGAGACGAGCAGGCCCCCGCCGTCGAACTGGATCGACAGGACGTCCTTGGCGTCGACCAGGAGCCGGGCCAGCGCTCTGGGCTCGTCCGCGTCGATGTAGACGGTGTGGGGGTGGTTGTCGATCATCTCGCGGATCTGAAAGATGTCCCCGTCGGCGATCACGCGGCCCTTGTTGACCAGCAGGATGTTGCTGGTCATCGACTCCACCTCGTGGAGCACGTGGCTGGAGACGACGACCGTCTTGCCCCGGCCGCTGAGCTCAAGGATCAAGTCGATGATCCGCCGCCGCCCGATGGGGTCCGTGCCCGTCAGCGGCTCGTCGAGGAAGAGGACATCCGGGTCGTGGGCGATGGCCTGGGCCAGCTTCGTCCGCTGGCGCATGCCCTTGGAGTAGGTCCGGATGGGGTCCATCATCCGCGACTTGAGATCGACGATCTCAAGGGCCCGCGTCGCGACCTTCTCCGCGTCGTGGACCAAAAAGCCATGCAGGCGAGCCAGATAGGTGACAAAGGCGAAGGAGGACATGTCCTCGTAGAAGGCGTCCTGCTCCGGGCACAGGCCGATGCGGTTGAGCACCAGCGGGTTGTTCCACACCGGGTAGCCGAAGATCCGCACCGCCCCCTTGGAGGGCCGCAGCTGACCCGTCATGACCTTCATCAGGGTGGACTTGCCGGCCCCGTTCGGGCCAAGCAGCCCCGTGACGCCGGGCTGGATCTCCAGGCTGATGTCGTTGATCCCGATCACCTGCCCGTACCAGCGCGACAGGTTCATGACCTTGATGACAGGCTCTTGAGACACTCGCGGCCCCTCCCTATGCGATCCCTTCGAGCTTGCCCGTGCGCCAGTGGATGATCGCGCACGCGCCCAGGGCGACCGTCGCGACGACCACCCACGGCGCCCAGCTCATGTACTCCGGAAGCCCCGCGGCCTGAAGCTCGCCCGGCTGAGGCACCCCCTCGTAGCCCACCATCACCTTGAGCCCCACGGCCAGCGAGCCCACCAGGCTCAACAGATCCGTCCACGGCTCGCCCTTGCGCACCAGCGACGTGATGGTCGAGATCACGCTGGGCACGAGGATGGTCCCCAGGAAGGCCAGCACCACGTAGCCGCGCCTCGACGTCAGGCAGCTCAGCGCCATGACCACGAGGCTCATGAAGACCAGCAGGATGACGTTGAAGAGCCCCAGCAGGGCGATGTTGGCCGCCACCCCCTTGAAGCTCGTCGAGGGCAAGAAGACGACCATCCGCACAAGGCCAATGATCACCATCGGCAGCAGCGTCACCAGCCCGCCGAGCATCACCAGCGACAGGAACTTGCCCCCCACGTAGTCCAGGCGCGTGATCGGCTTGGAGAAGTAGAGCTGGATGGTCCGGTGCCGCATGTCGTCGGCCACCACCCCGCAGCCGGCCGCCGCCAGCAGGATCGCCAGCATCCAGATCTCGATGTAGCCAAAGGCGTACTCGTAGAAGCCGTTGATCTTGTCCGCCTCGGCCCCCGCCCCCCCCATGAACATCTTCGTAAAGACCCGCTCGGCGAAGCTGATCACCAGAAAGAGCACCGGCATGATCATCAAGACGATGAACAAGAGCTTCGTGCGCAGGTATCCCCAGTAGAGCGACAGCCCCGTGGTCGCGATCACCAGCGCGGGGGCCGTGCCCTTGCTCAGATCCCCATCGTAGGGCGTGTAACCCTGATCTCGGATCGCCATGTCCTAGGACTCCTTGGCCGCAGAGGCTTGCGCCTCGGACTCACGCTCCTGGCCAATGATGTTGAGGAAGGCCGTCTCCAGCGTCAGATCGTAGGGCACCATGTGCCGGATCTGCACCTTGGCCTCGACCGCGGCCTGCAGGATCGAGGTCGTCGTCTGCCCCTCGGGCAGCGCCACCACCAGCAGCGCGCCTCGATCCTCCTCGATGGTCGCACCCCGCGCCTTGAGCGACGCCGCCATCCGGTCGGCGCCCTCGCGCACCTTGATCTCGTAATTGTTGCGCTTGTCGTCCTTCATCGACGTGATCGTGCCGTAGTGCACCAGGCCGCCGTGGTTGAGCAGGATGGCCCGCTCGCAGGTCTGCTCCACGTCGTACAGGATGTGCGTCGAGAGCATCACCGAGACGCCCCGCCTGGCCACGTCCATGATCAGCGCCAGCATCTGATCCCGACCGTCGGGGTCGAGGCCGTTGGTCGGCTCGTCCAGCAAGACCAGCTTCGGGCCGTGCACCAGCGCCTGGGCCAGCTTCACCCGCTGCTTCATCCCCGTCGAAAATGTCCCCAGCCGCCTGTAGCGCGCCTCGCCCAGCCCCACGTAGTGCAGCGTCTCGTGCGCCCGCTGGAAGGCGTCCCGCCGAGGCATCCCGCACAGCCGACCGGCGAAGGTGACGTACTGCACCGCCGTCATCCTCGGCAGGTAGCAGTCGTTCTCCGGCATGTAGCCCACGTCGCGCCGGATCAGCTGCGCCGCCTCGGGCAGCCGATGCCCCAGCACCGTCGCCTGACCCTCATCAAAGGGCAGCAGCCCCAGCAGCGCCTTGATCAGGGTCGACTTGCCGGCCCCGTTGGGCCCAAGGAGGCCCATCGTGCCCTCCTCGACCGAGACCGTGATCCCCTTGAGGGCTTCGAAGGATCCGTAGCGCTTGCGCACATTGTGCAACTCAAACAGGACTGCCACGATTGCTCCAGGATTGATTCAAGAGAGACGCGGGGGGGCGGCCTGGCCCTCTACCCGCCGCCCGACTTATACAGCCAGACCATGTAGATGCCCACCACGAGGACCACCAGCAGGAGGAAGGCGAAGATGATCCCGGCGATGAGCATCTTGCGCATCATCGCGTCCCGCTTGTCCTCCTCGTTGGCCGACTTGCTCGGCGCCACGGCTCCCCCGGCGCTCTGCTCTCGCCCTGCGGACGCGTTCAAGACCTGGGTCCGGGCCAGCGTCTGCTTCTTGACGTCGTCCACCGTCAAGACCTGGCTGCTCTTGACCAGATCCGCACCCGGCAGGACCACCTCGCCCTTGCCCGTCGGATCAAGCTGCCGCTCGCGGACCACCAGCGCGTCGAAGAACTCATCGGCCGAGCCGTAGCGCTGCTCGCGCTTCTTGGCCATCGCCCGCAAGATGATCTTCTCCATCTCCGGCGAGCAGGCCCTGTTCACGCTGCTGGGCGGCCGCGGCTCCTCGAAGACGTGCATGGTCAGCACCGTGACCGCCGTGACCGCGCTGAAGGGCACCTGACCGGTGATCATCTCGTAGAGGATGCACCCCAGAGAGTAGATGTCGCTGCGCTGATCCAGCTCCAGCGCCTGCGCCTGCTCCGGCGACAGGTACTCCGGCGTCCCGTACACCACCCCCGCCTGCGTCAACTTCTGCTCGTTGGGGACGTTCTTGTCCTTGACCTTGGCGATGCCGAAGTCCAGCACCTTGACGAAGTCCCGCTGCCCCCGGTACTTCGTCAACATGATGTTGTCAGGCTTCAGATCCCGGTGGATGATCCCGGTGTGATGGGCCTCCGACAGCGCGCTCAGGACCTGCTTCATGATCCGGATCGCCCGAAGCTCGTCCATCGCGCCGCCCGCGCAGCCCTCCCGCAGCGAGACCCCGTCGACGAACTCCATCGCAAGATAGATCAGCCCGTCCTCTGACCTCCCGAAGATGAACAGGCGCGTCACGTTCGGGTGGTTCAGCGCGCTGATGGACTTGGCCTCGCGGTAGAAGCGCTTGACCATCTCGTCCTGGTGCGCTGTCCGACCGTGCAAGACCTTGACCGCGATCTTCTGGTCGATGCTGTCGTGCTGGAGCAGGTACACGGCGCCCATGCCGCCCTCCCCCAGCTTGCGCGTCATCGTGTACTCCCCGAAGAGACGCCGACCGACCAGAGATTCTTCTTGTGATTCGTGCATCGCCCGTCCAGACCGCTCTCGCCGGGGAACGCCTTCCAACGCACACCGGGAGACCAGAACCCCGAATGACCCTTCGTCCTGTTGCGCTTATAACACGCGCTCAGTCCACTCACAAAGGCCGATCTCAGCGCACGTTCACGTCCAACTGCGCCGACCGCCCCGCGAACATCCCCGAGAAGCTCCCCAGACCCGGAGAGATGTTCTCCGAACCCCCCACCACCGCCGACAGCCCCACGAAGATCACCCGGTGCGTCCCCTCTCGCCTGAAGGCCTCCGGCGGCACCGTCAACAGCGACCCCGTCTCCTTCGAAAGCTGCCCCAGCGTGTCGATGACGTCCTGCACCGAGGTCAGGAAGGGCTCGTCATACGGATACGACACGAAGGTCGTGTCCATGCTGACCAGCCTGTCCACCTGGATGATCCCCGCGTCAAAGTTCGAGGACGACACCAACTCCAGCTTCTTGTTGATCGCCTCCTCGCTGGCCTTGCTGATCTCGTTCTGCGCCTCGGGCGTCGTCACGAACATGTTGTGCCGCACCCCGTCCACCCGGAAGGTCACCTGATAGAAGGTCCCCGGCTTGTAGACCAGGCGCTGCTCCTGGACGCTGTCGAGCTGGTAGAAGGTCGTCGTGATCGCCTCGCCACCCTCGGGCGCCTTGAGACGGACCCGCTGCGAGTCCATCTCCAACACCCCGGTGGGCGACTCCAGGCCGTCGAAGCTCATCGTCACCTCGTCGGCGTCCTCCACGAAGCTCTTCACCCCGCCCTGGACCTTGAAGATGATCAGCTGAGCCTTCACCAGCGGCCCCGTCGGCCCCTCCATCTCCAGCACGCTCGCCACGGCGTGAAGATCGGACGCATTCCCCGCCTCCTCCACCTCCTCGCCGCAGCCCCCCAGCAGCCCGCACACCACCACCAAGACCGCCGCCCACACCCTCAACCCGCCGCGCAACAACACGATCCCCTCACCCGCTCTATCCAACACAGGATCTCCGCAAACGCCGCGCCCCAGACGCAGCCGCGCCATCTTACGACACCCCACGCCCCAGAAAAACCCCCGCGCCTCTCCCCCACAAGGCAATCGCAAAGGCGTTGTTGGGTGGGCACGTCGATCATGATGGGTCGGCGTTGTTGGGCGGACACGTCGATCACGGCGGGTCGGCGTTGTTGGGCGGACACGTCGATCCTGATGGGTCGGCGTTGTTGGGTGGGCGTGCGGTCCTTCCGGGGACCGACGGGTTTGCCGCTGTCGCGGCTGCACCCGCGGCTACTCTGTTTCGCCCCTCCGGGGCTCTAGTTAGCGAGCCGCCCCGATGGGGCGGGAGGGGATAGGACAACGAAGCGACAAGGCCAATCGGTCGATTGTTGTCTGGCGCCTCGGAGCTGCAAGCCTCCTTGGCCTTGCGATTTCACCGAGACGGGACAGCACTTTAGAGCCCCGGCAGGGGCGAAACAGAGTAGCCGCGGCGTGCAGCCGGACCCGATCAGAGTCCGGCAAACCCGTCGGCGGCGGGCGGTTCGGCAAACCCGTCGGCGGCGGGCGGTTCGGCAAACCCGTCGGCGGCGGGCGGTTCGGCAAACCCGTCGGTCGTCGAAAGGACCGCACACCCACCCAACAACGCCGACCCGCCGATCCGCCGTGTCCGAACCGCGAGCGTCCCTCCCCCTTGTGAAACGGGGGCAGCGCCCCTCGGGGGAGGACAGGAGGGGGAGTGAAACGAGGGGGAGGACAGGAAGGGGAGTTGCCCCCCACCCGCGCGGGCGCCCCTTGCGCCCCCAGGCGCTCTGCGCCATTGTAGCTGACCATTTGACCCCCCAGATCGAGGCCGACCATGAAGCAGAACCCCCCGCCCCAAACCGAAGAGGTCGCGACCCCCAGGAGGCGCGCCCAGGTCGGCTCCCAGGAGGAGCTGATCTCGCGCCCCTTCGACGCCCCCGCGCCCCAGCCGGCCGCCGGCCGCGCGCTGGCCGTCGACGAGGACGGGGAGCGCGGCGCCGACGAGATCATCCACGGACCCTGGGACGGCCTCGGGGACGTGGAGCTGATGGCCGGCTACCCCCTCGACGAGCTCGTCGCGGCCCTCGACGCCGGCGCGAAGACCCTGCGCGTGACCGGGGCCCCCTCCGGCCTCCAGGGCATGCTCCTGACCCAGCTCCACCGCAAGACCGGCCAGCGCATCGTCGCCATCGTCCCGACCCTCAAGGACGCCCAGCAGCTCGCCGGCGACATCGCCGTCTTCGCCGCCACCCCCTTCGGCCGCGAGGTGCTCGCCGTCCCCACCACCGGCACCTCGCCCTACGGCGACGTGAGCCCAGACCGCGATCTGACCTTCGAGCGCATGGCCGCGCTCTTCTGCCTCCACATGGACCTCGGCGGCGACCTCATCGTCCTGCCCGTCAGCGCCCTGGCCCGGCGCACCGTCCCCGCCGAGGTCCTGCTCGAGCTCTCCGACAGCGTCGCCGTCGGCCAGGAGGTCTCCAACGCCGCCCTGCGCCGATCCCTGACCGACTGCGGCTTCTCCGCCGTGTCCCTCGTCGAAGACCGGGGGACCTTCGCCATCCGCGGCGACATCGTCGACATCTGGTCCCCCCTCGATCCCACCCCCGTGCGCATCGAGCGCTGGGGCGACGAGGTGACCTCGATCAAGACCTTCGACCCCGCCAGCCAGCGCACCCAGGAGGCCCTCGGCGAGACCTTCATCTTCCCCGTGCGCGAAATCCTGTGCAATGACCGCACTTTGGCCTGCGCCCGAGGGAAGCTGCGCGCCCTCGGCGACCGCTGCGAGGTCCCCAGCAAGGCCGTCAGCCGCGTCCTGGACGACATCCAGGCCGGCGTCCACTTCCTCGGCATCGAGACGCTGCTGCCGGCCTTCTACGACCAGCTCGGCGCCGTCTTCGACCTCCTGCCCGACGACGCCCTGACCGTGCTCATCGAGCCCGATCAGTGCGACGATCAGCTCGCGCGCCTCTGGACCAGCCGCGCCGACGAGTACGCCCGCCGCCGCCAGGAGCAGCGCCTGACCTTCGAGCCCGAGGCCTTCTACCTCTCCATCGACGAGATCAAGGCCTGGCTGGCCAGCAGGCCCCAGACGATCCGCTTCGAAACCCTCCTCATCGACACCATCGAGGGCAGCCAGGAGATCCGCTTCAAGGTCCGCTCCAACCTCGACGTCGTCCGCGTCCGCAAGGAGAAGCAAGGCGCCGAGGGCGCCGTCCACGCCCTCGCCGAGATGATGCCGATCTGGCGAGAGCGCTACGGGAGGATCACCTTCGTCTGCGAGACCACCGGCGAGAGCCAGCGCATGCTCCAGCTCCTGGGCAGCTACGGCCAGAAGGCCGAGCTCCTCCAGAGCCCGCTGGACCCCCTCATGCGGGTCAACCCGCCCTGCTCGACGATCGGCGTCGTGACCGGCGTGCTCTCCGAGGGCTTCCGCTCGCCGGCCATCAGCGCCGCCCTGGTCGCGGGCCACGAGGTCTTCGGCCACAAGGCCACCCGCCGCGCCTCGACGCGGACCTTCCAGGAGACCGCCTCGATCTCCTCCTTCCGCGACCTCTCGCCCGGCGACCTCGTCGTCCACACGGAGTTCGGGATCGGTAAGTACGCGGGATTGCACAAGATGACGGTCGGCGGCGTGCCCAACGACTTCCTCCTCATCGAGTACTCCGGCCGCGACAAGCTCTACCTGCCGGTCTACAAGCTCGGGCGCGTGCAGAAGTTCATCGGCGGGGACAAGAACGCCCGGCTGGACAAGATGGGGGGGGCGGCCTGGGAGAAGATCAAGGAGAAGGTCAAGGCCGAGCTGACGAAGCTCGCCGTCGACCTCATCGCCCTCTACGCCCGGCGCCAGACGCTGCCCGGCGTCCAGTTCCCGCCCCCGGACGCCTACTTCAACGAGTTCGAGGCGGCCTTCCCCTTCGAGGAGACCCCCGATCAGCTCACCGCCATCGAGGACACGCTGGCCGACATGAGCCGGGCCACGGTCGCCGATCGGCTCATCTGCGGGGACGTGGGCTTCGGCACGACCGAGGTGGCCATGCGGGCGGCCTTCCTGGCCGTGCTGGCCGGCAAGCAGGTCGGGGTGCTCGTGCCCACGACCGTCCTGTGCGAGCAACACCTGGCCTCCTTCAGGGCTCGTTTTTCAGGCTACCCCGTGCGCGTCGAGGCCATCAACCGCTTCAGGTCGCGCAAGGACATCGCCCAGATCATCGAGGAGACCAGGGTCGGCAAGGTCGACATCCTGATCGGCACCCACCGCCTGCTCTCCAAGGACGTCGGGTTTCGGGATCTCGGCCTGCTCATCGTGGACGAGGAGCAACGCTTCGGGGTCGGCCACAAGGAGAAGCTCAAGGCGCTCAAGTCCCAGGTCGACTGCGTCACCATGTCCGCGACGCCCATCCCGCGCACGCTCCAGATGTCCCTGCTGGGCATCCGGGACATGTCCATCATCGCCTCGCCGCCGCCGGGGCGACTGGCCGTCCGAACCCACATCGCCCGCTACGGCGACAACGTGATCCGCGAGGCGATCATGCGGGAGCTTGGCCGCGGCGGGCAGGTCTACTTCGTCCACAACCGGGTCGAGACCATCCAGGAGGTGGCGGCCTCGCTGCGCGAGATCGTCCCGGAGGCGCGCATCGGCGTCGGCCACGGCCAGATGAAGGAGGGCGATCTGGAGGAGGTCATGCTGCGCTTCGTCAAGGGCGAGTTCAACGTCCTGCTGTGCACCACGATCATCGAGTCGGGCCTGGACATCGCCAACGCCAACACGATGCTCATCGATCGGGCCGACACCTTCGGCCTCTCGCAGCTCTACCAGCTGCGGGGTCGGATCGGCCGCTCGTCGCGGCGGGCCTATTGCTACCTGATGGTCCGGGGCAAGGGGAAGATGACGGCCATCGCCCAGGAGCGCCTGGAGGTCATCGAGCGCTTCACGGCGCTGGGCAGCGGCTTCCACGTGGCCTCCTACGATCTGGAGATCCGGGGCGCGGGCAACATCCTGGGGCCGCAGCAGTCCGGCAACATCGCCTCCGTCGGCCTGGAGCTCTACTCCGAGCTGCTTGAGGAGGCCATCCACGAGGTCAAGGGCGAGGAGGTACAGCGGGAGATCGAGCCAGAGGTCAACATCCCGATCCCGGCCTTCTTGCCGGACACCTACATCCACGACATCTCGCTGCGGCTGCTCTTCTACAAGCGCCTGTCGCTGGCGCGCTCGGAGGAGGAGCTGGCCGACCTCTACACCGAGCTGGTCGATCGCTTCGGCGCGCCGCCGCCCGAGGTGGACTCGCTCAGGGACGTGATCTCGATCAAGATCGCGCTGCGGCGGCTGCGCTGCCCGAGGCTGGACGCTGGCGTGGACACGGTGCACCTGACGCTGGGGGACAGTCCGGCCATCCAGCCACACCAGGCCATCGGTTTGATACAAGCCTTCAGGGGTCGCTACGCGCTGACGCCGGCGATGAAGCTCATCCGGACGCTCAAGCCCACCGAGGCGCAGGGCAGGCTCAAGGCCGCGCTGCTGGTGTGCCGAGAGGTGCTCGACGCCGCCGGGCTCTGAGGATCGACGCTAACGAAGGCATCGTCCCCGTCGAGAGCCTCGAAGGGGCATATCGGGTTCGTAGCACCGGGCGAACGCCTGGGGCGGC
>SYOX01000171.1 GCA_005804885.1 Pseudomonadota bacterium
GAAGTCGGTGATCGCGGGCGAGGACACGGCGCCGCCGGCGCAGGGCCCGAGGATGGCCGACACCTGCGGGATCACCCCCGAGGCCATGGTGTTGCGCAGGAAGATGTCGGCGTAGCCACCGAGCGAGACCACACCCTCCTGGATGCGGGCGCCGCCGGAGTCGTTGAGGCCGACGACGGGCGCGCCGGTCTTCATGGCCAGGTCCATGATCTTGCAGATCTTTTTGGAGTAGGCGCCGGAGAGGCTGCCGCCGAAGACGGTGAAGTCCTGGGCGAAGAGGTAGATGAGCCGGCCGTCGACGCGGCCGTAGCCGGTCACGACGCCGTCGCCGGGGACGCGGGTGCGTTGCATGTCGAAGTCGGCGCACTGGTGCGTGACGAACTTGTCGAGCTCGGTGAAGGTGCCGGGGTCAAGGAGCATGTCGATGCGCTCGCGGGCGGTGTACTTGCCGGAGGCGTGCTGGCGGTCGACGCGGTCCTGGCCGCCGCCGAGCTCTGCGGCGCGGTCGAGGGCCATGAGGCGAGGGGTGTTGTCGGGGTTGCTGGGCATGAGCCGTGAGTCCTCGGCGCCGTCGGCGTCGGGGGGCGGCGGCGCGCAGTGTGTCAGTCAGGGTCGATGAGAGGGCGGGGGGGTCGGCGCGGGGGGTCAGTCCTCGTCGCCTTCGACGAGATCCTTGTAGATCTCGATGTACTGGTGGGCGACCTGGGCCCAGGAGAAGTTGGTGCTCATGCAGTGCTGGACGATGGTGCGCCAGGAGCGGGGCGTGCGGAGCATCTCGATGGTGTCCTCGATGGCGCCGGCCAGGGCGTCGGCGCTGAACTCATCGAAGAGGACGCCGGCGCCCTTGCCCTTGGGTGCGGCGCCGGCGCCGTCCCAGTCGGCCAGGGTGTCCTTGAGGGCGCCGGTGGCGCGAGCGACGGGGACGGTGCCGTAGCGCATGGCCTGCAGGTGGATGGGGGAGCCGGACTCCAGGCGGCTGGGCAGGAGGATGGCGTCGAGGCCGGCCATGAGGCGGTGCTTGAGGGCCTCGTCCTGGCCGAAGTGAAGGCTGACGGCGCGGGGGAAGCGGTCGCGCAGGGCGACGAGGGCCTGCTTGTAGCTGTCATTGCCCTCGGCCATGACGATGAACTGTGCCTCCAGGCCGTCGGAGAGGAGCTCGTCGAGGGCCTCGACGAGGATGCCGACGCCCTTGGCCTCCTCCAGGGGAGAGAGGAAGCCGAGCAGGGGGGTCATGGGTCGGGCGGGCAGGCCGAAGATGTGCTGGACGTCGGACTTGTTGCGGCGCTTGCCGTTGAGGCGCTCGACGCTGAAGTTGACGGCCAGCTGGGTGTCGCTGGCGGGGTTCCAGGCGTCGTAGTCGACGCCGTCGGTGACGCCGAAGAGGTCCTCCTCGCGCTCCTGGAGTGCGCCGTCGAGGCTGTAGCCGCCGGCGCCGCGGGCGAGCTCGCGGGCGAAGGAGTCGCTGTGGGTGGTGACGATGTCGGCAAAGAGGATGCCGCCCTTGGTGAAGTTGATCTTGCCGCCGTCCTCCAGGGCGTCGTCGGCGAAGTACTCGGTGGGCAGGCCGAGGGCCTTCATGGCGGAGGCGTCGAACTGGCCCTGGGCGTCGAGGTCGTGGAGGCTGAAGACCGTCATGATCTGGCCCAGGACGCCGTCCTGGCCGTAGGCGTCGAGGTAGACGGGGACGAGCCCGGTGGCCCAGTCGTGGCAGTGGATGACGTCGACCGGCAGGGTGCTGGTGCGGCAGAACTCGACGACGGCGCGCGAGAAGAAGGCGTAGTGGGCGGCGGCGTCGCCGTTGACGACCTCCTGGGAGAGGCGCGGGTGTTCGAGGAAGAAGACGCGGACGCGCTGGGGGGTGAGGCCCTCGTAGACGATCACGTCCTCGATCTTGCGGCCGACGGGGACCTTGACGGGGGTCAGTCGGCGCGCCAGTCGCAGCGCGTCCTTGTCGAGGGAGGCCGACAGGGGGGTGACGACCGACAGGGCGGCGACGGGGTTGGGGGCGGGGGTCTTGTCCTGGGAGAAGGCGGCCGGCTCGTAGGTGCGAAGCGCGCTGGCCAGCGCCGTGCAGTATTGCCCGAGGCCGGTGGTCTGGGTGAAGGGCGAGATCTCGGGGGTCGCAAAGAGGATGTGCATGACGCGGGGTCCTGGTCGATCAGGGCCGGGCGACGTCACCCGGCTCAGGCACCGACCTCCACGGCCCGCAGATACTCGGCGGCCCGCTCGGGAGGTGTCGGGTTGATATAAAATCCGCTGCCCCACTCAAAGCCCGCCACGTTCGTCAGGGCGGGCACGATCTCAAAGTGCCAGTGGTAGTGGGCCAGGGCCGGCTCCCCGAAGGGGGCCGTGTGCAACATGAAGTTGTAGGGGGGATCGTCGAGCGCGAGGCCGAGCTTCTGGAGCACGGTGCGCATGACCAGCGCCGTGTCCCGGTAGATGGCCGCGGGGCTGTCCTCGAAGCTGGAGGCGTGCTGTCGGGGGACGATCCAGGTCTCGAAGGGGGATCGGCTGGCGAAGGGCGCGACGGCCACGACGTGCTCGGCTTCGAAGACGATCCGCTCGCCGGAGCGGACCTCCTGCTCGACGATGTCGCAGTAGACGCAGCGGTCGCGGAAGCGGTGGTAGCGCAGGGCGCCGGCCATCTCCTCGGCGACGGTCTTGGGGACGACGGGCAGGGCGATGAGCTGGCTGTGGGAGTGGTGGAGGCTGGCGCCGGCGGCGGCGCCGTGGTTCTTGAAGATCATGCCGCAGCGCAGGCGCGTGTCGTTCTTCAGATCCAGCAGGCGGCCCCGGAAGGCCCACAGGACGTCCTCGACCTCGCGCAGGGAGAGATCGGCCAGGGTCCGGTCGTGGTCGGGCGTCTCGATGATGACCTCGTGGGCGCCGATGCCCTTCATCATGTCGTAGAGGCCGTGGCCGCGGCGGTCCAGATCCCCTTCGATCTTGAGGGCCGGGAACTTGTTGGGCACCACGCGCAGGGTCCAGCCGGGGCTGTTGGGGGTGCCGTGGTCGGGCCTGAAGGCCAGCACCTCGGGGGGCGTCGTCTCCTCGCTGCCGGCGCAGAAGGGGCAGAAGGTCTCGCTGGAGGGCTTGCGCTCGACGGTGAAGTCCTTCGGCCGCACGCCGCGCTCGGTGGCGATGATCACCCAGCGTCCGTTGATGGGATCCTTGCGCAGCTCAGGCATCGGGGCGTCGTCACCAGTTCAGGGCCAGCATCATCAATCCGTACTTCAGCGAGTGCGCCCGCAGCGCGGGCTCAGGCGCGCTAAAATAGATTTGGCCCCTCCCCGCTGTCAAGCAACGCGCCCAGGGCGCTCGGCGCGCCGCCCCTCGGCCAGGCCCGGGTCACGATTGCAAACCTCCCCCTCGCGGTGCACAGTCGGGCGCGGCCTGCCGCAGGACGCGGGGAGCGGCGGTCGCGGGGCGTCGAGGGGGAGGGGAGGGTGCCGGAGATCTCCAGCCGAGGTCGTTGGATCGTGAGAGCGGTCGCGGTGTCGGCGTCGCTGCTGTCGCCGGTGTGCTTCTTCGCCTGGATGGTCGCCATGCCCGGCGCGCCCCACAAGGGCCCCCGGCCTGCGATGACGGCCGCCGAGGTGGCCCTTGAGCCTCGGCTGCGCGGCCACGTCGAGGTTCTGGCGGGGGAGATCGGCCCCAGGAACGTCGTGGATCTGGGCGGCCTGAGGGCGGCCGAGGCGTACATCGACGGGGTCTGGAGGGGGCAGGGCCACGAGGTGCTTCGGCAGACCTTCCTGGCGCAGCACCTGGAGGTCTCCAACCTGGAGATCGTCCTGCCCGGCCATCGAGCGCCGGACGAGATCGTGATCATCGGGGCTCACTACGACACCCACATCGGGTCGCCGGGCGCGGACGACAACGGATCGGGCGTCGCCGCGCTGCTTGAGCTTGGGGCGCTGCTGCGGCGCCGGGCGCCAGGGCGCACGGTGCGCCTGGTGGCCTTCGTCAACGAGGAGTACCCCTTCGCGCGCACGGACATCATGGGCAGCGTCGTCTACGCGCGCCGGAGCAGGGCGCTGGGCGAGGACATCGTGGAGATGATCTCGCTGGAGATGCTGGGTAATTACAGCGACTTGCCCGGCAGCCAGACCCACCGTTGGTACTTCGAGCCCTTCTACTCGGATCGGGGCGACTTCATCGGGATCATGGGCGATCTGAGCTCGCGCGGGCGGGTGGCGCGCCTCGTCGAGACCTTCCGGGGGGTCTCGGCCTTTCCTTGCGACGGGCTGGCGGCGCCGGGGTGGCTGGCCGGGACCTACCGCTCGGATCACTGGGCCTTCTGGCTGGAGGGCTACCCGGGCGTCATGATCACGGACACGGCCTCCTTCCGCACGCCCGACTACCACACGGCTTCGGACACCCCGGACACGCTGGAGTACGATCAGCTCGCTCGCCTGACCGCCGCGCTGGCCGACGTCATCGAGGCGCTGGCCCGGTAGCGGCGCCCTCGGCTGCTCGCCCCCGGGCCTCGGTCGCCGCAGGATCGGCGGCCCTCCGCGTGCAGGTTCCTCGCCCTATTCGACGCCGAACTCCTCGCGGTAATTATCATTTTTGTCACCGCTGGAGGTTGGCTTGACCTTGTTCTTGGGGTCCACGCCGAGCTGCTCTTGCGGCGCGGCCTGGGAGGGCACGTCGCCGCTGAGCCCGGCGGGGGGCGCGTCGGCGTTCATGGGCGGGCTGGGGTCGTCCTGCGGGATGAGGCCCTGGCCTTTGGCGCCTTCGGCGCTTCCCTCGCCTCCCGCGCTGTCGTCCTGGGCCTCCTGGGCCTCCTGGCGGGGTTCGGAGGGCGCGTCGATGGTCCTGGAGGGCGCGTCGGCGGTGGTCTCGGAGGGTGGGGGGGCGTCCTCGGGGGGGGCCGCCGTCTTGTTGCAGGCCGTCGGGAGCAGGGTCAGCGCGGCGAGGATCGCGGCGCGGGCAAGGAGTCTGGCGAGGGCCGCGGGGATGGGGCCGGGTGTGGCGTTCATGGTGGAGGGCTCCGTGGTTGTGCGCCTGCTTGAGGGGCGGCAGGGTGTTGAGAACGCGCGGGCGAGCGCTTCGACTTGAGAAGGTGGCCGTGGCCCTGTCGACGGGGATCGATCGGTCTCCGAGGGACACTGATCCCACAGCGGTCGGGGGGAAGGCAAGGCTTGACGCCATATCGGGGCTCTGCTAACCGGATCTCGGCTGTGAGCAGCGGTGTCGAGGACAACAGAGCGAGGTGATGATGGCGCGGTATCTGGTGACAGGTGGTGCGGGGTTTATCGGCAGCAACATCGCGCGCAGGCTCCTGGAGGAGGGCCAGGAGGTGACCGTGCTGGACAACTTCAGCAGCGGCCACCGGCGCAACCTGGAGGGGCTTGAGTCCCGGATCCGGCTCATCGAGGGGGACGTGCGCAACGAGGAGGACGTGCGGGCGGCGCTCGAAGGGGTGCGCTACGTGATCCATCAGGCGGCGCTCCCTTCGGTGCAGCGCTCGGTGGCGGATCCCTTTCCGACCAACGACGCCAACGTCAACGGGACGCTGAGGCTCTTGTGGGAGTCTCACAAGGCGGGCGTGGCGCGGCTGGTGATGGCCTCGTCCTCGTCGGTCTACGGCGAGAGCCCGACCTTGCCCAAGCGGGAGGACATGGAGCCGGCGCCGATGAGCCCCTACGCGGTCTCGAAGCTGGCCGCCGAGGTCTACGGGCAGAGCTTCACGCGGACCTACGGCCTGGAGGTCGTGGCGCTGCGCTACTTCAACGTCTTTGGCCCGCACCAGGACCCCGAGGGGGCCTACGCGGCGGTGATCCCGAAGTTCATCGCCTTGATGATCGAGGGTCGTGCGCCGACGATCTACGGCGACGGGCGTCAGTCGAGGGACTTCAGCTACATCGACAACGTCGTGCAGGCCAACATCAAGGCGTGCACGGCGCCGGGCGCGGCCGGCGGGGTCTACAACGTGGCCTGCGGGGAGCGCACGGACCTGCTGGATCTGGTCGCGGTGCTCAACGAGATCCTGGGCACAGAGCTGGTGGCCAGGCACGAGGAGGATCGGACGGGGGACATCAAGCACTCTCTGGCGGACATCGAGGCGGCGCGGCGGGATCTGGGCTACGAGGTCGAGGTGGACTTCGCCGAGGGGATCCGCAAGACGGTGGCGTGGTATCGGGGTCAGCTGGCCGGCTAGAACGCTGATTGGTTTGAGGGACCGACGGGAGTCAAACCCATCCACGTTCCAGCCTGGGGAGGGCGGCGATGGCGCTCAGGAGCATGACAGGGTTCGGCAGCGTGAGCGGGCAGGTCTGCGGGGTGGACGTGGCGGTGGAGGCCCGCAGCGTCAACCACCGGGGGCTGGATCAGAAGATCGCGCTGCCGGCCTCGCTGGCGGCGTTGGAGACGCGGCTGATGGGGATCGTCCGCGATCGGGTCGATCGTGGGCGTGTCAACGTCAAGGTGGCCTTCGGGACCTCGGCCTCGGGCGGCGCCGGGCCGAGGGCGGTCTTCGATCTGGAGGCGGCCCGGACGCTGGGGGTGCAGCTCGAGGCGCTGCGCAAGGCGCTGGGGCTGGAGTCGCCGGTGACGCTGGCGCACATCGTGGCGCTGCCCGGGGCGGTGCTGCGCGAGCCGGACACGAGCATGGACGCCGAGCGGTGCCTGCCGGAGCTTGAGGTGCTGGTGGAGCGCGCGGTGTCGGCGATGCTCGAAGAGTGCGACCGGGAGGGCGAGGTGCTCGGGGCGGACATGAGGGCGCGCCTGGGGTCGATGGGTGCGGCGGTCGACCGGATCGAGGCGGAGCTGCCGAGGATCAAGGAGGCGTCGCTGGCGAGGCTGCGCGAGCGCGTCGGGGACATGGTGGCGCAGTTCGAGCTGGCCCAGATCCCGGAGGAGCGGCTGGCCCAGGAGGTCGTGCTGATCGCCGAGCGCAGCGACATTGCCGAGGAGTTGACGAGGGCCAGGGCGCACCTGTCGGTCCTGGGCCAGATCATCGAAGGTCACCGCCCGGCGGTCGACGGCCCCGTGGGCAAGAAGCTGGACTTCTACTTCCAGGAGTTGATCCGGGAGACGAACACGATGGGCTCCAAGAGCCAGTCGGAGGTGATCGCGGGGTGCGTCATCGAGATGCGCACCGAGATCGATCGGCTGCGCGAGCAGGGCCTCAACATTTCTTGAGTGTTCGCCGCCGCGGACCTCGCCCAGGATCACGCCAGGAGCAAGCGCCGTGAACGAGCCCGTCCAGCCCGCCCGAGGAGTCCTGTTGATCGTCTGCGGCCCGAGCGGTGTGGGCAAGAGCTCGCTGTGCGATCGGCTGCTGGCAGAGTCGCCCCGGCTCAAGCTGTCGATCTCGGTCACGACGCGGGCGCCGCGGGGCGCCGAGCGCGACGGGGTCCATTATCACTTCGTCGACCGGGAGAGCTTCGAGAGGCGAGCGTCGGAGGGCGAGTTCGCCGAGCACGCGGTCGTGCACGGCAACTGCTATGGGACGCTGCGCGCGAGCGTCGAGGCGGTCCTGTCGGCGGGCGACGACATGCTCTTTGACATCGACTATCAGGGGGCGCGCCAGCTCAAGGCGGCCTTCCCGCAGGCCCGCGGGGTGTTGCTGCTGCCGCCCTCGATGGCGGTGCTGGAGCGTCGGCTGCGGGATCGGGAGACGGACTCGGAGGCGGCGATCCTGAGGCGCCTGGCGGCGGCGCGGCACGAGCTGTCGCAGTTCGAGTCCTTCGACTACGCGATCGTCAACGACGACATCGAGCGGGCCTACGACGACCTCAAGGCGGTCTACCGGGGGCTGCGGCTGGCGGTCGACTACCAGCGGCCGCTCTTGCGCAGGCTGCTGTCGCCTTGAGCGGGGCGGAGTTTTCCGGCCCCCTCTGGCGTTGATCTGCGCAAGCGGAGGGCAGGGGCTGTCCGCTTGACCCCGATGGATCGCGAACCTACAACAGAGGGCCGGTGCGTCCGCCAGCCTCCTGGCGTGGTGTTGGGCGCATGACGGGGAGTCGCCCCATTCGAAGAGGCCGTGTCTCCCCATGGACGCGCAACTGGAACAACAGCTCTCGTCGATCATCCGCAAGGTCCAGAGCTACCACCCCGACCCTGACCTCGCCATGCTGCGCAAGGCCTTTGACCTTGCCCACGCCATGCACAAGGACCAGCACCGGCGCAGCGGCGAGGCCTACCTGACCCACCCGCTGTCGGTGGCCGAGATCATCGCGGAGCTCAAGCTCGACATCCCCTGCCTGTGCGCGGGCATCCTGCACGACATCGTCGAGGACACGGACACCTCGGTGGAGCAGATCCGCGAGATGTTCAACGCGGAGATCGCCTTCATCGTCGATGGGGTCACGAAGCTGTCGAAGTTCGCCTTCAACACGCGCGAGGAGCACCAGGCCGAGAGCTTCCGCAAGATGCTCATCGCGATGAGCTCGGACCTGCGGGTGATCCTGGTCAAGCTGGCCGACCGGCTGCACAACATGCGCACGCTGCTCCACATGCCGCAGGAGAAGCAGCGCTACATTGCGCAGGAGACGCTGGACATCTACGCGCCGCTGGCGCACCGGCTGGGGATCTACTGGATCAAGAGCGAGCTTGAGGATCTGGCCTTCAGGCATCTGTACCCGGAGGATTACTACCAGCTGGCCGATCAGGTGGCCAAGAAGAAGAACGAGCGCGAGCGCTACATCCAGGAGGCGATCTCGATCCTGGAGGGCAAGCTCGTCGAGCACGACATCCGGGCCAGCGTCACGGGCCGGCCCAAGCACTTCTTCTCGATCTGGCGCAAGATGCGCAACAACAACATCCCCTTCGAGCAGGTCTTCGACGTGCTGGCCTTCCGGGTGCTGACGGGCAACCTGACCCAGTGCTACGAGATCCTGGGGCTGGTCCACTTCCTGTGGAAGCCGGTCCCGGGCCGCTTCAAGGACTACGTGGCGATGCCCAAGCCCAACGGCTACCAGTCGCTGCACACCTCCGTCATCGGCCCCTACCACGAGCGCGTCGAGATCCAGATCCGCACCGTGGAGATGCACAAGATCGCCGAGGAGGGCGTGGCGGCGCACTGGCAGTACAAGGAGGGGCGGGTGGCGCCGGCCAGCGAGGCGCGCCACATCGCGTGGCTGCGCGAGCTGGTCGAGTGGCAGCAGGAGCTGGAAGATCCCAAAGAGTTCATGGACACGGTCAAGGTGGATCTCTTCCCCGAAGAGGTCTACGCGCTGACCCCCAACGGCGACATCAAGGTCCTGCGCAAGAACTCGACCCCCATCGACTTCGCCTACGCCGTCCACACGGAGGTCGGCCACCACTGCGTCGGCGCGCGCGTCAACGGCTCGATCGTCTCGCTCAAGCACCAGGTCAGCAACGGGGACACGATCGAGATCATGACCAGCCCGCACGCTCACCCGAGCAAGGACTGGCTCAAGTTCGTCAAGACCAGCCGGGCGCGCAACAAGATCCGCCACTACATCCGGTCCGAGGAGCGCGAGCGCTCGCGGACCTACGGCCTGGAGCTGCTCGACAAGGAGTTCAAGCGCTACAAGATCAACATGCGCAAGGTCACCAAGAGCGGCGAGCTGCTGCGCGCGGCCCAGGCGACCCGCTGCCAGAGCGTCGACGAGCTGTTGATCAACATCGGCTTCGGCCGCATCCAGCCCGACACCATCATCCGCCGCCTGGCCCCGGGCGTCGAGCCCAGGGCCGAGGGCGAGGGCGTCGTCGAGAAGGTCAAGCGGGTCATCTCGCGCAAGAAGCCCGGGATCGCCATCGACGGCATCGACGACATCATGGTGCACTACTCCCGGTGCTGCAGCCCCGTGCGCGGCGATCTCATCGTCGGCTTCATCACCCCCGGCCGGGGCCTGTCGGTCCACACCTCCGACTGCCCCCAGATCGACCACCTCGACGCCGAGCGCCGCCTCGACGTCCACTGGAACGACGAGGACAAGTCGGCCACTCGCCCGGTCACCGTCCGGGTCAACTGCACCGACAAGCCCGGCCTGCTGGCCGGCATCTCGCAGTGCTTCACCACCTGCAGCGTCAACATCGCCGAGGCCCATTGCCGCACCAGCAAGGACGGCCGCGCGGTCAACACCTTCGAGGTCCTCATCTCCGACGTGGCCCAGCTCAACAACGCCATGAGCGCCATCCGCCGCATCGACGGCGTCACGAGCGTCGAGCGCGTCCGCAGCTGACCCGCCCTCAGGGCCCCTTCTGCAGCACCCCGTAGCGCGCCCGGATCGGCCGCAGGTCGATGAAGACCTCCTCGGCCCGCTTGATCGCGTCGAGCCGCTCGGGCAGCGCGCGCTGCCGCTGGCTCTTGATCCACCGCGCCTCATACTCCGCCCGCTCGGCCGCGAAGCCCGTCCGCGTCGCCTCCCCCTTGTGCACCAGCGCCAGGACGTAGAGCTGCCCCTGGTGGAAGATCGGCGCGCTGATCGGTTTTTGAGGGCTCAGGGCCCTGGCCGCGATCATCACCGGCGGGGCGCTGCCGATCCCCGGGATGAAGCGGTCGTCCTCGGCCTCGACGCTGAAGGGGAAGGTGCGCCCTGTCCTGAGGGTCTCCTGGGTCAAAAATGCCTTGAAGGCCGCCGAGGGCTCGGCGGGGCTTGAGCCCTGAGCGGCCCAGAGGGCGGCGATCTTGCGCGCGTCGGCCTCGGCGTCCGGATCCGGGCCCTTGTCGCGCAGGATCCGGGCGGCGATCTCGCGCCGGGTGGGGGTCGTCAGCGGCTGCTGGTGCGCCGGCAGCTCCTCCTCGACCTTGAGGATGTAGAGGCCCTCCTTGTCGCGGTGGACCTCCGAGATCTCCCCGACCGCCACCTGGAAGGCCTCGGGCATCTGGCGCTTGACCACGTAGCCCATCGATCCCCCCGAAGCCGCCTCCGGAGCCTGGCTGCTGGCGCGGGCCAGCGCCTCGAAGTCCTCGCCGCCCATCGCCCGCAGCCGCAGGCCGTCGAGCTGCGCGCGGACGGCGGCCACCTCGTCGCTCAGGGCCCCTCGGGTCAGGGTGCGCCGCAAGGCGCGGACCTTGCGCGAGGGCGGCACGGCGAACTCCGACGGGTGATCCTTGTAATAGGCCTCGATCTCGGCCCCGTGCGCGGCGACGAAGGCGTCGAGCGTGCGCGAGGAGGGCGTGTTGGGCACCGCGACGAAGTGGAGCGTGATCTGCTCGCGCTCAAGCCGGTACGCGGTCCAGAGCGTCTCCTCGTCCGGCGACGGCGCCAGCGACACGCTGAGCTTCTCGGCCAGCGCGCTGTCGCGGCCGATCTCGTCCAGATCGGCGCCGCCGAGGCCAAACTCGGCCAGCAGCGACCGGCGCCCCGCCGCGTCCAGCGCCGCGAAGCGCGCCAGCCGCGCCTGCCGCGCCAGCCACGCCTCGCCCTCCTCGGCGGTGACCTCGACGCCGAGCTCCCGGGCCAGCCGCCGGGTCAGGTGGATGTCCAGCAGGCTGATCACGGTGCGCTGCTGGAAGTGCGGCGCCTTGACCAGCTCCGAGGGCAGCGCCCGCATGTCCGGCTCGGGCGAGAAGATCGCCGTCTGGCGCAAGTGTCGATCGTAGTCCGCCAAGGTCAGGGCGATGTCGCCCAGCCCCCCGACCTTCGAATCGTCGGCCGGGGCTGGGCCGGCCAGCCCCGCGTCGGCGGCGCGCCCCGCGTCGGCCGCCGAGGCGCTGGGGCCGGCGTCCTGGGCGCCGGCGTCGCGCTCCTGGACCGGGGGAGAGGGGCGGCAGGCCGCGGCGGCGCCCAGGGCGATCAGGATCAGCAGGCGGTGCGTCTTCTTGGGCATGGGCTCCCGGGGGGTTGGGTGTCGTCGACCTCACAGGCCGCAGGCCCTATTGATGACCCGCGTGGCGGTCGAGTTCAAGTCCTTGCGCGCCTCAAGGGGCCGTGGTAGAAACCCCGTCCGCCTGGCGATCCCGGATCGTCGGGCCCATGGCCGCCGCTCGCCCGGGCCGGCCTCCACAACGCGAAGACCCAAACCATGGCGCTCACAAGACGGGCGCCGGCTGCTCGGACCGACGGCGTCGGTCAAAGCGCACGTAGCGTCCTGCCGGGGCGAGCCGCTGGATGACGTGGCCGAGCACAGGAGAAGAGACAATGGCGAACATCCACCCCCACCAGATCGTCAAGGGGAAGTACGGCTCCAAGGAGAACCTCGTCGATCAGCTCACCGGCAAGCTGGAGCGCATCCAGGACGAGACCGACGAGGCCTTCAAGGCCCGCCTGTTGACGGTCAGCAACAAGAAGCTGCTGCGCCTGACCACGGCGGCCGACCGCGTCGCTGGCGACTTCGGCACCAAGGACAACCTGCTCGACGCCATCGTCGGCTTCAAGTTCTCCAAGCCCAACGCCGACTACCGCGCCAAGCTGGCCGGCTACCGGATCACGCGACTGCTTGACCTGCACGACAGCTTCAAGAAGCGCAGCAAGTAAGCCCCCCGCGCGAGCCGCTCCGCCGCCCCCCCATCACCCCGACAGCATCCGCCCGCCATCGATTCAGGCTCGCTCGACGCCTCGGGATCGAGGTGCCCCCGTGCGCGCCCCTCTCTCGACGCGGCCGCTCTGGGGTCGCTTCGGCGCGCGTGAGGCGCGGCGATCGCACACGCCCGTCCACTGGATCGCCTCCAGCCGGGCTGTGGTCGCTTTGGCGCGCGTGAGGCGCTGCGATCGCGCCATCGTGGCACGATCTGGCAACTGCCCCAGCCATCCGCCGATCCCCCGCGGCCTCGCCCTGGCCCCACGGGCGCGGCGCGCCTTGTCGAAGGTCGGGCCGCCGAGGGGCGCTGCGCCGAGGTCGGGCGATCGCCGTGGTCGGCGTGGGCCGGGATCGGCCGGCGGGCGACCGCTGGCACGTTCCTTGGAGGGACGGGAGGGTGTGTTGAGCGGGCTGGGGGCTCATTGGGGTCCCTGGCGTGCCTTTGCAGAGAGGCGGGCTTCATCAAAGCCCACACCCCATCTGGCTCTGTGCTATAATCTGCTGGCCCGAAGATGACCGGGCGAGGCGGCCTGCCACTCAGGCCGCGCCCATTGGCCAGCAGCGAAACCTCATGTGTGGAGGATGTTCGACATGTTGGCGGCCCAGAGCGTACCCAGGAGCTTTGAGATGACCCCTAAGATCGGCGATCTGGCTGTGTACCCCGCCCAAGGAGTCGCGGAGTTTACGGCCATCGAGTCCAAGGAGGTCATGGGGCGCAAGATGATGTTCTATGTCCTCAAGGTGCTCGACTCCAACAAGAAGATCATGATCCCGGTCGAGAAGCTCGACTCCGTCAGCCTCCGCCCCGTGATCAGCCTCAAGGAGGTCGCCGAGGTCTACGCCACGCTCCGGGCCAGGGACTTCAGCCTCAGCGACGAGACCTGGGTGCGCCGCTACCGCTCCTACGACGAGAAGATGAAGACCGGCTCGATCCACGAGATCTCCGAGGTGCTGCGCGACCTCAACCTGCGCAAGCACGAAAAAGAGCTCTCCTTCGGCGAGCGCCGCATGCTCGACACCGCCCGCCGGCTCATCATCCAGGAGATCTCCATCGCCAAGAATGTCTCGAAGGAAGAGATCGAAGAGGAGATCGATCACATCTTCGATTGACGCCCTGGCCGCATCCTCCTCGCTCTCCCTCCCCAGAAGTCAGCCGCCTCGCCTCAGCGTCGTGAATATCCCAAGGCCATCGCCGTCCATCCCACCGAGCGCCGGTTGTGATGATGTTGATCGGGGCGCTTGATGATGAACGCCGATGAACACGATCTGGTTGCCATGATTTTGGATGTCTTGTCTGGCCTTGTTCTGGATGCGATGGTGTTGTTGATCTTCTTTTGATTGAAGAAACAAGGCGATTTTCTGAAGTGATGGTTTGTCGGCTGGTTTGCTGATTTTGCTGATTTTTGCTGTAGAAAATGATGTTTTGTTCAACCCCCAGGGGAATCCGAAGGCTCGGATTCCCCTGGGGGCGTTGGCGTTCAGGGCGCGCCGAGCAGCGCGTTGATCCGCGCGCGGGCCACTTCGAGGCGCGCCTGGCCGCCGGCCCCGCGCCAGCGAAGCTCAAGCGATCGCGTCTGGCCCTGGTCGTAATCCAGCCTCAAGTCGAAGCCCTCGCGGGGCCACGCCGCCGGCAGCTTGTCGATCCACTCGACGAGCGCGAGGTCGGCCTCCTCGATGGCGTCCCAGTAGCCGGTGGACTCCAGGTCGTCCATGTCTTCCAGGCGGTAGAGGTCGGCGTGCAGGACGCGGACGAAGGGGGCCTGCGCCTTGTAGTGGTTCATCAGGGTGTAGGTCGGGCTGGAGACGTCGTGGCCGGGTTCAGGGCGCAAGCCGGCGAGGATCCCCCGCGTGATGCAGGTCTTGCCGGCGCCCAGCGGGCCGCTCAGGCCGATGAAGTCGCCGGGGCGGAGCGCCGCGCACAGGGCGGCGCCGATCTGCTCGGTCTGCTGGGCGTCGCGAAGGCGCCATCGGGTCGTGTCGCGCGTCATGGCTGGGTGAAGACCTCATCGAGGAAGATGATCCGGCACTGCCCGCCGTCGAGGTGTTCGACGCGGACCTCGCCGGCGGCGTCGCTGCTTCGTCCCAGCAGGACGCCGTCGGGCAGGACGAGGATGACGCGCTGGCTGACCATGCGTCGGCCTGCGTCGGTGAAGACGTAGCGTATCCAGCCCTCGCCGTCGGCGTCCGGGGGCGCGTCGCCCAGGAGGCGGTCGATCAGCGCGGTGGTGGCCGGGTCGGTGGCGCTCTGGCGCAGGCGCCGGGCGGCCTGGAGGTTCTCGTCGCCGCCCTGCTCGATGAGGACGCGGGCGACGGCCTCTTGCAGGCGGGGGTCGGCCTCCTGGTGGGCGAGCTTGAGCATGCGCTCGCGCGAGGGGGGCTGGCCGGCGCGGTGGAGGGCGAGCAGGGCGTTGACGCGCGCGAAGCTCGTCAGGCCCTCCAGGTTCTCGTCGAGGCCCTGGGCGGACTTGAGGCGGGCCAGCGCGGCGGCGGCGTTGCTGGCGACCGGCCAGCGATCGTCTGTCAGCAGCGGGGTCAGCAGCGCGGCGTCCGCGGGGTCGCCGAGCTGCCCCAGCGCCCAGGCCGCCTCGCCGCGCAGCGCGGGGCTGCGCGCTTTGAGGGCGTCGAGGAGGGTGTCTCGGGCGCTCGGGTCGCGCCAGTCGCCCAGGACCTGGACGATCCGGGTGCGCAGCATCACGCCGGCGGTCTTGTAGCGGCCCGCCAGGACCTTGACGCCGCCGGGCGCCGGGTGGGGGCCGAGGGCGTCGGCGGCGCGGGCGGCCACGCGCTCGTCGCGGGCGTCGTCGACGAGGTCCAGCAGCAGGGCGGCGGCCTCTGGCGTCGGCGCCCTGCGGTAGTGCTCGGCCAGCGCCTGGAGGGCGCTGAAGAGGACCTCGCCGCTGGTCCGGGTGGTGATCTCGAGCAGGGCGGCGGCGATCTCGGGGGAGGTGTTCGAGCCGAGCCCGAAGGCGACGTCGGCCAGCAGGTAGGACCTGTCGGCGCGCAGCTGTTCGAGCAGCAGGCGGCCGGCGCGGGGATCGTCGATGCGGCCGAGCGCGCGGGCGGCGGCGCGCTGGGCGTCGACGTCGCCTTCGCGCAGGGCGCCGCCGATGGGCTCGATGGCCTCCGGGGCGCCGGTCTTGCCCAGCGCCTCGATGGCGAGGCGCTGCTCTTCGGGGTTGAGCCTGGGCAGGAGCAGCAGCAGGGGGCGGGTCAGGCGCGCGTCCTCGAAGGCGCTCAGGCCTCGCAGGATGTCCAGGCGCAGGGGGTCGTCGATCTCGCCGGGGGCGTCCAGGAGCCCTTCGAGGAGCCCGAGGGCGGGGCCGAGGGCGTCTGGATCGCGCCCGGCGAGCAAGGCGGTCGCGGCGGCGTCGGTGGGCAGGCGCTGGGCGCCCAGCTCGGGGATGAGGGCCCTGGCGACGAGGCGGCGTTCGTCGCGACCGCACTCGGGCAGGGACTGGATGTACTGGAGGGCGCCGAGGCAGAGGCGCTGGAAGTTGGGGTCGTGGCTCAGGCGCAGGGCCTCCAGGATGGAGGCCGTGGCCGCGGGGCCGATCTTCTTGAGGGCGTCGGCGGCGGCGCGGGCCGTGTCGCCGAAGCGCATGACCTGGAGCAGCGGATCGGCGGCGGAGGGGTCGCCGATGTCGCCCAGGGCGTAGATGACGCGGCTGCCGAGGGGGGTCTTGTGCTCGGCCCACATCAGCTTGACGAGGTGGCCGGTGGCGCGCGGGTCCTTGAGGCGGCCGAGGGCGTCGACGACGGCGAACTGGATGTCGTCGTGGGGGCTGTAGAGCAGGCCGACGAGGGGCAGCACGGCGCGCGGGTCCTTGAGGCGGCCGAGGGCCTGGATGGCGGCGAGCTGGACGCGGACCTGGGGGTCCTTGACCTTCTCGAGCAGCGGGAAGACGGCGGTCTGGTCGCCGATGCGGGCCAGCACCTCGATGGCGACGATGACGACCTCCGGCTCGACGTCGGAGAGCATGGTGGCGATGGGGGCGCGGGCTCTGTCGAAGCCCAGCCGCCCGAGGGCCCGGACGGTGGCCGCGCGGACCTTCGGCTCGCCGTCGCCCAGGGTGCGGATCATGGCGTCGACCTCGGCGACGCCGCCGAGCTCGCTCAGGGCGTTGACGGCGCCGATGCGGAGGACCGGGTCGGTGTCGGTCAGGAAGCGGTGGAGCTTCGGGGCGGCGTCGTAGGCGCCGACCTCGACGAGGGAGTCCATGGCGGCGAGCTGGACCAGGGAGGCCTGATCGTCGAGGGCGTCGAGCAGGTGGCCCTGGACGCTGGCGAGGTCGAAGTAGACGAGGCCGCGCAGGGAGGCGGCGCGGCGGGCGGGGTCGGGGCTCTTGATCTCGCGGGTGGCCTCGGCCAGCTTGCCGGACCATTCGAAGGCCGCCGCCGGCAGGGCCGCCAGAGCGCAGAGCAGCGACGCGATCGCCGCCAGCGCGCGGGGGCTCAAGGCGAAGGAGGCACTGGGCGTCTGCGCGTGGGGCATGGCGACCTCCGGTTGGGCCAGGGCGAGGTCAACGTCGGCCCCCAGCGCGGCATTCCTCGCGGGAGGTCGGCGGCGGGGCGCCGGGGGCGCGTCGATGGCGTCTGGGGTTTGCGCGGGCGAGGGTTCAGTTGCCAAAGCCGAGCTTGGACTCGCGGCTGCTGGCCTCTTGATCGACGCGGATGGCGGCGATCTCGCTCTGGTCGGTGTAGATCCGGCCCTCGTCGGACTCCAGGGTGATGTAGGACTCCCCGAGGGTCAGGGCGGTGACCTTGCCGACGGGGAAGAGGGCGATGGGCGTGGCCAGGAAGACGGTGATGCGCGTGCCGGCCGGCAGCGTCCAGCGCCTGTCGTCGGCGGTGGCCTTGAGGTCGTTCTTGAGGATCGCGGTCAGGGTCTCGGATTTCATGTCGGCTCTCAGTGGGTGTCGGCCCTTGGAGGGCTCGACGGGGTCATCGTCTTGTGAACCCTCAGATGGGGTTGCGGGTGCAGTTTCGGAAGCAGACGTTTCCGATGACCTGCATGTTCTGGTCTTGAAGCTCGGTGCAGCTGTAGCCGACGGGGCAGGCGTCGAGGTTGTCGGGGTCGCAGGCGACGCCGCAGAAGTCGCCCAGGGCGTTGCCCTCGTCGTCGCTGATGCGCAGGCACTGGTTGGGCTCGCCGCCGCACTGGCCCTCGGCCTCGGCGTCGCAGGGGTCGCAGAAGGGGCCGTCGGGTTCGCCGCAGCGCCCGGTGTCGAAGTTGCAGACCTGGCCGAAGCCGCACAGGTGGTTGCCGTCGCAGGGGCGCACCTGGCACTGGTTGCTGCGACAGATCTGAAGGCTGGGGCAGTCGCTGTCGGCCTCGCAGCCCTCCAGGCAGCGCTGCTGCTCGACGTCGCAGAAGGTGCCGGCGTCGGGGCAGTCGCGGCTGGTGATGCAGCCGCCGGGGATCCTGCACAGGCCATCGGGCAGGCACTCGGCCCCGGGCGGGCACTCCGCGCTGGAGGCGCAGGGGGCCACGCAAGCGCCCGCGTCGCAGACCTCGCCGTTGGGGCAGGAGCCGGGGCTGCAGCCCGGCACGCAGGTCAGCTGGGCGCTGCATTGCTGGCCGCTGGGGCAGTCGTCGTTGTCGAGGCAGCCCTCGGGTGAGGCGCAGTCTCCGCTGGCGGGGACGCACTGGGAGCCGAGGCCCTCGATGGGGTCGCAGACGAAGCCGCGCGGGCAGTCGGTGAGGGAGGTGCAGGCGCGGCCGCAGAAGCGGCCGCCCTGGGTGAAGTCGAGGCAGAGGTCGTCGGCGGCGCCGCACTCGATGTCCTCGTTGCAGGGGTCGCAGGGGTCGCCGAGGGTGCGGCAGGTCTTGCGGCAGGGGTCGCAGAACTCCTCGACGAAGCAGTTGGTGTCCGTAGTGCAGGCGCGGGCGCCGGTCGGGGCGCGCTCGCAGCGGCCGAGGCAGGTGTCGCAGAGCTCGCCCTGGGCGCAGGCGCTCTGATCGTCGCAGCGGGCGCGCGAGACGCAGAAGCCGCCCTGGCCGCAGCGGGTCGTCAGGGCGCAGTCGTCGTCCGAGCCGCAGGCCTGCCGGCAGAGGCCCGCGTCCGTGTCGCAGACCTCGCCCTGGCCGCAGTCGGCGTCGGCGGTGCAGGCTGCGGGGGCGTTGTTGGGGGTGTTGTTGCCCGGATCGTTGTTGGGGGCGTTGTTGCCGGGATCGTTGTTGCCGGGGGCGTTGTTGTCGGGGGCGTCGCCGGGGGCGGCGGCCTCGTCGCTGCATCCGAGGGCGATCAGGGGGAGCAGGGCGGCCATCAGGGTTGCGATGTGGCGTCGGGCGGGGATCGTGGTCGGGTTCATGGTCATTACTGGATGAGCAGGGGGAAGATGACGCCCTTGTTGAAGCCGCCGTGGGCGGGGAACTGCATGCCTCGGAAGCGGTTCTTGAGGCAGTCTCCGACGGGGCCGGAGTTGTAGGCGGATTCGAGGACGGAGACGCCGGCGGTGGTGCCGGAGGGCTTGATGAAGAACTTGACGCGGACGCCGCGGAAGCCGGGGTTGCGCTTGAGCTCGGGCATCAGGCAGCCCTGGAGGCCGCCGAACTGGGACACGACGACGCGGGTGACCTCGCCGTCGGTCAGGACGTGGTCGGTGCCGCCGCCGGCGCCGTCGAAGTCGACGGTGTTGGTCAGGTCGTCGTCCTGGGGGTTGACGCCGCCGCCGTTCGTGGCCTTGTCGCCCTGGTTGCGTCGCCCGATGCCGCCGATGTTCTTGCGGACGGCGGCGCTGTTCTCGGAGAAGAGGGCGGCCATCATGTCCTTGTCGACGTTGATCTGGTCGAAGTCCTTCGGCGGCGGCAGGAGCTTGAAGCCTTCCGAGAGGTCGGCGATGAGGGTCTGCTCGGGCAGGGCCTCGGGCTTGGGGCGGATGAAGAACCAGTAGACGGCGAAGACGGCGCCGAGGAGCAGCCCGGCGCCGATGCCGGCGTAGGAGGTCCACTTGCCGGCCGTCTTGGCGGTCTGGACGCGCTGCGCGCGGCGCTCGTTCTCGATGCGCTGGCGCTCGGCGCGGACGGGGATGTACTTGAGGACGGCCTGGCGGAAGACGGGCATGTCCTGGAGGGCCATGCGGGTCTGCGTGGCGCGGTCCAGGACGGAGGTGAACTCGTCGATCTGATCGGAGCGGAGCTGTTCGAGGACCTGCTCGTGGGAGAAGGGCCCGTAGTCGAGGCCGTCGATGGAGACGAGGTAGCGGGTGCCGGCCTTGTCGCCCTCGGTGACCTGGATGGCGGAGATGGCGCCGGTCTTGCCGAGGATCTTGGCGGCCTTGGCGAAGGGGTCCTCGGTATCGGCGGGCTGTGGCGTCGGGGCGTCGTCGGCCAGAAGCTCCTGTCCGGGCTCGGGGCCGATGTCGACGGTGTTGGTCGAGGCGGGCTTCTCCGGCTCGGCGATCGCGGCGGCCAGCGGGGCCAGGGTGGGGGCCTCGACGATGACCTTGAGGCGCTCGCGGAAGTCGACGGCGGAGTTGGGCCTGCGGTTGGGGTCAAGGTCGGTGGAGGCCTCGATGAGGGCGAGGATCTCGGGTCCGAAGTCGGCGGCGATGGCCAGGGCGCGCTGTCGGGCGGGCTCGCCGTGGCCGGGGATGGGCTGTGGCGAGAGCATCTCGGCGGTGAGCATGCCGAGGGCGTAGATGTCGGCAGCGGGGCTGCGCATGGAGGGCGAGTCGCGCAGCTCGGGGGCGATGAAGGGGGAGTCGACGTAGGGGCCGAGGGCGCGCGCGTGGAGCGTGGCGGCCAGGGTGTGGCCGTAGGCGATGTTGACGATCTTGACGCGCCCCTGGTCGGTGACGAAGACGTGGCGGGCGGTCAGGGTGCCGTGGGCGCAGTGGGCGTGGAGGGCCTTGAGGCCGCTGCAGATGTGCCCGATGATGTTGAAGACGCCCTTGGGGTTGAGGCTCTCGCCGCGCTGGCGCCGCTTGTCGAGGTATTCGGCCAGCGGCAGGCCCTCGACGTGCTCCATGACGACGAAGGCGGCGCTGGTCTCGCGGCCGATGCCGTAGACCTTGGCGAGGTTCTTGTGAGGGACGCCGCTGACCAGCCGGACTTCGGCGCGCAGGCGGTCGTATTCGGCCTCGAAGTCCGCGTCCTGCCCTGTGATGGGCAGGGTCTTGAGGAGCATGGCGCGGTTGTTGTCGAGCTTTCGGGCGAGGTACGTGGTGCCGAGCTGGTTGTGGCCCAGGGCCTTGTCGACCTCGAACTGCCCGCCGATCTGCTGTCCGGCAAAGAAGGGGTCCAGAGATGAGGTCGCCGTGTCGCGCGGGTCGGTCATGGAGCCTTCGGGCCTCTCTCTTGGGTTCAGGATCCGGCGGGGGGCAGCGGGATTACGACGCGCCAGGTGTCGCTCTGGCGGATCATCTTGACGGTGTGCTCGCGCTTGTCGACGGTCTTGACGGTGAGCGTGGCGCTGTCGTCGTCTTCGGAGTCCGCCTGCTCGATCTGGAGGATATGGAGGGGGTCAAGGAGGCCGGCGCTGGTCAGGACGTCATGGGGTCGGACGGTGGCGGCCTTGGCGCCCGCGTTTGCGGCGTCGGCGCGCGCCTTGAGGGCCTGCTGGGCCTCGTCGGTGAGGAAGGGCCAGGCGGCCTCGCCGTCGGCGGCGCTGGCGGCCTGGACGAACTCCTCGAAGGCCTCTCTGGGGCCGATCTCGCGCTGACAGGCGGCGCTCAGGAGGCAGGCCAGGGCGATCAAGAGGGCGGTGGGGTTGTGGGCGAGTGGCACCTTGGTCGTCCTCTGGGCTCTTGGGGTCGCGTCGTGCGTTCTCAAGCGTCGGCGGTCCTGGGCGCGCCGTGGAGAGGATACGCCAAGCCCGGCGGGGGCGCAACGGGGTGCAGCGGTCGCCCAGGGCGATCGCATCGCAAGTCTGCGCGCTTCTTGTCCTTTCGGGTGTGGCGCGGTCGGCGACAGAGAGGCCCTGGTCTTCAGCACCTCAACCTCCCGGGGATCGGCGGTGAGGGTTTCGATCGCGACGGGGCCGAGGTCTCCGGGGCGAGCGGCCGCAAGCGGTCAACGCGCTGCTGCTGCGGCGAAGGCGAGCACGTCGGCCTCCAGGCGATCGACGGGGTTGTCGTCGTCGGGGCGCAGCAGGGCGGTGATGCACAGGAGCTGGGTGCCGTTGTGGACCTCGATGATCAGGAGGGTGAAGTCGCGGTCGAGGATGTTGGCGGAGAGGGTGCTCCTGAAGGCTTTTTTCCCGGCGAGGTCGATGGGCAGGGGGTCGTCGACGAGGTTGAGGCCGGCGCGGCCGAGCCGGTCGATCACGTCGGCGCGCCAGGCGGGCAGCTCCTCGGCGCTGACCTGGAGGCGCGCGGCCTCGGCGTGGGCGAGCGTCGCGGGGTGCTTGATGGCGGCGAGGCGGCCGGGCGCGTCGATCTGGACCCAGCCTTCGGGGGGCGGGATCTTCCCAGGGGGGCTCTGCGCGGCGGCAGAGGCGCCGATGAGCGAGACGAACGCGACCAGTGCGATGGCGAGGGCGGATCGTCGATCCATGGGGGTCACTGCTGCTTGAAGACCATGCCGTTGATCAGGGCCTCGAACTGAGGCTTGATCTTGCTCTCTTCCTTGTCCTGCATGTAGCCGACGACGAGCCAGGCGGTGGTGTCGCGGATGAAGGAGACGACGTAGACCTTGAGGGTGACCCCGGAGTGCGTGAAGCGGTAGGTGGTCTCCTGGGCCTTGTTGCCGCCGTACTCCTTGTCCGTGGTCTCCCCGATCTTCTCGAAGGTGGACTCGGTCAGGGTCTTGTGGAAGGTGCCGAAGAAGACCTCGGCGACGTCGGCGGTCATCAGGCGGGTGGGGACGATCTCGATCTGGGACTGGCTCTTGGGCTCGATGAAGACGGCCACGGCCTTCTCATTGCCGGAGTTCTCCTCCCAGCCCTTGGGCTTCTGGAGCTCGACGCCGTGCTCCTCGTTGGTGATCTTGTTCTCGTCCTGGGCCGCGGCGGTCGCGCTCAGGGCGGTCATCAAGGCCATGAGGGTGAAGGCGGCCGTCAGGGCGGGCGCGAAAGATCGGACAAGGTGCCTGCGCATGCTCAACATCTCCACAATCGCGTCTGGACGTCGGCCCGGCCCCGTGAACATTCAGCGGCCTTCGGTGGGCTCGATGGGCGAGCGACGTCGTGCGGCGTTCCACACCGCCTTATAACAGCGCCAGCGGCCGCGTTCAAGACCATGGGCGGCTTGTCGCGGTGGGGTGGTCGTGCTACACCGTGGCCCTTTGGTCGCCTTGAGCGCGATCGGTCTGGCGAATAGACGCCGCTTCATTCAAGGAGGAGGGTGCCATGCAACGGGTCCCCATGACGCCTCGCGGTTATCAAGCGCTTCAAGAGAGGCTCGACAACCTCAAGTCCATCGAGCGCCCGCAGAACATCGAAGACATCGAGACGGCCCGCGCCCACGGCGATCTGAGCGAGAACGCCGAGTACAAGTACGCCAAGAATCGCCAGAGCGAGATCGCCGGGGAGATCCGCTACTGCGAGACGCGCCTGGCGCTGGCGCAGGTCATCGATCCGGGCCAGCTCGACGGCGACAAGGTCGTCTTCGGGGCCATCGTGGAGCTGGTCGACGTCAGCACCGACGAGGAGTTCACCTACCAGATCGTCGGCGAGGACGAGGCCGACATCAAGAAGAACCTGCTGTCGATCACCAGCCCGCTGGCCCAGGGCCTCATCGGCAAGGAGGAGGGCGACATTGCCAGAATCCAGGCCCCCAAGGGCGTCCGTGAGATGGAGATCCTCGCCGTCCGCTTCCAGTCCGAGCCCTTCCATCAGGGCTGATCGAGCCCAATGAGCCTGCGCGACCTCGTCCTGGGCCCCTTCGTTCTGGAGTCTCCGCTTGGCCGGGGCGCCATGGGGGAGGTCTGGCGAGGGCGCCACGAGGCCCAGCAGGTGCCCGTGGCGGTCAAGATCCTCCACGCGCGCTTCGCGCGGGAGCTGCGCTACCGGGCGGCCTTCCGGCGCGAGGTGCGGGCCGTCGCGGGCCTGAACCACCCTGGCGTCGTGCACGTCCTGGACTGCGGGGAGATCACGGCGCGGGCCGCCCAGCGCGCCGGCGATCCGACCCTCTTCAACCGCCCCTATCTCGTGATGGAGCTGGCCTCGGGCGGCTCCATCGACAGGCTCGACAGGCCGATGCGCTGGCCGCAGATGAGGGCCGTGGCGCTCTCGCTGCTCGACGCTCTGGCGCACGCGCACGCCCGAGGGGTCATCCACCGCGACATCAAGCCGGCCAACGTCCTGCTGGCCCTGGACGGTGACGCGCGGCCGAAGCTGAAGCTGACGGACTTCGGCATCGCCCACGCGACCTCGCAGCGCCGCATGGCCGGCCACGCGGCGCTGGGGGACTCGGCCGGGACGCCCCAGTACATGGCGCCGGAGCAGTTCGTCGGGCGGCTGCGCGATCACGGCCCCTGGACCGATCTCTACGCCCTCGGGTGCCTGCTCTTCGAACTGTTGACCGGCGCGCCGCCCTTCGGGGCGCGGGAGATGGCGGCGCTGGCCCGCAGCCACATCGACGCGCCGGTGCCCCCGATCGACGTCACCCAGGCCGTGCCCGAGGGGCTCGACGCGTGGATGGGGCGGCTGCTGGCCAAGGAGCCCTCGCGGCGCTTCCAGCGGGCCGCCGACGCGGCCTTCGCGCTGTCCAGGCTCGAAGATCCCGCCTTCGTCGAGGAGCCGCTGGCGACCCGACGGCGCGGCGAGGCGTTCGATACGCAGGTGGGGGTGTCGGAGAGCTGGCTGGTGGAGATGGAGCGCGCACTCCAGGGCGCGCCGCTGACGTTGGACCGCGAGGCGGCCCCGACGCTGTCCAGCACGATCGCGCCGATGACCGCCGCCGAGGCGCAGGGGATCGCGCCGCCGGAGGATTCCGCAGTGATCTGGACACGTTGGCCGACGTTCCTGGCGGACGTGCCGCCGCTGCCGGAGACCTGGCGGCGACAGGACGACGCGACGGGGCGCGGGCGGCTGGTGGGGGCGGGGCTGGGGTTGTACGGGCTGCGGGCGGTGCCCTTCGTCGATCGGGAGATCGAGCGGGACGCGATCTGGGAGGCGCTCGGGGAGGTCGGCGGCGGCGGCGCGGGGATGGTGATCGTCAGCGGACAGGCGGGGGTGGGCAAGAGCCGGCTGGTCGAATGGATGTGCGAGAGGGCCCACGAGGTCGGCGCCGCCACGATCATGGTGGCGCTGCACGGCCCGACGCCCGGCCCCGGCGACGGCCTGCCCCGGATGCTGTTGCACCACCTGCGCTGCGAAGGGGTGCCGGTCGCCGAGGTGCTGGAGCACGTCGTGGAGGCGAGCCGCGCGGTGGGGATCGTCGATCCCTCGGTGTGGCGGGCGCTGGCCGCCTTCGTGGCGCCCGATGCAGACGCCCAGGCGGACCCGGGTCAGGCGGCGCGATCCCCCCAGCGAGGGCCGGGCTGGTGGCGAGGACCGCTGCGGCGCTTGATCGAGGGGGAGGCGCGGCGCCGCCCGGTGATGATCTGGCTCGACGACGTGCACTGGGGCGTCGAGTCGCTGGAGCTTGCCGAGGCGCTGCTGGTCGAGGGCGCCGAGGTGCCCGTCCTGCTGGCGCTGACCGCGCGGGCCGAGGCCGTGCGCGCGGGCTCGCCGCTCGGGGCGCGCTTCGAGCGCCTGGCGGCGCACCCCAGGTGCCGGTGGATCGAGCTGGCGCCGCTGTCCAGGGGGGCAAGCGGCGCGCTGGTCGAGGAGCTGCTGGGCCTCGAAGGGGCGCTGGTGGAGCAGATCGCCGAGCGCAGCGAGGGGATCCCGCTCTTCGCGGTGCAGCTCGTCGGGGACTGGGTCCAGCGCGGCGTCCTGGAGGTCGGCCCGCGCGGCTTCGTGCTGGCCGAGGGGGAGAGCGCGAAGGTCTCCGACGACATCCACCAGCTTTGGATGGCGCGGCTGTCCGGGTTGTCGCGCGGCGCCATCGAGGCGCTGGAGATCGCGGCGGTGCTCGGCCAGGAGGTCACCGCGGACGAGTGGGCGGCGGCGTGCAAGGAGGGCAGGCCCGATCACGGCCCTGAGGGCGCCGACGACCACGACGCTCACGATCGAGGCGACGCCGCCCTCGGGGCCACCCGGGTCGGCGGCGCTCCCCTCGGGGAGCCCGCGCGCCGCGAGGCGCTCGCGGCCCTGCTGGAGCGCCGGCTGGCCACGGGCGAGGGCGAGGCCTGGCGCTTCACCCACGGGATGATGCGCGAGAGCCTGGAGCGCTCCGCAGCCCAGGGCGGTCGCCTGTCAGGGCACCGGGCGCGCTGCGTCGAGGCGCTGCGGCCGCTCCAGGGTCGCCGCCGGGGCGTCTCGGAGCGCCTCGGCGGCCTCTTCGAAGCGCTCGGGCGCGACGACGAGGCGCTCGGCGGGCTGCTGGCGGCGACCCTGGAGGCGATCCGCGCGGTGGAGTACGCCCGCGTCGACGGCCTGCTGGATCGCTGTCGGGCGCTGGTCGTCAGGCTCGCAGGGCAGGCGGGGCCTCGCCGGGCCGAGGTGCTGCGAGCCGAGGGCCTGCTGCGGCGCCTCCAGGGCCGCCTGGACGAGGCCACGGCGCTGGCGCGGCGCGCCGCGGCGCTGGCCCTCGCCGAGGGTTGGGAGCAAGAGTGGGCCCTGGCCGTGCTGCTCCAGGCGCAGGTGCGCTTTGAGCGCTGGGCGCCGGAGGGCATGGTCGATCTGCTCAAGGACCCCCTTGAGATCCTCGAGCGGTGCGGTGACGAGCCCGGCGCCGTCGACGCGCTGATCATCCTGGCCCACATCCACATGCGCCAGGGGGATCTGGAGCAGGCCGAGGCGCTCTACGAGAGGGCCTGCGCCCTGAGCAGGGCCGCCCGCGATGACTTCCGGCTGGCCGAGTGCGTCCACGGGCTGGGCTTCGTGGCCCGCCAGCGCGGCGACCTGGAGCGCGCCGAGGCCCTGCACCGCGAGGCCCTGGAGGGCTTTGAGTGCTTCGGCAACCTCCTCGGCGCGGCCAGCTGCGTCAACAACCTCGCCGAGGTCTTGCGCTTTCGCGGCCAGCTCGATCAGGCCGAGACCGGCTACCGCCGCGCCCTGCACCTGCAGGAGATGATCGGCTCCGGCGCGGCGATCTACCCCAGGCTCAACCTGGGGCTCATCCTGACGCTGCGCGAGCGCTACGCGGAGGCGAGGCTGGTCTTCGAGGCGTGCCGCGAGCAGGCCGCGCGGGAGGGGCGCACCGGGCTGCTGGTCGGGGTCGAGGCCAACCTGCTGCCCTGCCTCGCGGTCGAGGGCCGCTGGGCCGAGTGGGACGCTCAGGCGCCCGGGATCCTGGAGCGGCTGGAGGCGCTCGGCCTCGTGGATCCCGATCTGGCGTGGCCGATCCAGCGGGCCGCCGAGCTGGCCGAGCGCGCGGGCCACGCCGCGCGAGCCCGGCCGCTCTACGTCTGCGCGGCGGCGCAATGGCGGGCGCTTGGGCAGCAGGGCGAGGCCCTCGAGATCGAGCGCCGCCTGTCGGCGGGCGAGGGGTTTGCTCAGTGAAGGTTCCAAGGCCCGCGACGCCACGGCATCCCACGCCACGATCGTGCCGACGGCGTATCGCCCCACGCTCCTCGCACCGCCCTTCGGGACGGGCTCGTCGGGTGGGGCTAGAAATCCAGGGTGGGCTGCGACCTGTCGGTCGCAGGCCAGCGCACGACCCAGGTCGACACCAGGGGGAGCGAAAACCCCAATCCACAGGCCCACTTCGACGCGCTGATCCGGCCCTTCGATCCGCACTGGCCCGCCCGCCGGCCTGCGCCCACCGGGCGCAGCCCCCCCGCGCATCCAAGCCCCACCCGACGAGCCCGTCCCCGCAGGGGGCGGTGCGAGGAGCGTGGGGCGATCGGCGAGCGCGGCAGGACTTCAGGCTTCACTGAGCAAACCTGGGCGGGCGAGGGGTCGGGTTGACTCTGCGGGCCGGGTCGTAGGACGATCTCGCCCGGAGTATCGACCCGAGACGCAGCGCGGTCATCGACACGGCGGGGCTCATGAGCGCGACATCCTTCACTCTGGGCGCCTTCATCCTCAGCGCGCGCATCGGCCAGGGGGCGATGGGGGAGGTCTGGCGCGGGGTCCACGCGACCACCGACCTGGCCGTGGCCGTCAAGATCCTCAAGCCCCGAGGGGCCAGGCCCGAGTCGCACCGGGAGTCGCTGCGCAACGAGGTCCGGGCCATCGCCCAGCTCCACCACCCCGGCATCATCGCCGTGCTGGAGCAGGGCGACGTCGACGCTCAGGCGGCCGAGGGCTCCGGCGGGGCGCTGACCGAGGGCAGCCCCTATCACGTCATGGAGTACGCCAGCTGCGGGGCGCTCTCGGATCTGCGCAAGCCGCTGCGCTGGTCCGACCTGCGCGCGATCCTGCTGTGTCTGCTCGACGCGCTGGCGCACGCGCACGCCCGCGGGCTCATCCACCGCGACATCAAGCCGGCCAACGTCCTGATGGCCGGGCCAGACGACGCTCGGCCGGGGCTGAAGCTGACCGACTTTGGCATCGCCCACGCCCTGGAGCCGGCGCGCTGGGATCAGGCCGAGGAGGTCTCGATCGGGACGCCGCGCTACATGGCCCCCGAGCAGTTCGACGGCCTGTGGCGCGATCACGGCCCCTGGACCGATCTCTACGCCCTCGGGGGCGTGGCCTACGAGCTGGCCACGGGCGAATTCCCCTATAAAGGCAACAACTTCATAACCTTGGCGCTGCAGCACCGCACCTTGCCGCTGCCGCGCCTGAGCGACGAGGTGGCGGTGCCGCCGGGCTTCGGCGCCTGGATCGCGCGGATGATGGCCAAGAAGCCCGCCGAGCGCTTCCAGCGGGCCGCCGACGCCGCCTGGGCCCTGCTGGAGCTGGAGGCCAGCGCCGACTGGGTCGACACCTCCGCGGCGATGCCCGCGCGGGTGGGGCGCGCCGTGAACCTCGCCCTTGGGCCGGTTCAGGAGGCGGCCTCGATGATCGGCCAGCGCTGGAGCCTGCCGCTGGCCACCCTGATGTCCGCCTCCCAGATCCGCAGGATCGGCGGGGACGTGGGGCCGACCGTCGCGCCCCTGCCCCAGAGCTGGCGGCCGACCGTGCCCATGGAGCCCTCGCTGGCGCTCGTGGGCGCGGGGATCGAGCTCTTCGGGCTGCGCTCGGTCCCGGTCGTGGGCCGCCTCGGGGAGCGCGACGCCCTGTGGGCGGCGCTCGGGCAGGTCCACGGGCGCTGGCGCCCGAGGCTCCTGGTGCTGCGCGGCGCCTCCGGGGTGGGCAAGAGCCGGCTGGCCGAGTGGCTCTGCGAGCGCGCCGACGAGCTCGGCGCCGCCAGCGCGATGAGCGCCCGCCACGCGCCGACGCTCGGGCCCTCCGACGGCCTGCCCGCGATGCTGGCTCGCCACACCCGCTGCGTCGGCCTGAGCCATGAGGACGCGGCCGCGCGCCTGTGCCGCACCCTGGCCGAGCAGGGGGTCGAGGACGAGCGCCTGCTCCGGGGGCTGCTGGCCATCATGGAGCCCGCGCTGGGGCAAGGCCAGGCCGCCGAGCCCGCGCAGAGCCCGTCCCAGTGGTACGAGCACCTGGCCCGCTACCTGGAGATCGTCGCGCGCGAGCGGCCGCTGATCCTCTGGCTCGACGACGTCCAGTGGGGCCGCGACGCGCTGGCCTTCGCCACCGCGCTGCTGGAGCGCGGCGTCCACAGGCCCGTCCGGGTGCTGATCGTGGCCACGGCGGACGAGGAGCCCCTCGTCGAGCGGGAGGTCGAGCGCGACCTGCTGGCCGAGGCGCTCGACTTCGAGGCCGCCGAGTCGATGGCGGTGCCGCCGCTGCCCGAGGAGGACTGCACGCGGCTCTTCGAGGCGCTGCTGGGCCTGGAGGGGGCGCTGGCCGCGGCGCTGGCCCGCCGTTGCGCCGGCCTGCCGGTCTTCGCGCTCACCCTCGTCGAGGACTGGGTCCAGCGAGGGCTGCTGGAGACGGGGCGCCACGGCTTCGTGCTGCGCGCCGGCGTCGAGGGGGCGATGCCCGAGGATCTCCAGGTGCTCTGGGCCGGCCGCGTCGACGGGCTGCTGGCCGATCAGCCGCCGTCGAGCGCCCTGGCGCTTGAGCTGGCCGCCACGCTCGGGCAGGACGTCGAGGACGCCGAGTGGGAGCTGGCCTGCCGCTGCGCGGGGGTCCCGGCGCCGACGGGGCTGTCCGAGGTGCTGGCGCAGGCGCGCTTCGCCGAGCCGACCGAGGGGGGCTGGCGCTTCGTCCACGGGGGCCTGCGCGAGAGCCTGGAGCGGCGCGCCGTCGAGGCCGGGCGCTGGCAGCGGCACAACCTGGCCTGCGCGCTGATGATCACCCGCAGGGCGGGCGGCGAGGGCGCCTCGGCGGCCGAGCGGCTCGGGCGCCACTTCCTCGCCGCCCGCGAGCACGAGGTGGCGCTGCGCTACTTGAACCAGGGCGCCGCCGAGCGCCAGCAGAGCGGCGATCACCGGGCGGTGCTGGCGCTGGCGGCGCTGATCGGCGCGGCGCTGCTGGCCCAGGCCGTCCCCGAGCGCGATCAGCGCTGGGGGCGGGTGTGGCTGCTTCAGTCCAGCGCTCTGGCGGGGCTGGGCAAGCTGTCTGAGGCCCAGACGCTGGCCAGCAAGGTCGAGGGGATGGCCATCGCCTGCGGCTGGCGGGCGATGGCGGCCGACACGGCGCGCGCGCAGGGGGAGATCGCGGCGGCGTGCGGCGATCTGAACGAGGCCGCGGCGTGCTTCAAGAGGGCCCTCGGGGTCCACCAGCGGGCCGGCGACCTGCAGGGGGTCGCGATGGAGACCCTCCGGCTCGGCGAGGTGAGCCTGTGGGCCGGGGAGCTGGCCCGGGCCTCGGAGCTGCTGCTGGCCGCGCGCGCCATGCTGGACGGCCTCGGCCAGGCGGCCATGACGCCCCGCACCATCCGCGGCCTGGGTCACGTGGAGCTGCGCCGGGGCGCCTTGACCCGAGCCCGGGAGCTGATGGAGTCGTCGCTGAGGCTGGCCGAGGCCCTTGGAGACAGCGACGCCCTCGTCCGGGCGCGGCGCGGGCTGGGCGACGTGGCCCGCTTCGAGGGCGCGCTCGACGAGGCCGAGGCCCTCTACAAGCGGGTCGAGGGGCAGGGCGACGAGGGCGCGCGGGCGCGGATGGGGCTGGCGATGCTCGCGCTCCAGGGGCGGCGGGTGTCGGAGGCGCTCGGGCTGCTCAAGGCCGCGCAGGCGACCTTCGAGCGACCCAGCCGGCCAGGGCTGCTGGCCATCGTCTGCGCGATGATGGCCCCTTGCGCCGCCCTGACGGGCGACTGGGCGGGCCTGGATCGGCACCTGGAGCGGATCGAGGCGCTGGCGTCCAGATCCGGGGTCGTCGATCTGGATCTGGCCACGCCGCTCGGGATGGCCGCGCAGGTGGCGACGCTGGGCGGCAGGCGCCCGGAGGCGCGCCGCGCCGCCGCCGCCTCGCTGGCACAATGGGAGCGGCTCGGCAGGCCAGACCGCGCGCGGGTGATGGAGGCGCTGCTCGGCGAGCTGGGGCCTTAAGGCCGCTCACTCCGAGAAGCAGCGCGGCAAGCCGTCCAGGCCGATGATGGCCAGGGAGAGGCGGTCGGGGGTGGCCAGGACGTCTTCGGTGGCTGACCCGGACAGGGCCAGGGCGAACCAACGGGGGGAGGGGTCGTCGCCGATGGCGGCCAGCGACATCGGCCGCGCGCTGAAGTGGTGCTCGCCCAGGTCGATCTCGACGGGCGCGAAGGCGGGTTCGCCGTTGTTGTCCAGGCGCACCATGAAGAAGCTCAGCGCGTCCCGGCGCTCGCTCCAGACGACGAGGACGCCTCTGGCGCCGTCGGGGATCATCTGCAGGGACTCGATGGCGCTCAGTCGATTGCTCAGCGTGATGGTGCCGCCGCGACGGCCGCCATCCTCGCGGATGCGGAAGCTCTGGATGCGGTCGCGATCGTTCTCGGTCCGGACGTAGGCGACGGTGAAGCCCTCTCGGAAGGGGGCCACGGCGATCAGCCCCGTGGCGTCGGAGTCGCTCAGCGTGTTGTTCTGCCCGGTGGGCTCCAGGTCCAGGTCGAGCATGCGCCACTTGATCCCGGGGGTGAGCTGGCGGACCAGGTAGACCACGAGCCCGCTCGTCTCCGACACCGCGGCGACGATGTTCGAGGCGCCCAAGGTGTTCATCTGGTGGATCTCGGACAGATCGCCGCCGGGTTGGATGGCGCGAGACATGAGGCGGCCGAAGTCGTCCTCGAGCCAGGTGACGAGGGCGGCGCCGTCCTGCCGCGAGGCCAGCGCCAGCTCGCTGATCTCCTGGCCCTGTTGGAGCGTCTCTTGAACCAGCAGCTCGCCGTCGTGGGACGAGCGGGCCCACCGTATCGACGCGTTGGCCGTGCCGTGGCTCGCGATGTAGACGTGATCGAAGCCTTCGGCGTGGGCCGCTGTCCTGGGAAAGCCGTGGGGCAGCGGGCCGTCCGCGTCGACGATCGGGGCCAGGAGCTGCCCCGAGAGGTCGAGCCTCGCCATGCGGGCGAGGCCGTCGGGGACGCCGATCAGCGCGCGGTCGCCGCTGGAGGTCTCAAGCCAGGTCGTGGCGGCGATGCGCCCTTGACCGCCCAGCGCGATCGAGGGGGTCACCCGCCGAGGGCCCTCGGGAGGGCCGACAGGGCGCAGGGCGTCGGGCGGGCTGGGGCAGCAGTTCTCGTCGTCGGCGCCGTCGCAGTCGTTGTCGAAGCCGTCGCAGAGGATCTCCAGGCCGGGCTCGAAGGTCTGGCCGGCGGCCGAGGCGGCGGCGGCGTAATCGGCGTCCTGGCAGATCAGCAGGGCGCCGCCCGCGCAGGTGGCGCTGGTCAGCGCGCAGACGCCCTCGTCGAGCGCGCAGGTCGGTTCGATGAAGTTGGGGTCGTTGGTGTCGACGGCGGCGTTGCAGTCGTTGTCGAGGCCGTCGCAGATCTCGTCGGCGTCGGGGTGGATGTCGGGGTTGAGGTCATCGCAGTCGCCGGCGCGGGTGGCGGTGAAGGGGGGATCGGGGGCGCAGAGGGTCCTGAAGCGGGAGTCGAAGGCGCCGAAGCCGTCGGCGTCGGCGTCGGAGAAGTAGTTCTGGAGGGACTCCTGGCAGGCGACGCGCTCGGGGCCATCACAGGCCAGCTGCCCGCAGATCCCGCAGGGCTGGCCGGGGGCGCCGTCGAGTGGGCCGCATCCGCCGCAGGCGTTGAGCACCCCCTCGTCGCGCAAGCCATCGCAGTTGTTATCAATTTCGTCGCAGACCTCGTCGGCGCCCGGGTGTCGGCGGGGGTCGCGGTCGTCGCAGTCGCCGCCCTCGGGGGCGGTGTGCGGGGCCTCGGGGGCGCAGAGCAGGCGAGGGTCGCCCTGGCCGAAGCGATCGCCATCTCTGTCGATGAAGAAGGGCGCGGGGTCGGGATCGACGCAGTCCAGGGCGTCGCCGCCCTGGCACTGGAGGGCGCCGCACTGGCCGCAGGGCTGGCCGGGATCGCCGCCGAGGGGCAGGCAGCCGCCGCAGGCGTTGAGCACCCCCTCGTCGAGCTGGCCGTCGCAGTCGTTGTCGACCCCGTCGCACACCTCCTCGGAGGGCAGGCACTCGCAGCCGCCGCCCTCCAGGCCGCGCTGGAGGTCGCCGTTGAGGTCCAAGAAGTTGGGCGCGCACTCGAAGGCGCAGGCGCCCTGGTCGCAGGCGACCGCGACGCTGTTGGGCCCAGGGACGCAGGGCAGGCAGCCGCCGCAGCGCGCGAGGGTGTCGACCTCGACGCAGGCGCCCTCGCAGCGCTGAAGATCGGGCGGGCAGGCCTCGGGCTCGGGTTCAGGGACCCCCTCGGGGGCCCCCTCGGGGACCCCCTCAGGGGTGGCCTCGGGCTCGCCCTCGGGCTCCTGAAGGGGCGCGGAGGGGAGATCGCTGAAGGCGGTGCAGGCCGAGAGCAGGAGCGCGGGCAGGGCGAGCAGCCGCGCGATCAGGGAGATCCCTCGGGAGGGGTGCGTGTGCTGGGAGGGTTGCGCCATCGTGTCTATCCCCTCGTCGGTGTCGTCAGAGATTATAGCACGCCGCGCGCGCGATGCCTCATCCGACGGCCTCGACCTCGTCGCGGCTGACGGCGACCATGATCGCCTTGAGCGCCTTCTGGCGAGGCTCGTCCTCCCAGAAGACGAGCCGCAGCTGCCCGACGAGGTCCTTGGCGCGGCGGAAGGCGCCGACGAGGTCGCCGGAGACGTCGGTCTCGCTGCGCACGTGGCGCATGATCGCGGCCAGATCCATGCCGTCGGCCCACATGCAGCCCAGCGCCATCATGTCGGGATCGCAGTGCGGCTCGCCGCCGGCGAGCGCCTTGGCGGCGACGACGATGTCGCCTGCGATGATCTTCGTGATGATCTCGATCCTGTCTTCGAGCTCGGGGGGCAGCTCGGCGTGGACGAAGGTCTTGCGGGGCAGCTCCTGGACGAGCCCGGCGCACAGGCCGAAGGTCTCCTCGGGGCTCAGGGATTCGAAGACGCCGGCCATGATCAGCTCGGTGATGAAGATCTCCTCGATCTGGAGCTTGCGCAGCAGCCGGGCGCCGACGCCGAAGCCGCCCTCGTTGTCGAGGTAGCGGTGGAGGCGCAGGAAGGAGACCTTGTTCTGGAACTGGTCCCAGAGCCACTGGCGCTCGCGCTCCAGGCGGCGCTTGAGGCGGGCGACCTTGCGCTCGCGCTTGTGCTGCTCGATCTCGTCGGGCTGGCGAGCCTCGGCGCGCTCGATCTGGAGCTCCTGGCGGGCGAGCTCTTCGAGCATGGACTCGCGCCGGTTGGCCCGCTGCCAGGCCAGGAAGCTGCGATCGAGCAAGCCCTTGATGGTCGGCTCGTCGAAGCGCTGCATCAGGTTGATGACCGAGTGGAAGGAGAGGTTGAAGGAGGACTGGACCGGCTCGGGGGCGTCGGACATCAGCCGCTCGAGGTGCTCGCGCTGGTTGGGCCAGTCCTGAAAGTCCATGCGGACGAGCACCTGCCCTTCGGTGTCCATGCCTCGGCGGCCTGCGCGGCCGGCCTTCTGCATGAACTGTCGGATGGTCAGCGGGACGACGGCCTCCCCGTTGAATTTTTCGAGCTGTTCGAAGATCACGGTGCGGGCCGGCATGTTGATGCCCAGCGCGAAGGTCGAGGTGCAGAAGAGCAGCTTGATCAGGCGCTTCTCGTAGAGCTCCTCGACGAGGGACTTGAGGCGGACGTTGAGGCCGGCGTGGTGGAAGGCGATCCCCTTGAGGTACATCATCTCGTGGCGGCGCTGGAGCACGTTGGGGTCCGAGGCGATGAAGTCGTCCAGGCACTGCCGCATCTGGCGCCGCTCGGTGGCCTTGAGGAAGCCTTCGTGCTCGTGGGCCATATCCCGGGCGCACATCTCGGTGGCGCGGCGGCTGAACATGAAGAAGAGGGCGGGCACGTCCTCGGGCTCCAGCATCCGAACGAGGTCAAAGAAGCGCGTCGTCGGCATATCCCTGCCCGCGCCCTTCCCGCCGCCCTCGTCCTTGCGGCCGCGCCCTCGGCCGCGCTTTTGTGCGGCGCCGCGGCGCCCGCCTCGCCGCTCGTCGGGGCGCTCGTGGTCCTTCTTGCGCTGCATCTCCTTGAGCCAGCGCCGGTGGGCGCCGTCGAACTCCTTCGGGTCGATGACGCCCACGTTGTTGTTGGCCAGCAGGAAGCGCAGCGGCACGGCCCGCTTGCGCTCGAGCACCACGGCGACCTCGCCGAAGGGCCCCTGGCGGACGGCCGAGAGCCAGCCGGCCAGCTCGTCGAGGTTGGACAGGGTGGCCGACAGGCCCAGGATCCGGACTGAGTCGGGCAGGTAGATCAGCACCTCCTCCCAGACCGTGCCGCGGTCGGGGTCGTCGATGAAGTGCAGCTCGTCGAAGATGACCGCCTTGAGCTCGCCGAGCTCCTGGGGCTGGCCCTCGGCGCCGGTGCCCTGCAGCAGGATGTTGCGCAGGATCTCGGTGGTCATGATCCGCAGCGGGGCCTCGCGGTTGATGACGACGTCCCCGGTGACGATGCCGACCTTGTCGGGGCCGTGCAGGCGGACGTACTCCCGGTACTTCTGGTTGCTCAGGGCCTTGATGGGGGCGGTGTAGATGATCCGGCCGCCCTCCTTGAGCACGTCCTCGACGAGGTAGTCGGCGATCAGCGTCTTGCCGGTGCCGGTGGGCGCCGAGACGAGGACCGACTTGCCGGCGTCGATGGCCTCGAGGGCCTGCCGCTGGAAGCGGTCGAGCTTCAGTCCGTGATACTGCATGGAGACAAGGTCCGTGGTTTCAAGGCCGCAGAGGCCATCATCGAGGGGCCACCACTCAGGCCACGAAGAGGTAGTGCGTCTCTTCGATCAAGCAAGGCGGGCGGCGAGGGGTGGTTCACGGGGTCAGAGCCGGTCGAGGTTCTCGCGCAGCAGCCGCTGGCCTTCATCGTCGAGGCGGCCCAGCGCCTCCAGGAAGAGCTGGACCTCGGCGCTGTTGTGGTGGATCAGGGCGCCCTTGAGCTTGCGCAGGATGCGCAGGGCGTCCTCGCAGTCCAGGGGGACGGCGCCGGCGTTGGCGGCCGCGACCATCTTGCGCAGCGTCGCGGTGTGGGCGCAGAAGGACTCGTGGTTGGCCTCGAGGGCGTCGAGGCGCGGGGCCAGATCGGGCAGCGCGACGCGCAGGTGGTCGAAGATGGCCTCCTCTTCGATGCCGAAGTGCTCCAGCATCTCCTCGAGGGCGAAGGCGAGGTCGGCGCGGGCGTCCTCCAGGGCGTCGCGCTCCTCGGCGCCCTGGCCGGCCTCCATGATGTGGATGAAGGTGGTCTCCAGATCGGAGAAGGTGCGATCGAGCTTCTCGTGGTCCTGGACGATGCGCAGGGCCAGCTCGTTGTCCTTCATCGTGACCCTCCCTTCATAGGCCGGCCCCGTGGGGCTGCACTCTCGCGGCGCGCGGCGCCCGCCCGCAGGGGCGAGCGTCGTGGCGTGCGTCGACGGGCCCTTGTCGGAAGGGCCCTCAGTTGGCCGCCACGTACTGATACTTGCCGTGGCCGGCCTTCGTCAACCAGCTCTCCTCCTTCTCGATCTTGCGCAGCATGTTGCTGACGCGGGCGCGCAGGGTATCCTCGGGCCAGCCCTTCTCCTCGGTGAGCCACTTGCTCAGGCCCTTGGGGGTCTGGGTCATGCGGGGGTGGCTCTTGAAGTACTCGTGGATGCTCTCCTTGAGGGAGTAGGAATCCTTGCGGACGACGGGGGCGGGGTTGGAGCTGTTGTTCATCAGGCCGGCAAAGTTGCCCGACTCGAGGGCCTTCAGGTTGCGGATCGACTGCTCGTAGGCGCTGACCTGGGCCCTGAGGCGGTTGTGCTCGGTCTCCATGTCGTTGAGCTGGGCGCGGGTCTGGGCCAGGGCCTCGGTGAGCTGCTCGATGACGGTGATGTTGAGGTTCTCGACCATGTTCCTGTGCTCCTTGCTTCAAGTCAGGTGCGTCGATTCTGATGCACCCGGGCGTAGTTTCTGTCGGCGTTGATCATCGCGCCGGAGGGCGCCTGGTGGCCGCTGCGAATCTTTGACAAAGTCGCGGGGGTCGGATCGACGAAGGTTCAGGAAGCGTCGATACCAGAGATGCGACTTGAGTCTCAGGGCTTGCTCAAGACGAAAATCCCTGAGCGCGGCCGAATATAGACGCCGATCCCCGGCGTGTCAAAGGGAAAATGTTTGATGAATTTGCACGCCGAGAACCACGCAGACACGCCAGGTTGATGACCGCCAAAGTCACACCTCGGCGCGCGAAGGGGAGCCGGAGGAGGCCGGCGGTTGACAGGCCCCGAGGGTGTAAGTGAGTATTCACTCAACGAGGCGCGCGGCCCGACGGGGCTAAAGGGGAGGGCTATCGTGGTGACGAGGCGGCTGTCGTCCGAACAACGCAGGAAGCAAATCCTGCAGTGTGCGATTAGTGTCTTTGCGCGGCACTCTTATCGAGGCGCGACGACGAAGATGATAAGCCGTGAAGCCGGGATCGCGGAAGCGTTGATCTACAGATACTTTGGCAGCAAGGAGCGGTTGTTCACCGAGGCGGTCGATCACACAGGTCGTCGCCTCGTCGAGGGTCTGGAGCTTTGCATGGAGGCGCACCGGGATCGCCCCGTCGAGGCGCTCGTGGCGACTCTCCAGTTCTATTTGACGATGCTTTCAAAGCACGAAACCCTGGCAAAGATGGTTTTTGTCGCAGCCGCGGAGCTGGACGACCCGGTGGTCCGCAGCGCCTACCTGCCTCACCAGGACCGCGCGCTGGACGTGGTCACGGGGGCGCTGGAGCGCTGGCAGGAGCAGGGCAGGGTGCGGGCCGACTTGCCGCCGAGGGCCGCCGCGTGGCTCTTCATCGGCGCCTACCAGCTGCTGGCCCTGATGAAGCGCTCCGGCGGCCTCGGGCAGGTCGATCCCCAGGCCGCCGTCGACCTCATCCGGCCCCTGCTCATCGAGGCGCCGCCCGGCTGAGGGCCTCAGGCCGACTGCTTCTCGCCCAGCACCAGCAAGGGGCGGTCGCGCTTGGTGACGACGTCCTCGGTGATGATGCACTCGCGCACGTCCTTGAGCGAGGGCAGCTCGTACATGATGTCGAGCATGATGTCCTCGATGACGCCCCGCAGGCCCCGGGCCCCCGACTTGGTCTGGATCACCTGCCGCACGATGGCCGCCAGCGCCTCCTGGTGGAAGCGCAGCTTGACGTTCTCCAGCTCGAAGAGCTTCTTGTACTGCTTGACGAGCGAGTTGCGCGGCTCAAAAAGGATCCTCAGCAGATCGCCCTCGGTGAGCTGATCGAAGGTGACGATGACCGGCAGCCGGCCGACGAACTCGGGGATGAGCCCGAACTTGGTCAGATCCTCCGGCCGGACCTGGCTCAAGAGGTTGTTGGTCTTCTCGGCCCGCCGGTTGAAGTCGGCCCCGAAGCCCAGCGGGGTCTGCCCCACGCGCCGCTCGATGATCTGCTCCAGACCCTCGAACGACCCGCAGCAGACGAAGAGGATGTTGGTCGTGTCGACCTGGATGAACTCCTGCTGGGGCCGGTTGCGCGAGCCCTCCGGCGGGATCATGACCTTCTCGGACTCGATCATCTTCAAGAGCGCCTGCTGGACGCCCTCGCC
>SYOX01000172.1 GCA_005804885.1 Pseudomonadota bacterium
GGCGCGCCGCCCAGGAGCAGCCCGAGAGGCCGGCGAGCGTCGCCAGGAGCGCGGCCAGCCGCAGGGCACGCCTGCGAAGGGCGAGCCGGGCGGCGCGGGGGGCCTCCCGGGCGCGGGCGAGCGGGGGGCGCGGTGAGGCTCGGCGAGGGGAGGGGCGCATCAACCCTGGGCCAGATCTCGCCGGCCGGGCAGCCACCCGTGCGCCTTGTAGCTGTCGAAGGTGTCTCGGATCCCGTTGAGCGTCACGGGGTGAGCGGGGGCGAAGCCGAGGGCTCGGATGGCGGAGGTGTCGCAGACGCGCTCCTGGCCCAGGCAGGCGAGCAGATCCCGGTCAAGGCGAGGCAGCAGCGGGGTGTCGAGGCCCTCCTTGGTGATGAGGGCCTCCCAGTCGTCGTAGAGGCGCTTGTTGAGGTCGATGAGCTTCGTCGAGGGCATCCAGGTGCCGACCAGCGAGGCGATGCGGCTCAGGGGGCCGTGCAGGGGCACGCTGGGGCCTTTGAAGTCGGACAGGTCGCCGACGTACTGGAGCAGCTCGCCCCAGCGCACCGGGGTGTCGTCGGCGACGTTGAAGGAGCGGCCGATGGCCTCGGAGCTGCGCAGCAGCAGCGCGGCCGCGCGGGCCACGTCGTGCACGTGGACGTGGTGGCTCAGCGCGCCGCCGCGGATGGACCGCAGCCAGGGGTAGTCGCGGGTGGCGCCGAGGGTGAAGAGGGCCATGATCGTGGCCACGGCGTAGCGGCCCCGCGGCCCGTAGATCATCGCCGGCCGCAGGGTCGTGGCGCGCAGGCCCGAGAAGCGCTGGTGGCGCCAGATCTTCTCCTCGGAGAGCTGCTTGGTCTTCTCGAAGTCGTTGGGGGGCTCCTGAGCCGCCCGCTCGCCCGAAGGGCCCTTGTCGGGGAGGCCGTAGATCCCGGCGCTGCCGATGTGGACGAACTTGTCCACGCGCGCCTCGGCCGCCGCCTTGCCCACGTTCTCGCTGGTCATCACGTTGGCGTTGTAGAGCGCGTCCCAGCCCAGCCCCAGGTCGTAGAGGCCCGCGGCGTGGATCACGCCCCGGACGCCCTGGACCACCCGCCGCGCCTCGGCCGGGTCGAGCAGGTCGGCCTCCACCCACGAGGCCCCGGCCTCGCGCGAGGGCGCAGAGTCGGCCCCGGCCCTGTCGGTCGCGCGGACCTCGTAGCCGGCCTCGCGCAGCACCTCGACGACGTGGCTGCCCACGAACCCACCCGCACCCGTGACCAGAACGAGACCATGTCTCATGAACGCTCCTGGGCTTGTCGACCCGTCTTCGGCCTTTTTTATCCCGCCTGAGCCGCCGGGACGCAAGAAAGCGCCGCCCGCCGGCTCAACTCTGGCCCGAAGCGCGCGCTACTCCCCGATCTTGGAGTCCTCGAAGGCCTTGCTGTCCTCGCGGAAGAAGACGGTCCTCATCTTCGTCGAGAGCTGCTCGAAGGCCAGCGCCGCCATCACGTCGTAGACCTGCCCGTCCGAGGGCCCCCCCGCGTCCAGCGGCCCCAGGAAGCTCGACGCCGAGTAGCTGACCGTGAAGCGCTCCGGCGGCTCGACGTCCAGATCGAAGTCCAGCGTCTCCTTGTGCTTCGGGATCCGCATCGAGACGTCGAAGTTGACCAGGATCCCGACGAAGGACCGATCGTTCTTGTCCGACTTGTAGATGTGCTCCGAGGGCAGGATCTTGTAGCGCACCTCGATCGTCGGCTCTCCCACCTTCTTACCCGATGTCTTTCCCAACCCCTCGCCTTTCTCCAACCTCAAGATGTCCTCGGGGAAGACCGACTGGAAGCCCCGCTGGAGGCTCACCGCGATGATCTCCTCGCGGCGCTCGTTGCGCTCGCGCGTGAAGTAGGGCGACACCGGCGCCACGTCCCCCTTGCCCAGGATCGTCTTGTCGATCTCCGCCAGCGCCCCCTCGTCCGGCGAGCGGAAGCGCACCGCGACGTCGGGCGTGCCGTGCTCCTCCAGGTAGTCGAGCATCTCCTTCATGAAGGGCAGGAGGGCCTTGTTCTGGGTCGAGGCCTGCTTCTTGAACTCCTTGTAGGCGTTGTCGTAGAGCTTGCTGATGTGCTTCCTGGCCTTCTTCTGGTAGCCGGCCTTCGGGTAGCGCTTGAGGAAGTCGCGCGCCGCCGACACCGTGCCCTTGGCCTTGGCCTCGTTGAAGGCCGCCTTGGGCATCAGCACGTCGCGCACCTCGTCGACGTGCCGCCAGCCCATGTACAGGTAGCCCTGGTAGTCCTGCTCCGTGTCCCGATCCTTGGCCTTTTCGAAGCGAAGCTCGTCGCTGGCGAGGTTGCGGCCCGCCCAGGCTGCGGGGCCAAAGGCCAGCCCCAGGAGCAGGGCCGGGATCGAGGCCAACCTCAGGACCCCAGGCACTCGCCCGGCCAGGTGCGCCCCGACCCCCTTCGGCCCCGGCGGCGCCTCCGGCCCGAGGCTCTCCCAGTCCTTGCCCAGCCGCGCCTCGATCAGCGGGTCCAGCGCCGCGATCGCGTCGTACTGCTGCCTCTCGACGGACTCGCGGATCATCCGCTGCTGGTTCCCGAGCGACTCCAGGATCTCGGTCGCCCTCGCCTTGCTCGCGATCGAGAAGCTCTGGCGGTGGCCCCCCCCGAAGTCGAAGTTCAAGAGCGTGTGCGTGTAGGAGCCGTTGGTGTGGTGGTGCACCCCCTGAAAGTCCACCAGCGAGCGCATGGGCGTGATCTTGAGCAGCTCCGAGTTCGCCTCGATGTAATCGAGCGGGAAGAGGAAGCGGCCGGTCTGAAAGGGGTAGGTCCGCTTGATCACCACGCGGCGGACGACCGCCAGCAGGCTGTAGAAGAGCACGAAGAAGCCGGCCACGTAGCCGAGCGCGAAGGGCCAGTCCTGGATCGTCATCGAGCCGTAGAGCTCGCCGATCTCCACCGTGACCAGGAAGACCAGGGTGGAGGCCGCCAGCATCCCCAGCACCATCCACCAGAAGATCGAGCCCCCCGGCGACGACGGCTCCCGGATGATGGCCTCCGGGGAGCCCTGCCCCGAGAGGCACTTGACGAGCCGCTCGCGGGTGGCCTCGGGCAAGGCGTTGAAGTGGATGGTGCGCGTCTCGGACATGATCCCCAACCCGGCTTCGGCCCGGCACTCCGGGCCCGTTTCTCGATGGCCCCCTGATCCGCTACCAGCGCCCCTGGAGCGCCGCGCCGCCGAGGCCGGGCGCCAGCAAGGGCGCCAGGCCCACCGCCGGGGCCTCCCCGGAGTCGTCAAGGAGCATCATGACCACCCCGGCGACCGCCACCGCCCCCCCGACGCCGTAGAGGGCGAAGACGGCGCTCTGGCGCCCGTCGATGTCCTCGGCGATCTGGTCAAAGGCCTCCCGATCGCCCGAGGCCGCGGCGGCCTTGAAGTCGTCGATGAGCCCGGCGCTGCCCACGTCCACGGCCAGCCCGCCCAGGATCAGCGCCCCGCCGGTGATCGCCGCGCCCAGGCCCACCACCCCCAGCCCGTCCCCGTCGCCCTGCTCGCCGCCGCCACCACCGACGCCGCCATCGCCGCCACCGCCCCCGCCACCGCCACCGCCACCGCCCCCGCCGCCACCGCCGCCGCCGTCGCCGCTCTTGTCAACGACGATCACCTCCTCGACCTTCTTGCAGTCGCCCAGCTCCGCCAGGAAGCCCGAGGCCGCCTCGCGGTCCTCCTGCTTCGCCTTCGGGCTGTCGACCACGATCCTGTAATAGCGCGCGGCCACCTCGCAGTTGTCCATCTTCTGGTAACAGCGCGCGATGTTGTAATCGAGCAAGGGGTCATCAAAAATCGTCTTTGCTTCCAAGTACTTGCTGATCGCGCCGTCGTACTCGCCCTCGTTGGCCAGCTTCGTCGCGTCCGCGATCAGCTTCCGGAAGTCGTCCGTGGCGTCGGCCAGCGCCGCCGTCGAGGCCAACGCCACAAAGGCCGCCGCCAGCAGCGCGCACAGCGCCCGGCGCGGCGCGCTGGAACGTTGATGGGTTTGAGGGACCGAGGTCATCGAGGCCGACAGCGACGCCGTCGGCAAGATCGAGGCCAAGGAGGAGCACCCAGCGGGTGACGCGCAGGCGGGCCCATAGGCCCGTCGAGCATCGACGACGACGGCGTCGTCGCTGTCGGACCGACGAACGACGGGAGTCAAACCAATCACCGTTCTCGGGACCCTCGGTGTCTTGAAATCCATCCGTGCGCCTCGCCTACTGTATCTTCGGGATCACGATGTCCCTGGGAGGTTCCTTCTGACCCTTCGGGGCCTTGTCACCAGCGCCGACCTTGTCGCCGGCCTCAACCTTGCCGCTGCCCTTGTCGGCCACGGGGTCGGCCGCCCTGGCGTCATCTCGCTTGCGCGCCTCGGCCTTGTCGCGGGCCGCGCGGTCGACCCGCGCGGCGATCTTGCCCTCGGCGGCCTGCGGGGGGCGCCCGACCGCGACCGCCGCCAGCGCGACCTCGTACCGGCCGTCCTTGTCCAGGCTGATCTCCAGGCTGCGCTGCTCGTAGCCCTCCAGCTCGATCAAGAGCGTCGCCGGCACGTCCGAGGCCGCCATCGACAGCGTCGCCGGCGTCGTCCCCAGCACCTCGTCGTTGTGCAGGATGCGCGCCCCGACGGGCGTCGAGCCGATGAGGATCTTGCGCACGGCCTCCTGCGCCACCGCCGGCGCCTCAGGCTCGCGGGCCTCCTCGGTGGCCTCCTCCATCACCACCGGCGCACGCTGGCCCGGCTCCGGCTCCAGCGCCGTCACCGCCTCGACCTGCTGGCTCCACTGGACCAGGACCACACCAACGACGCTGACGCCCACCAGCACCAGGAAGGACACCGCCGCCGCCGCCGCCAGCAGGGGCAACCGGGAGGCGGCGGCGGCGCTCTTGGGCACCTTGAGGCCCTTGGTGTTGATCCGGGCCGAGATGTCGATGCTGGCGTGCGGATCGACCCCGCGCAGATCCCGCAGCATCTCCACCGCCGAGGGGTAGCGCAGGTGGACGTCCTTCTGCGTCGCCCGCTGGAGCACCGGCCCGAGCGGCCCCCGCAAGACCCACTCCGGGATCGGCGCCGGCTCCTCCGAGAGCTGCTTGACGGCCACGTCCATCGTCGACTCGCCCGAATAGACCGTCTTGCCCGTCAACAGCTCCGTCATCAGCAGCCCGACCGAGTACAAGTCCGTCGCCGGGCAGATGTCCCTGCCCCGCACCTGCTCCGGCGCCATGTAGAAGGCCGTCCCGAAGCCCACCCCCGTCTGCGTCAGGCGGCTGCTCTCCTTCTCCCCGAAGGCCTTGGCGATCCCGAAGTCCAGCACCTTGACGAAGTCCGTCTCGCCGACCACGTTGTCGCAGATGAAAATGTTCGACGGCTTGATGTCCCGATGGATCACCCCGTGCTGGTGCGCCTCGGCCAGGCTCTTGAGCAGCTGCGCGCCGATCCGCTGCACCCGCTCGATCTCCATCGGGCCGTCCTTGATCACCCGATCCAGCGCCCGACCCTCCAGGTACTCCATCGCGATGAAGAGCAGGCCCTGCTCCGTCTGACCAAAGTCGTACAGCCGGATCGTGTTGGGGTGGTTGAGGTTGCGCGCCAGCACCGCCTCCCGCCGGAAGCGCTCGACCATGTCCTCGTGGACCATCGCCGACGGCAGCAGCATCTTGAGCGCCACGACCCTCTGAAGACCCGTCTGGACCGCCTTGTAGACGATGCCAAAGCCGCCCCGGCCGATCTGCTCCTGGATCACGTAGCGGCCCAGGATCACGTCACCGGGCTCCGGCAGGCTGTTCGCACTGGCCATGACGCTCCACCCTCTCCCTACCGACAAGGAGCGATTGTAGCACGGCGCGCCGCCGCGCGCGACGCCTCACGCGATCAACGCTCCTGCTCGCCCTGCTCGTCCATCGACACCGCGACGCTGTCCACCGCGACGCTGTCCACCGCGACGCTCGCAAAGCCCAACCCCGCGCGACGGTACAGGCCCGCCATCGGGTTGATCGGCGCAAAGCCCGACCGCGACGGCCCAGGGCCCACGCGCGCCGCCTCGACGATCGCCTCGACCACCAGCGCCCTGGCCGCCTCGATCGCCCCCAGCACCCCGACGCCGCGCGCCAGATGCGCCGCGATCCCCGCCGAGAGCGCAGCCCCCGCGCCGCCGTGGTGCTCCGTGGCGACCCGGTCGCCGCCCATCTCCACGAACCCCGAACCATCATAGACCAGATCGACCGCGTGGCGATCAATCTGGCTCGACACCACCACCGCCGCCACCGCCCCGCCGTCCCGCAGCGCCCGAAGCGCGTCTCGCCGGCTGTCCATGCTCGACACCCGACGGCCCGTCAGCGCCTCGGCCTCGAACACGTTCACGCACACCACCCTCGCCAGCCTCAAGAACCTCGCCTTGAACACCCCGTCGAGACGCTCATCGGCTCTGCGCCGACCTTTCTTGTCAAAGAGACCCGGATCGACCACCACCGACACCCCCGGCGCACCCTCCAGCGCACCCTTGAGCGCCCTCCCCACCGCCTCACCCGACTGAAAAGAACCCAGCATCCCCACCTTGATCGCGTCGGCCCCGATCCCCTCCAACAAGGCCGTCAGCTGCGTCATCACCGCCTCGACCGGCATCGCGAGGCTCTGATCCGCCTTGAGCCCGCCCCGCGACGACACCTGCGTGACGACCGAGAGCGGGTGGCACCCCAGCGCCGCGCAGACCCGCGCGTCCGCCTGCACCCCCCCCTGCCCGCTGCTGTCGCTCTCGTGGATGCTCAACACCGACGCCGCCCGCATCACGGGCCTCTGGATCTCCAACATCGCCCCTCTCTCCAGCCTGCCGCCCGCGCGGACCCATCGAAGCGGCGCGCCCCGCCGTGCAGCGCCCCCCTCTTCCAGCCGGCCGCCCGCGCGGACCCTCGGCGCAGCCTCGACCGCGACCCCTCTGGCGCAGCCTCGACCCGGCGACTCGACCCGGCGACCTCAGCGGCCCCTCGACGAGCGCGCCGCCAGCCCCGCGTCCACGGCCGCCCGCAGCGCCCTGACCCGCCCCTCGACCTCCATCGGGTCGCCCGACCCCCAGGCCGCCCGGATCACCGCCACGCCCGACGCCCCCGCCTCGACGCACGACCCCGCGACCTCCAGCTCCACACCGCCTATCGCCACCACGGGCACGGCCGAGGCCGCCGCGATCTCCCGCAGCGCCTCAAGCCCCCGCGGCGCCGAGGCGTCCGCCTTGGACGGCCGCGCCTCGAAGATCGCCCCCACCCCCAGGTAGTCCGCGCCCTGCTCGACCAGCGCCCGCGCCCGCGCCGCGTCGCCGGCCGAGCCGCCGATCACGAAGCCCGGCGGGCTGCGCCGCCTCGCCTCGGCCACCGCCACGTCCTGAGGCCCGAGGTGCACGCCCGCCGCGCCGACCTCCAGCGCCAGCGCCAGGTCGTCGTTGATCACCAGCGAGGCTCCCCCACGGCGACACATCGACGACAACTCACGGGCCGCCGCCGCCACCTCCGCGCGCGGCGCCCCCTTGGCCCGCAGCTGCACCGCCGTGGCCCCGCCGCGCAGCGCCGCCTCGACCCGCGCCGCCAGCCCCGCGTCGAGCCCCTCCGTAATCACATACAGGCGCAGATCCAACCTCGACCCCCTCGCGGCGCACCCCGATCGATCCGGCGCCGCCTCAAACCCCTCGGCGACCGCCGCGATCCGCGCGCCACCTCACCCGATCGGGCCACCCACCGGGAGCTTCCAGGCGTGCTCCAGGCCCATGATCTCGGCCTGCATGTCCGCGCGGTAGGACGAGCGCACCAGCGCCCCGGACTCGACGTGCACGAAGCCCATCCTCTCGCCCTCCTCCTTGAGCATGGCAAACTCCTCCGGGGTCACCCACCGCTTGATCGGCAGGTGCCTCGCCGAGGGCCGCAAGTACTGGCCAAGATTGAGGATTTCGCAACCCGCCGACCGCAGGTCGCGCATCGTCAGGATGACCTCGTGCAGCTCCTCGCCGAGCCCCAGCATCATCCCGCTCTTGGTCACCGCGCCGGCCCGGCTGGCCGCCCGGATCACGCCCAGCGTGCGCTCGTAGCGCGCCTGGGGCCTCACGAGCATGTGGAGCCGCTCGACCGTCTCGATGTTGTGCGCGAAGACGTCCGGCCCGGCCCCCACCACCCTCAACAGGTCCGCCTCGACGCCCTTGAAGTCCGGCGTGAGCACCTCCAGCCCCATCTGCGGGCACGCCCGCTTGATCTGCCCGATCGTCTCGGCCCAGATCCGCGCCCCGCCGTCCGGCAGATCGTCCCTGTCGACGCTCGTGATGACCGCGTAGCGCAGCCCCAGCGTCGCGAGCGCCTCGGCCACCCGCCTCGGCTCGTCCTCGTCCACGGCGCCCGGCTTGCCCGTCATCACGTCGCAGAAGCCGCACGAGCGCGTGCAGACATTGCCCAGGATCATGAAGGTCAGCGCGCGACGACCCCAGCACTCCACGATGTTCGGGCACGAGGCCGACTCGCAGACCGTGTTCAAGCGGCTCTCCCGGACCAGCCGCTGCACCTGGGTGTACTCCGGCGTCAGCTTCAGCCGCACCTTGAGCCAGGGCGGCTTGCCGCCGGCCTCGTCGGGCGCGCCGCTGGGCCGGGCAGGCCCGCTGCGCCGCGCGTCCCCGCGAGGCTCGCTCCCGCGCAAGTCCACCCCGCCGGAGGGCGATCCTGTCGTCGGCGCGACCGCGCCGCCCGACCCGGCGGGCTGCTCGATGATGGGAAGCGGGATCTTTGACATGGTGTCCTCCAGGCAGACCCGGCGGCCCTCACCTGGCCCTCGGGGCCCGGCAAGAAGCGCCCAGGCGGCTCAATCCTTCCCGATCTCCCCAATCCCCTTGAGGAAGCCCAGGAAGTAGGTCCACGCGCTGGTGAGGCTGAAGATGACGCTGATCAACAAGACCCAGAGGCCCAGCCGCTGATAGTTGATGTGCGACTGCCACAGCCACCAGTCCGTGACGTAGTCGTAGTGGACGATCAGCCCGATGAGCCCGATGAGCTGAAAGGCCGTCTTGAACTTGCCCCCGCTCTCCGAGGCGATCAGGATCCCCTCGGTGCTCGCCAGCGCCCTCAATCCCGTGATCGAGATCTCGCGCGCCACGATCACCACCACGATCCAGGCCTCCAGCCTCCCCACCGCCGACAGCATCACCAGGGTCGCCATGACGATGAGCTTGTCCGCCAGCGGATCGAGGAACTTGCCCGTCATCGACACGAGGTTGCGCTTGCGCGCGATGTAGCCGTCGAAAAAATCCGTGATCGCCGCGCCCGTGAAGGCCAGCGCCGCGATCATGCAGCTCTTCGGATCGCCCTGGTGGATCAACCACATCACCACCGGGATGATGATGATCCGGATCATCGTCAACGAGTTGGGGATGTTGACGATGTCCTGTCTGATCGTGGAGGCCATGACGTCCGGCGCCTCGCCGCGCGGCTCAGCGGGGAGTCGGGCTCCCCGGCGCCTCCGCGCGCTGATAGAGCTTGTAGAAGTGGTAGACCTTGCGGACGTACTCCCGCGTCTGGCTGTACGGGATGCCGTCATAACGGGCCACGGCGCCCTCGCCTGCGTTGTACGCCGACAGGAGCAGGTTGATATCCCCGTTGTACTTGTTCGTCAACATGCGCAGCAGCTTCGTGCCCCCGAAGATGTTCTGGCGCGGGTCAAAGGGATCCTCGACCCCCAGGTAGCGCGCCGTGCCCGGCATCAGCTGCATCAACCCGATGGCCCCCGCGTGGCTGACCACGTTCGGGCTGTAGTTCGACTCGACCTTGATCACCCCCTTGATGAAGGCCACCGGGATCTTGTACGCCCTGGACGCCTCCTCGATGATCACGTCGTAGCGAGACTCGCGCGGCGCCGACTCGTCCACCCCCTGATCCGCCGACGCCCCCGTGGCCCCCGCCGGGACGTCCCGGCGCCCCGCTCGACGGCCGCCGCCCCCACCCGAGGGCTCGCCCGGCTCGTCGCGGATCACCTCCAGCAGCTTCATCCCCGAGCGCTTCTCGGTCGTCACCAGCACCGACCCGTCCGAGCCCTGGTACTTGTAGATGTCCGCCGAGGCAGACAGCGACCACAACCCCATGATCCAGAACAGGAAAGCGGCCACAGGCGCGGGGCCACGGCGCCGCGACGCGGGCATCGGGCGCGCTCCATCGGGGGGCGCATCGGCGGGCATGAGGGCGGGGGCGGGGTCAGGCATGGCGGCGTCGGTGGTGCAAGGTCAAGGCGCGTCGCTCTCCTGAGTATAGGCTGGATCGGGGCGCCGCACGACAAATTCGACCGCGTCGCCGAGGGCGCCGAGCCGGCGGGCGCAGGCCGCCATTGATGAGGGGTCGGCGGATGGGCTATGGTGTCGCCGGTTTGAGAGCAACGGTGGGGAGGCGAGGTGTCTTCCCGAGCCCGAGGGGTGTCGATGTCGCGCGCAGATTGGTTCGTAGGGTCCCCGGAAGGCGGGGCTTTGGCGCCGGGGCGGCGGATCGCCTCGGCGATGGTGCTGGCCTTGATCCTGGCCGCGGCGGCCTGCGGCGACGACGACGGCCCCGCCGTGACGCCCGCGCCGGAGCCCGAGGCGCAGCCCGAGGGTCAGCCCGAGCCCGAGCCGGAGTGCGGCGACGGGCAGTGCGAGGAGGGCGAGGAGGGCAGCTGCCCGCAGGACTGCCAGGAGCCGGCCTGTCCGGATGGGCAGGCGGCTTGTCTGGACGAGTTCGGCTTGCAGGACAACAGCCTGTGCGGTCCGGGGACGACCTGCATGGAGGGCTGCTGCGTGGCGCGCTTCAGCTGCACCGAGGACGCGCAGTGCGCCGCGCGGGCGGGCACGGACGTCAACTGTCAGGACGCGCAGCTCGACTGCGTCTGCAATGAGGATACGGGCGCCTGCTTCATCCAGATGTGCAGCGCCAACGTCGACTGCGGCGACGGGGTCTGCGCCAACGGCGCGTGCAAGGAGACGCCGGCGTCGGAGGGCTTGAGGGCGCGCATCGTGTTTGCCCCGCGGCTCATCGCCCAGGGCGAGCGGCAGGAGATCGCCCTGGTGGCCATCGACCCGGAGACCCAGGCGGTCGTCGAGGGCGTCGAGATCGCGCTGGTGAGCGACGACAGCGGCGCGGTCGCCGTGGTCGACGCGGCCACGAGCGACGGCGTGGCCGCCGTCGAGGGCGGCGCGCAGGGCGGGGTGGCGACCTTGACCGCCAAGGTCGTGGCCAACGCGAACGACCCGGGCCACAGCGCAACGATCCGCGGGCTGCTGGCGCCGCCGGAGCAGGGCGTCCGGGTGACGGTCATCAACGAGTCCACCGGCGCCCCGATCGAGGGCGCGACGGTCATCGTGCACGGCGAGGGCTCGCTCAGGGGCCAGACCGACGCGCTCGGCCAGGTCATCCTCGAGGAGGCCAGCGCGCCCCTGAGCCTGACGGTCACCGCCGCCGAGCACAGCCACGTCTCGATCATCGACGTGAACAGCGCCGATCTGCTCGTGCCGCTGCCCCAGCGGGTCTCGACCAAGATCGATCTGGACGAGAACGAGCGCGCGCTGGTCTTCGACGGGCTGCGCAACGTCGACGTGGTCCAGGGCCAGCCCTCCTTCCGCCGGGTGCTCAACACGGGCGAGATCGAGATCGCGCTGTCGGGCTTCGGCCTGGGCTCGGGGCTGCTGGACTTGAACTTTGACCTGATCGTCGGGCCGAACGTGGCCCAGTACCTGCCCCCCAACACGGGCCTGCCGCTGCCGACGAACGATCCCATCGAGATCCCCGGCGGCGTCACGCTGCTCTTCAACCGCCAGCCCGTCGTCGACCGCTTCCTGCTGGTCAGCCCCCCCGGCGTCCGCACGCTGTGGACCCTCGGCGGCCGCGTCAGCCTCATCGAGAACCCGAACCTGGTGGCCGACATCCTCGGGTCGATCAACGGCAACATCGACATCGGGCAGATCGTGGCGGCCATCCTGCCCTTCTTCGCCAACTTCTACTCGGGCTTCACCCCGGACGTGGTCATGGCCGACAGCCCCGAGCTGCCGCCGCGATCGATCGAGGCCGCGCTCAAGGTGCCCACGGGCCTGCGGACCGGCATCACCGCCCCGGCGCTGCCCACCCTCGGCGAGACCCCCATCGACGGGGTCCTCTTCCTCGGCGGCGTCCTGACCCCCGACCAGGGCTTCTTGCCCATGGGCATCACGGCCGCCCTGGACGCCTCCGGCGACGCCCTGCCCGACGGCCGCGTCGATCCCGTCACCCTCCAGATGAGCCCGGCCCACAGCGGCGTCCAGGGCCCGCACGCGCGCTACGTCGTCGTCGTCGTCGCGCTCTCCTTCAACAGCGCCGGCGGCGGCGGCCGCGAGGCCACCAGCGTCCTGATGGCCAGCGCCGCCCCCGGCGCCGCCCTGCCCTCCGCCTCTCAGCTCGGCCGCGACGGCTTCCTGGGCTTCTCGGCCGAGAGCGCCTTCGACCCCGAGGCGCGCCGCCTGACCCTCTCGCCCGGCGACGCCGACATCGTCCGCACCGTCATCGAGGGCGAGGACGGCCTCAAGTGGATCGTCTGGTCCCCCGGCAGCACCGAGGCCGTCGACCTGCCCGATCTGGCCGCGCTCGACATCGAGGACCCCACCACCCGCGACCGCGTCCGCGTCGAGCTGCTCGACACGGCCGATGGCGCCGAGGACCTCGACGACCTGGCCGCGCTGCGCGGCAAGGGCCTCAACGACATCATCGGCCTGATCGACGCCTTCTCCATCGTCGAGCTCGAGTAGACACCCGCCGTGCGCCGCTGGGTCGACGCCCAGCACAACCGACGCCAACAAGATTGCCACAATCTCCTTCCTGGCCTATTGTTGCCCAAGGAAGTGTTCATGAACATCATTTCAAGACGGGGCCTGATCGAACCCGTGAGTCGATCGCCGCTCTCCCCCGTTCCGGCCGGAAGGACCGCATCCCCATGACCCGAGGACCCAAGGGTCGGCAGAGCCGAGACAAGGACGAGGACTCCCACGATCTCAGCGCCCCTTCCGTCGAGAAGGACAGCACCGTCATCACCATCATCAGCAAGCCCCAGACCCAGGAGCCCGCCAAGGAAGCCTGTCTGGTGGTCATCAACGGCCTCGACCTCGGCCGCAAGTACGCGCTGAACCAGAGCTCCATCCTCATCGGTCGCTCCTCCAAGACCGACATCCAGATCGACCAGGACTCCATCTCCCGCAACCACGCCATGCTGCTCAACGACGGCAGCCGCTACCTCGCCCGCGACCTGGGCTCGACCAACGGCACCTACGTCAACGACCAGCAGATCACCGAGCACGCCCTCATCGACGGCGACCAGATCCGCGTCGGCCGCACCATCTTCAAGTTCCTGATGGGCTCCAACATCGAGAGCGCCTACCACGAGGAGATCTACCGGCTGACCACCCAGGACAGCCTCACCCAGATCTACAACAAGCGGTATTTCCTTGAGAATCTCGAGCGCGAGATGAGCCGATCGCTCCGCTACGGCAGAGAGCTCGCGCTGGCCATCTTCGACATCGACTACTTCAAGAAGATCAACGACACCTACGGCCACCTCACCGGCGACTTCGTCCTCAAGCAGCTCGCCACCCGGATCGCACGCCAGATCCGCCGCGACGACGTCTTCGCCCGCTACGGCGGCGAGGAGTTCATCATCCTGCTGCCCGAGCTCGACAAGGTGCGCGCCGCCAGGATGGCCGAGAAGATCCGCCGCCTCGTCGCCGCCGAGCCCTTCCACTTCGACAAGGCCACCATCCCCGTGACCATCAGCATCGGCGTCGCCTCCCTCCAGGAGCACGTCGCGCGCCTGGGCACCGAGGAGGCCGCGCGCGAGGAGGCCGAGCCCAACACCATGGGCCTGATCAAGCTCGCCGACGACCGCCTCCTGGAGGCCAAGCGCACAGGCCGCAACTGCGTCGTCTACCAATAACCCCCTCGCGCGCACGCCGCCGCGAGCACACCCCCATGCGACGCCTCTACTTCGACTACAACGCCTCCGCGCCCATCGACCCCCACGTCCTCGACGCCGTCGTCGAGGCGCTGCGCGCCTGCGGCGGCAACCCCTCCAGCGTCCACCGCGAGGGCCAGCGGGCCCGCGCCGCCGTCGAGGCCGCGCGCCGCCACGTCGCCGCCCTGATCGGCGCCCACAGCACCGAGATCACCTTCACCAGCGGCGCCACCGAGGCCAACAACGCCGCCCTGCTGACCCTGGCCGCCGCCACCGAGGGCGCCCTCGTCACCACCCTCGTCGAGCACCCCTCCGTCCTGGCACCCCTGGCCGCCATCGAGGCGCGCGGCCGCGCCGTCCTGCGCGTCGCCGTCGACCCCCTCGGCATGATCCCCGAGCCCGAGGACCTCATCGGGCAGGCCGAGCGCGCCGGCGCCGGCGCCCTGAGCGTCATGCTGGCCAACAACGAGACCGGCAACCTCTTCCCCGTCGCCCGCCTCGCCGCGCTCGCCCGAGCGCGCGGCTGGCCGACCCACTGCGACGCCACCCCGGCCGTCGGCAAGCTCCCCGTCGACGTCGAGGCCCTCGGCGTCGACCTCCTGAGCCTCTCCGGCCACAAGCTCGGCGCCCCCAAGGGCGTCGGCGCCCTCTTCGCGCGCGCCGACTTCGAACCCGCCGCCGCCATCCTCGGCGGACACCAGGAGCGCGGCCGCCGCGGCGGCCCCGAGACCGTGCCCGCCCTCGTCGGCCTCGGCCGCGCCGCCGAGATCGCCGCCCGCCGCCTCGCCGACGAGCGCGAGGCCCCCTCACCGCTGGCCGCCCTGCGCGACGCCCTCTGGGACGCCATCGCCGCCATCGAACCCCGCGCCGTCCGCCAGACCCACCCCACCCTCTGCCTGCCCAACACCCTCAACGTCCGCTTCCCCGACGTCGACGGCGAGACCCTCCTGCTCAACCTCGATCTCGACGGGATCGCCGTCAGCGCCGGCTCCGCCTGCACCGCCGGCAGCCTCGAACCCAGCCACGTCATCCTCGCCATGGGCGTCCCCCCCGATCTGGCCCGCGGCTCCGTCCGCTTCAGCCTCGGACCCCCGCACACCCTCGACGACGTCCTCGCCCTCATCGACCGGCTCCCCGCCGTCCTGGCCCGCACCCGCACCCCACGCTGGTGAGCCAGGCCAGGGGGCGCGTCGAGATCGGCAAATCGTCAGACATTACGGACACATGGCGATGGGCGAACCGACGCCGTTGACCGCCAAGGCAGGGATCGGCGCGTCGGCCCCGTTGACGCGACGCTCCCGACGTGCCCCTCATCGGCGTCGACCCGCCGAGATCCGGCCAGGACCCTGTTCTGGAACGGGAACGGGGGACCGGTCGCCTTGCGCGCATCGGCCCTTGGCCGTACCCTCCGGGATGGAATCGGGACGAAGCAGGAGGAGCAGTCGCCGTGAAGATATGGACGCGTCATCTCTGTGTGTCGGCGGCGCTTTGCTGGGCGCTGGCCGCGTCGGGCTGCGTGGCGGACATCGCCAGCGACGCGGCGCCCCGCCCCCAGGATCCTCCCGAGCGCGCGGCCGGAGAGGCTTGCGGCGCGGACCTCGGGGAGTGCGCGGCGGGGCTGGAGTGCGTGGGCGGGCTGTGTGAGCCCGCCGAGTCGCCGGACGCGGGCGGCGAGCAGCCGCAGGGCTGCGAAGACGGCCGACCAGGGTGCGGCGGCGTGTGCTGCCTGGAGTCCGAGGTCTGCGATCAGGACCAGTGCGAGCCGGCCTGCCCGAGCGAGGTCGTGTGCGAGGGGATCTGCTGCGGCGCGGGGGAGGTGTGCGAGCAGGGCCGGTGCCTGCCACCTTGCCAGACCCAGCGCTGCGGCGCGGAGCTGTCGCTGTGCTGCGGCGCGGAGGAGGTGTGCTTCGGCGGCGCGTGCCTGGAGCCGGGCGCCGCGTGCGAGACGACGGACGACTGCGCCGAGGCGGAGATCTGCGAGCCCTCGCTGGGGCGGTGCTTGTCGCGCGACGGGGTGCAGGTGTGCGAGTTCCGGCCGCCGGTGGGGCAGTTCGAGCCTGTCCTGGGGTGCCGCTGGACGCCCGAGGGGCTGGCGGAGACGCCCGAGCGGGGCGACGTGGTGGCCACGCCGATCGTGCTGAACCTGACGGACGACAACGAGGACGGGCGCACGGACACGCAGGACACCCCGGACATCGCCTTCTTGACCTACGATCTGACGGGCCAGGGGTGTTGCAACAGGCCGGCGACCTTGCGGATCGTGTCGGGGCAGTGCGAGCCGGGCGGGGGGATGCGGACGCTGGCCTCGCTGGTGGAGCCGGGGCTGGACAACTCGTCGGGGCTGGCCGGCGGCGACCTCGACGGCGACGGGGTCCCTGAGATCGTCGGGGTGGGGATGTTCGACGTCAACCTCAACAACGGCGCGCCTCGGCCGCAGGGCGTGGTGGTGTGGACGCGCGAGGACCCGGCGGGGTCGGGCTGGCGGGTGCTGTGGCAGAACACGACCTACCCGACCTTCAACGTCCACACGCGCGGCGGCGCGCTGGTGAGCCTCGCGGATCTGGAGGGGGACGGGCTGCCGGAGGTCATCGTCGGCAATGTGGCGCTCAACGGCCAGGACGGGTCGCTCAAGTGGGACGGTGTGGTGACCAGCGGCGGGACAGGCGGGATCGGCAACAACGCCTTCCTCGGGCCCTATTCTATCGCCGTGGACATCGATCTGGACGGGCAGCGCGAGGTCATGGCCGGCAACACGCTCTATGGGGCCGACGGGGCCGTGCGGTGGACCTTCGATTATGGGGAGGGGAACAACTCGGCCTGCGGGGGGAACCTGGCTTGCGACGGTTATGTGGCGGCGGCCAACTTCGACGACGACCCGCAGGGGGAGATCGTGATCGTGCGGCTGGGCGAGGTGTTCGTGCTGGAGCACGACGGGGGTCTGTTGTGGCGGCAGGCGATCCCGGTGGACGACTGCGCCTTCAACGAGTCGGGGCCGCCGACGGTGGCGGACTTTGACGGCGACGGCCGGCCGGAGATCGGGACGGCGGCGGCGGACTTCTACGCGGTGCTGGACATGGATTGCGACGCGGACCCGCTGCCGGAGGGCTGTGCCAGCCGGGGGGTGCTGTGGGCCGCGCCCAACGAGGACTGCTCAAGCCGGGTGACGGCGTCGAGCGTCTTTGACTTCGAGGGCGACGGCAAGGCGGAGATGATCTACGCCGATGAGGCGGCCTTGCGGATCTTCGACGGCGGCACGGGGCGGGTTCTTTTTCAGGACGACACCCACGGCAGCCACACGCGGATCGAGATGCCGGTGATCGCCGACGTGGACAACGACGGCAATGCCGATATCGTGATCCCGGAGAACGGCTCCAACGAAGGGACGCCCGGGCTGGAGGTCTTCAAGGACGCCTCGGACAACTGGGTGCGGACGCGGCGGATCTGGAACCAGCACGCCTACAGCGTCACCAACGTCACCGAGGACGGGCGCCTGCCGGCGGCGCCGGACCCGAACTGGCTCGACGGGCGGCTGAACAACTTCCGCCAGAACGTCCAGCCCTCGGGGGTCTTCGACGCCCCGGATCTGGTGCTGCGCGCCCTGAGCGCCGACACGGCGCGCTGCGGGGCGGAGCTTGTCCTGGGGCTGGAGGTGATCGCGGCCAACGAGGGGGCGCTGAGCGTCCCGGCGGGCATCCCCGTGCGCGTCGAGGCGCTCTACGCCGAGGCGGGCCAGCGGCTGCGAGCGCCGATCGCGGAGCTGGCGACGACGACCCGGCTGCTGCCGGGGCAGTTCGAGGTCTTCGCGATCTCGTGGCCCGTCCCGGTCGAGCTGCCCGACACCTTCAGCGTGCGCGCGGCCATCGATCCAGACAGCGCCGTCAACGAGTGCATCGAGGACAACAACGGCGCGCAGCTCGAGGTGACCTGCGCGATCATCCGCTGAAGGCTGCTCGCCTGCGGCTCATCCTGGGGTGAGCGCTTGGGCGCTGCTGGAGCGCATCTCGTCGAACCTGCGATCGACAAGATCAGTCATGGTTCAACACGGCGCGCGCGGTACTGGCGCACGAGGCGAAGCCAGGCCGCCTCGGCCTCGGCAGAGCGCGGATCTTGCCACGCCCGAAGCCGCAGGCCCAGAGGCGAGCCCGCAATGGCGGCATCTGCAAAGCGCACCACGGACACCAGCGCTCGGGCGTGATCTTCAACGCTGGCCTCGATCCAGGGCTCGACCTCTTCGCGCAGCGTGAGATCTTCACGGCGCCTCAAGGCGTCAGCGCTTGGAGGGGCGAGCATGGCTTTCATGATCAGGATGGGCAAGGGAGGTCGGCCTCGATCCCGCCGGATGGAGCCGCGACCTCGAAGGTTCTGCTCGGTGTACATCGGCCGGGCGGTCAAGGCGAGCGAGACGTCTGGCGTTGGCCTTGCTGTCTCAGGTTGGCTCAGCAAAGGTCCCGACGCCGCCGATCGCCCCACGCTCCTCGCACCGCCCGTTGGGCGGGCTCGTCGGGTGGCGCTAGAATTTCAGGGTGGGCTGCGCCCTGTCGGTCGCAGGCCAGCGCACGGCCCATCTCGACACCAGAGAGAGTGAAAACCCCAATCAACAGGCCCACTTCGACGCGGTGATCCTCCCCCGCGAGCTGCTGTTGGCCGCCCGCTGGCCTGCGCCCAGCGGGCGCAGCCCCCCCGCTCATCCAAGCCCCACCCGACGAGCCCGCCCAACGGGCGGTGCGAGGAGCGTGGGGCGTTCGGCGGCGTCGGGACCTTCACCGAGCAAACCTGACCCGCCAGGACAGCCACGCGGCGGTTGCCTCGATCTGGTCGGCATAGTATGGGAGGCTGGCGGGTTGAAGCTGCCCCGCGCCCTGCGCCAGGAGCCACTGACCATGACCGGCCCGACTCACCCCTCACCCCAGCCGCTCGCCCTTGGAGGGTCCGCCCTCGGAGGGTCAGTTCTTGAAGAGTCTGCCCTCGAAGGGCTCGCCCTCGAAGGGCCCGCGATCGAAGGTGAGCGCGGGGTCGTCGCGATGAGCGGCGGCGTCGACAGCTCCGTGACGGCGGCGCTGCTCGTCGAGCAGGGCTTCGACGTCGTGGCCGTCTCCATGCGGCTCTACGAGTCAGCGCCGAAGAGCGATCGCTCGTGCTGCTCGCCGGATGACCTCTTTGACGCGCGCAGCGTCGCGGCTCGCCTGGACGTGCCCTTCTACGTGGCCAACTACGTCGAGGCCTTCCGGGAGCGGGTCATCGACTACTTCGTCGACGAGTACCGCCGGGGGCGCACGCCGAACCCCTGCGTGGCCTGCAACAACCACCTCAAGTTCGACGTCCTGCTGGGCCGCACGCGGGCGCTGGGCGGCGCGTGGCTGGCCACGGGCCACTTCGCCCGGATCGAGCGCGAGGGCGAGCGCTACAGGCTCTTGAGGGGCGTCGACAAGGCCAAGGACCAGAGCTACTTCCTGTGCGGCCTGCCGCGCCCGCTGCTCGGCCGAATCCGCTTCCCCCTCGGGGGCATGACCAAGGAGGAGGTCCGGCAGCTGGCCGAGCGCTTCGGCCTGCACAACGCCCAGAAGGCCGAGAGCCAGGAGATCTGCTTCGTGACCGGCGGCAGCTACGCCGACTTCGTCCGCGAGCGCCTGGACCGGGCCGACCTCATCCCCGGCAACCTCGTCCTGGAGGACGGCACGGTCCTGGGCACCCACACGGGCATCCACCAGTTCACCATCGGGCAGCGCCGGGGGCTCGGCGTGGCCTGGAGCGCGCCGCTCTTCGTCCAGAGCGTCAACCCGGACACCGGCGACGTCGTCCTGTCCAGCCGCGAGGGCCTGGAGACGATCGGCCTTGAGGCCGACCGCTGCAACTGGCTGCGCTGGGCCGACCGGCCCCCCGGCCCCTTCGAGGCCGCCGCCCAGCTCCGCTACCGAGCGCCGGCCACCCCCTGCCTTGTGACCCCGCTCGGGGACGGCGATCGCGTCCGCGTCGACTTCGAGAGCCCCCAGCACGGCGTCGCCCCCGGCCAGTTCGCCGTCTTCTATGAGGGCGAGGAGGTGCTCGGCGGCGGGACCATCAACGCCACCCTGCGCGGCGGAGGCCGAGCATGAGCCGGCCCCCCGTCGAGCCCCCCAGGAGCCTGCTCGACGGCCTCCAGCAGCGGCTCGGGCACACCTTCGGGGACCGCGAGCTGCTGCTGCGCGCCCTGACCCACCCCAGCTTCGCCAACGAGTCCGGCACCGCGATCCACAACCAGCGCCTGGAGTTCCTCGGCGACGCCGTCCTCAACATCGTCATCTCGACGGCCCTCTTCGAGCGCTTCCCCGAGCGCCACGAGGGCAAGCTGAGCCGCCTGCGCAGCCAGCTCGTGTGTGAGGAGACGCTCGTGCTTCGCGCCCAGGCCCTCGATCTTGGCCCCTGCCTGCGGCTCGGCAAGGGCGAGCGCCTCAGCGGCGGCCGCGACAAGCCCTCGCTGCTGGCCGACGCCTACGAGGCGCTGCTGGCCGCCGTCTACCTCGACGCCGGCATCGAGGCCGCCCGCGCCGTCATCATGGCCGCCTTCGAGGTGACCTTCGTCGACATCCTCAACGACGCCAGCGGCCACGACTTCAAGACCCACCTTCAGGAGATCGTCCAGTCCCGCCGGGGCAATGTCCGGCCCCGCTACGTCATCGTCGACACCTGCGGCCCCGCCCACGCCCGCATCTTCACCGCCGCCGTCAAGGTCGGCGACGAAGAGCTCGGCCTCGGCCAGGGCAGCAGCAAGAAGATCGCCCAGCAAGAGGCCGCCCGCGACGCCCTGGACCGCCTCGATCGATCCGCCGATCCGCCGACCTGAGCCCAGCGGCCTCGCCTGACGCGCTCGCCCGAGGTGCGGCACAAGGGCCACGGCGCCACCCCTGGGCGTCCTGGCGAGGCGCCCGAGGACCGGGGAGGGGAAAAAGTCGAGGGGCCACCTTTATTTTAACGTCGCGACGTGGCAGAACGTCGGCAGAGAGTGCGCGCGCTGAGCGTTCACCTTTCGATCAAGGGCCGCGCTCAAGCGACGCAAAGCGGCGTTGGGATCGACCGGGGCCCGCTTCAGCGGCCCGATCACCAGGTTCAAAGGTCGCGCAAGAGGTACAAGGCGATGTTTGGTCTAGGGACAACCGAGCTTCTTATCATCCTCGTCATGGTGTTCGTCGTCTTCGGCGCCGGCAAGCTGCCCGAGATGGCGCGCTCGCTGGGCTCTGGCATCCGCAACTTCCAGAAGTCCGTGCGCGGCGAGGAGGAGAGCGACACACCCCCCGAGAAGCTCGCCGAGGACCAGCAGCGCGCCATGCCCGACGAGCACCAGAGCGCCTCGGCCAAGAAGCACACCCTCCCCGCCGACCTCTCCCAGAAGGGCTGACGCCCTCGCCATGCCCCCGGCGACCCACGCCAGCACCGGCTCGATCCCCCCGGACACCCTCGTATTTCCGAAACCCCATGACAGCGGTGTCATGCTTTGTATGACATCGACGCCCCGCCTGCGCCTGCTTTCTGGAGAGGCGATGTGCGCGGTGGCGGGGCCTGGGCGGTCGCGGCGAGGGCCGAGGGGGTTGGTGAAGACAGGTGGCACGCTCTCTGCTAAAACAGGAGAAACAGTGCCATGACGTCCGGCCCGGAGAGATCCCATGCCCAACCAGACCCCGCAGACCCCCTCTTTGCATGATGAAGCGCGCGCTCGGCGACGAGGCGCGCTGCGCCGGGGCGCGATCCTGACGGCCTGCGTACTGGCCGCCGGGATCACCGGCTGCTCGGCAGATTCTGCGCTCAGCGAGGCCTCCCCTTCGGGCGCGGACTTCGAGGGCGACCCCAACGACGGGCCAGGGGGCAACGGGGGCGACAACGACGGCCAGGGTGAGCAGGAGCCGGGCGATCCGCCCCCGGAGCCGGAGTTCGTGCCGGAGGTGGAGGAGCGCTTCACCTTCCAGGCGCCTCGGTCGAGCCGCAACTATGTGTTCGTGGCCAACAGCAGCCTGGACTCGGTGGCCAAGATCGACGCCGAGACGCTGGCGATCACCAGCATCGAGGTCGGCGACCGCCCGACCATCGTCCAGACCCACCAGGGCGAGAACCTCGCGGTGGTGCTCAACGAGGGCAGCGACGAGGTGAGCGTGATCCGCGCTGGCGACGGCGACGATTACGTGCGGAACCTGCGCCTGCCGCCGAGCATGAACGCGCTTCGGATCGCCCCGAGGGGGGACTTCGCGCTGGCCTGGTTCGACTTCAGGGCCGCGCAGCAGGACGAGGAGTTTGACCTGGACGCCGCCGCGCCGCCCTTTCAGGACGTGGCGCTGATCGATCTGGAGGAGGGCGCCGAGCGCGTCCTGCACCTGACGGTGGGCTTTCAGGTCACGGACGTGAGCTTCGACGACGCGGGCCAGCGGGCCTTCGTCATCACCCGCACCGGGATCAGCGTCGTGGAGATGGACGCCATCGATCGCGACCGGGCCATCCTGCCGGTGCCCGTGGTCGAGCAGCAGATCGAGGACGACATCGAGCGCGAGGTGGCGATCACCGGCGACGGGCGCTTCGCCTTCGTGCGCACGGCGGGCCTGGAGGGGCTCAACGTCGTGGACCTGGGCTCGCGCCAGATCGCGCTGGTGACGCTCAGCGACATCCCGACGGACCTGGACATCGTCCCGGGCCAGGGCAAGGCGCTGGCGGTGCTGCGGCGGACCAGCGAGCTGGCCGTCATCGAGCTGCCCGCCGCCATCGAGGACCCCGAGTCCGTCCGCGTCATCGCGCTGGGCGAGGAGCCGGCCGGGCTGGTGGAGCTGACCCCGGACGCGCGGCGGGCGCTGGTCTTCACCTCGGTCGAGGAGCGCAAGGCGATCACGGTCGTGGACCTGGAGACCGAGACCTTCGAGGTCCACCCGCTGCGCAAGGGCGTCCGCGGCGTCTCGATCTCGCCGGAGGGCAACATGGCCGTCATCTTCCACAGCCGGCTTGAGGGCACGCCGATCCCGGGCGAGCCGGAGGACGACTTCATCGCCAAGAGCCACGCCTACTCGCTCTTTGACATCAACACCGGCTACTCCAAGCTTGAGACGATCCCCACCGAGGCCGGCGAGTTCATCTTCAGCGACCTGACCCGTCGCCTCTACCTGCTCTTGAGCGACCCGGCCCGCGACGTGCGCCAGCTTGAGATCATCGACCTGACGAGCTTCCGCACCGAGTCTCTGCGCCTGGGCTCGCCGCCCGAGCACGTCGGCCTGATCCCCAACGACGGCTCCCCCCGGATCTACATCTCCCAGGAGCACCCGGTCGGCCGGATGACCTTCATCGACGAGCGCAGCGACGAGATCAAGACCGTCACCGGCTTCGAACTCAACAGCCTGATCGACTGACGCGCCCGGCCAACCCGCGCGACACGGAGCGCAAGAGCGATGACCCGAGACATGACGAACAAGATGGCGCTGCGCGCCGCGACTCTGATCGGCGCCGCGACCCTGACCTTGCTCGGCGCCTGCGGCGACGGGGGCGTGGGCGGCGACTGCGATCCGGAGATCGACGGGGGGTGCGTCTGCACGCTGGACGAGACGGGCCAGGCGATCACGGATTGCTTCGGAGGGGTGGACTCTTTCGGCCGCTCCTGTACGTGCTCCTTCGATGGTTTTGACCCCGATCCCTTCCCCGGGGAGCCGGAGGGCGAGCCGGAGGGCGAGCCGGAGGGCAACCCGGAGGGCGAGCCGGAGTTCGTGCCGGAGGTGGAGGAGCGGCTCAACTTCCAGGCGCCGCAGCCCTCGCGCAATTACGTCTTCGTGGCCAACACGGGCCTGGACACGGTGGCGCGGATCGACGGCGACACGCTGGCGATCACGAGCATCGAGGTGGGCGACGCGCCGACGGTGGTGCGGACGTGGAAGGAGGCGAACGTGGCCGCGGTGCTCAACAGCGGCAGCGACGACGTCTCGATCATCCACGCCCGCCCCGAGGCCAACGACGTCGTCACGCTGCCGATCAGCCGCGGCTTCAACCAGCTGGTCATCGCGCCGGGCGGCGCGCACGCGCTGGTCTACCTCGATTACAGGAGCGCCGAGCCCGACAGCGACATCGGGCGCTTTCAGGACGTCAACCTGATCCGGCTCACGGAGGGCGAGGAGGCCGTCTACAACGTGGCGGTGGGCTTCCGGGTGACGGAGATCGAGTTTGATGACGAGGGCGAGCGGGCCTTCGTGGTCACGGAAGACGGCATCAGCGTTATCGAGATGGCGGGGGTCGATGGGGACATCAACGCGCAGCCGATCAAGGTGACCGAGGATCCGCTGGAGGACGCCGAGGCGGTCGACCGGGAGGTCGAGATCACCGGCGACGGTCAGCTGGCGGTGGTGCGCACCAGCGTGCTGCAGGGCGTCAACCTCGTGCCGCTGGATCGGCGCGAGGGGCTGGTGCAGGTGAGCCTGCCGGGGGTGCCGACCGATCTGGACATCTACCCGGACTCGTCCAGGGCGGTGGCCGTGCTCAAGGACGCGCGCCAGGTCGCGCTGCTGGATCTGAGCGCGGCCATCGACGATCCCGAGGCGCTGGAGTTGATCGACGTGCCGGAGGGTCCGATGGGGCTGGCGGCGCTGGACACGACCTCGGGCGTGGCCTTGCTCTACTCGACGGCCAGCGCCGAGCCGAGGATCACGCGCCTGGATCTGGGCACGGGCGCCCAGGTGGTCTGGGACGTGCGCAAGGCGATCAGCGGCGTGAATCTGTCACCAGATGCCTCGCGGGCGGTGGTCTTCCACGTCAAGGGCGACGCGCCGCGCACCAACGCCGAGGCCGACGTCTTCATCGCCAACAGCTTCGCCTACACGGTCCTGGACGTGGCCTCGGGCTTCGCCAAGCTGACCACGGCGGCCACCGAGCCGGGCGAGTTCGTCTTCGGCCCCGACGGCCTGACCATGTTCGTGGTCCTGAGCGACAAGGCCAGCGGGGTGCAGCAGGTCGATCGCATCAACCTGGAGAGCTTCCGGGTCGACGCCATCGCGCTGGGCTCCCCTCCGGAGCACATCGGGCTCCTGCCCAGCAGCGGCGCCCCCCGGATCTACGTCTCCCAGGAGCACCCTGTCGGCCGGATGACCTTCATCGACGTCGACGACGGCGAGGCGAAGACGGTGACGGGCTACGAGCTCAACAGCCGCGTCGACTGATCGGGCGCGCCCGGCACTGGGGCGCAAGCCAACCTGTAAGCCTATGATTTCAGACATGAAACACGACAACAGACAGGAGAGGAGTGCCATGAAGAAGCCCATCACCCCGGTGCGCGGCGCGGGCCCCGGCGCCGAGAGGCGACGCGCGCGGCGCATCGCGCGGGAGCCGGCCTTGTGGCTGGCGCTGTTGATGTTGACGGGCGCGGCGGCCTGCCAGGACGTCATCTGCCTGATGGACCCCGACGAGGAGCACCTGTGCGAGGAGCCCGACGACGTGATCGGGCAGGCCCTGGAGGCCATCGGGCCGGTGGCGACGACCACGGGGGTGGCGTACCGGGTGCCTGCTGCGGATCGGATCACGCTGCTCAAGACGGCGGGGGGGAGCGCCGAGGTGATCCACGTCGAGGTGCCCGAGTCGCCCTCGCTGCTGCAGGCCACCCCGGACAAGCGGCGGCTGTTGTCGTTGAGCCCGCAGGCGCAGGCGCTGGTGGCCTTCACGGTCCAGGACCCTTCGGATCGTCAGACCTTCGCGCTGGGCAGTTCGTTTACCGCGCTAAGCGTCTCGGAGGACGGCCAGTACGCGATCGCCTTTGCGGCGGGGGCCGGGGACGGCAGCGCGGTGGTGCAGAACAACAACGAGATGGCGATCATCAACCTGAACGAGGCCCCTGGGGTGGGCAACCCGCAGCTGATCGCGCTGCGCTCCTTCGGCTCGCGGCCCTTCGCGGTGACCTTCGCGCCGCCCTTCACGATCCGTGGCGAGGTGAGGCGCATGGCGCTGATCCTGTCGGAGAACTATGTGACCTTGTTGGAGATTGACGGCTTTGACCCGGAGAACCCCAACGCCAACGAGACGGTCGTGCACTTCGTGCAGAACGACGACGGCCGCAAGCTGCGGCCAGAGCAGATCATCTGGACCGAGGACGATCCGACGGTGGACGACGACGTCTTCGCCTTCCTGCGGACCAACGCGGACGACGATCTGATCGGCCTGAACCTGCTGCCGGGCGAGGAGCTCGACAGCTTCGATCGGCCCCGTGTGCGGCCCTCGCTCAACCAGCTGACGGGGGGCAAGAGCCCGGCGGCGATCGCGCTCTTCGAGACGCGGGCGGGGGCCAAGAAGCTCCTGTCGGTCAACCGGGGCTCGCGGGATCTGGCGATCATCGACGTGGCCACGAGCGACACGACGCTGGTGCCGCTGGAGGAGCCCGTCGATCAGGTGCTCGTCTACCAGGCCATCAACCGGGACACGGACCAGCAGGAGAGCTTCGCGCTGCTCTACAGCGCCAACCAGGTCTTGAGGACGGTGCTCTTCGTGGAGCTGGAGACGGTCGAGGTGCGGCGCACGCGGGCGATAGAGCGGCTCAACCTCGATCGGGGGATCACGAGCCTGGGGTTGACCCCGGATCCGAACCGGGCGCTGATCATCCACGCGGGCAACAGCGCCTTCTCGATCCTGAACCTGGAGCGTCGCTTCGTGACGCCGCTGGATCTGACGGCCTCGATCTCGGCGGTGGCCTTCGCCGACGACGAGCACCTGTTGACGGTGCTCAACGGCCAGCCCTTCGTGTCGCTGATCGAGCTGAGCAACGGCCACCCGACCTCGGTGCGGCTGGATCTGCCGGCGCAGCGCATGGCCGTGGTGCCCGGCACCGACACGATCGTCATCGATCACGGGCAGCCCATCGGCGCCGTGACGCTGATGCCCTTGAGCGACATGTCGCGCGACGCCGCGCAGACCCTCTGGGGTTTCGGCGCCGATGATCTCTTCAGCGTGCGGGATTAAGAGGAGGCCCAGATGATGAACACCATTGAACACGCCCAGCGCCGCGCGCGGCGGATCGACGGCCTCTTGCTGGCCACCATCGCGGTCGTGATCGTCGGCGCGACCTCGCTCGGCGCCGAGGCGCAGGCGGACGACTTCTCCTTCCGGCTCGGCGGCTCGGACGCGGCGATCACCGACAAGGGCTACGACTTCCTGAGCGCCGACAACTTCCTGTCCATGGGGCACCTCTCGGGCCAGCTCGCGCTGATGGAGCACGTCTGGGTGGGGCTGGAGTACAACTGGGCGCTGGAGCAGGCCGATCCGATCACGGACGTGTCGACGAAGCTCGACATCGACGGGCTGTCGGCCTCGGTGCGCGCCCAGGCCGACCTGCTGCCCTTCCTGACGCCCTACATCGCCGCAGGGGTGGGCTTCGAGCACCTGGAGCTCAGCGTCGCGCTGGCGGGGCAGGCGCGCGAGCAGGACGCCTTCATCGGGATCTTCCACGGCCTGATCGGCGTCGACCTGCACGTCCCCTCCGCGTGGATGCGCCGGGTCTTCAACATCTCCAAGCGCGGCTGGGCCGGCGACATGACCTTCGGGATCGTCTTCGAGGGCGGCTACCAGCTGGCCACCGCCGCCGACTTCTCCCAGCTCACCCCGCCGGAGCCCGACAAGGAGCCCGAGCCCGAGGACAAGCCCATCGACGCCGCGTCGGTCGGCCTCGGCGAGCTTGACCTGTCGGGCGTGATCCTGCGCTCGGCCTTCATGATCCGCTTCTGAGGCGTCACGAGCGCCGATGGGTTTGACTCCCATCGGTCCCTCAAACCCATCAGCGCTCTAGATCCCCAGGGCGAGCCCGAAGTCGATCATGATCCGGGTCGTGTTCAGCTTCTCGGTGAGGTCGATGCCCTCCTGGGAGAAGCTGCGGCTGAGGTTGACGTTCTGGAGGCGAACATCGGAGCTGAGCCGGAAGCCGCCGATGCGGATCATGAGCCCGCCGCCCGCGCCGACGTTGAAGCCCGTGTAGGGCTCCTTGGCGTCGGAGCCGGAGGGCGCCCCAAGGACCGACAGGCCGCCCTCGGCGATCAGGAAGTACTCGATGGCGCCGGTCGGGACGCTCAAGGTCGCCATGGCGTTGAGGTCGAGCTCGTTGGACTCGCCGAAGGTGGCGCCCTGCTCGTCGTCGACGGTGATGTTGACCGCAGGGATGAACCACACGCCGCCGCCGACGGCGAGCAGCTCCCCGAGGGTCAGCAGGCCGTAGCCGTTGACGGCCAGCGCGCCGGCCTCGGTCAAGGTCCTGGTCGCCGACGACGACTCGCCGCTAAACTTGGCATCCACGACGAACTCCCCGGATCCTGAGAGAAGGGATCCGACGCGGGCGCCGAGCAGCACGGAGTGGCGCGGCGGGCCGGCGGGCTGCTTGACCTTGCCGCCCTCGATCTTGCGAACCTCCCCGGAGGGCTTGCCGGCGCCCTTGCCCAGCGACAGGGTCGCGCGCTCCATGGGCTTCAAGGTGACGCGGCCCTCGTAGGTCGTGCCCGCGCGCTCGCCCTGCACGTCGTACTCGCCTGGGGGAAGCGCGATGGGCTTGCCCGTGCACTCGATCGGGGCTCTGTCCCCGATCGTCACCTTCATGCCCGGGCCGCCGACGCACTCGACGACGAGCGCGGCGAGGCAGGTCTTGAGATCCTCGCGGTACTCGCGGGTCTTGTCCTGGACGACCTGGGGGGGCGGGTCGGCGATCCTGGGGGCCCTGTCGGCCTTGTCGTAGGCCTCGGCGGCCTCCTCGCAGCGGTCCAACTTGAAGAGCGCGCGGCCGAGGTTGAGGTAGGTGATGTTGAGCTCGCCGAGGTGGAGCGAGGCGCGGAAGAGGTCGACGGCCTTGGTGTAATCGCCGGCCTTGAAGGCCTCGTAGCCCTCCGCGTAGAGCTGGAACTGGGCCTCGCTGGGCTTGACGGTGCTCTGGGCCTGGGCTGCGGTCGGGCTCAGGGCCAAGGAGAGGAGCACCAAGGCGGCGAGCGTCGAGGCGAGGCCGCGCGCTGCGGGGAGAGGTCGGGTCCGCATGACAGATCCCTGGCAGGGGTTGCTCGGCACGAGGGGGCGCCGTCGCCCCGAAGGGACTATCGGCCAGGGCGCAGGGAGAATCAAGGCGGGGGACGGTCAGGGGGCCTCGACGCTGAGGTCGTACTCGTTCACGAGGCGGGCGCGGAAGAAGGAGAAGACGCGGATGAGGTAGGTGCCGGGCTCGGCGTCCACGAGCGTGACGGTCTCGCTGTCGCGCAGCCCGAGGGACGAATCGAGGGGCTGGTCGTTGCCCTCCAGGAAGATCTGCATGTCGAGGTCGCCGTCGGCGTGGGTAAAGAGGATCGTGGCGCTGACCGTCCCGGCGTCGGAGACGTCGATGCTGAACCAGTCCTCCTCGGTCTGGTTGGCCTCCTGGCAGAGGCCGAGGCCCTCGGTGTCGCCCGTGAAGATCCGGCGGGCCTGCTCGCGGGTGTCGTTCTGCTCGAAGTCGTCTTCGAGGCAGTTGTCGGCGCTCAGGACGCGGGTGGTCATGTCGTAGGCGTTGTCGATGCCGCTCTGGAAGGAGAAGACGCGCACGAGGTAGGTGCCGGCGACGCCAGCGCGGACGGCGACCGACTCGTTGTCTCTGACGGAGAAGCCCCGGCCGATCCGGGCCTGGTTGGGGTCGAGGATCTCGACGTCGACGTCGCCGTCGGCGTGGGTGAAGGTCAGGTCGACCTCAAAGATCTGGCGCTCGGTCAGGGTGAAGGCGTACCAGTCCTCGTCGCTGGGGCAGAGCCGCAGGGCGCTCTGGGTGCCGGGGGTGGTGGCGCGGGCGCGCTGGGGGCCGTCGTTGGGCTCCTGGCGGTCGTCGACGCAGGTGGTGCCGCCGTCGATGCGGTTCAGGCGCAGGTCGTAGTCGGCCTCGGCGCCGAGGAAGCCGAAGACGCGCACGAAGTAGAGGCCGGCGGTCGGGACGCTGCCGACGGTGGCCTCCTCGTTGTCGCGGACGGAGATGGCCGAGGCCAGGCGGCGGCCCTCCTCGTCGACGATGTGGAGGTCGAGGTCGCCCTGGTTGTTGGAGAAGAAGAGCGAGGCGCTCAGGCCGTCGCCGGCGGCCAGATCGACGGCGTACCAGTCGTCGTCGCCCGAGCAGATGTGGCGGTCGGTGAAGGAGGCCTCGGCCTGGAGATCGACGAGGGTGGCGCCGTCGGGGTCGTCGTTGTCCTCCAGGTCGTCGTCGGGGCAGGCCGGGGCGCCGACGCGGACGTCGAGGGTGTAGACCCCCGAGGCGCCGCGCGGGCCGTGGACGCGGATCTTGTACAGGCCGCTGCTGACCACGTCGGCCAGGGCGATGGACTCGGTGTTGGCGTCGGGGCTGGCCGAGGTGCCCAGAGACTCTCCGCCGGGGCCGAAGACCTCCAGATCGAGGTTGCCCGCGCGGTTGTCCAGATCCAGCGTCAGGTTCAGGGAGCCGCCGCCGTTGACCTGGACGCTGAACCAGTCCTCGTCGCCGGCGCAGATCTCGCCGATGAGCTCGCCCGGGGTGATCGGGCGGGGCTGCTCGACGTTGTCGTTGTCCTCGAAGTCGTCGTCCTCGCACTCGGTGGGTGCGACGGTGCGGTCGACGAGCATGGTGTAGCTGTTCTCGACGGCGGGGGCTGCGCCCAGGACGCGGATGACGTAGACGCCGGAGACGGGCACGTCGGTGAAGCCGACCTGCTCGCCGTCGGTGCGGCTGCGGCTGGTGGCGATGGGCAGGTCCTGGCCGGGCTGGAAGAGGAGCATGTCGAGGTCGCCGGCGGCGTGGGAGAAGTTGATCGAGACCTGCAGGTCGTCGCCGGCGTTGAGGCCGATGCCGTAGAAGTCCTCGTCGCCGGCGCACACGCGCAGGCCGCTGATCAGCCCCGGGGCGACGGCGCGGGCCTGATCGCCGGTGTCGTTGGGCTCCAGGGTGTCGTCCTGGCAGACGACGGGGGTGCCGGACTTGACCAGGACGAGGTCGTAGGTGTTGCCCACCGCCGGGCTGAGGCTCTGGACGACGACGAGGAAGTCGCCGCTGACCTCGATGGAGGGGGTGGTGATCGTCTCGTTGTCGGTCTGGCTGAGGCTCTCGACGATCGTGGTGCGGCCGTCGCCCGTCAGGATCGACAGGTCGAGGTCGCCGGCGGCGTGGGAGAAGTTGATCGTGGCCGTCAGCCGCTCGCCGCGCTCCAGGCGGACCTTGAACATGTCCACGTCGCCGGGGCAGACGATCATGTCGTCGAAGGTCCCCGGCACGACCGAGGCGGCCGTCTCCGGCGAGTCGTTGTCTTCGAAGCTGTCGTCGGGGCAGGTCGGCGCGACCTGATCGATGGCCAGCGTCAGGGTGTAGGTGTTCTCGGCGCCGCTGACGCCGAAGATGCGCAGCTTGTAGACGCCGCCCAGGGCGAGGTTCTCGCTGAAGATCTGCTCGTTGTCGGAGTTGGAGGTCGCCGCGCCCAGGCGGCGGCCGTTGGGGTCAAAGAGCTCCATGTCGAGGTTGCCGCGGGCGTGGGCGAAGCCGGCCAGCAGCGAGATCCCGTCGCCGGCGGCGACCTGGAAGGAGAAGAAGTCCTCGTCGCCCGCGCAGATCGTCAGCCCTTCGAAGACGCCCTCGCCGATGCTGCGCGGGTTGTTGAGGGTGTTGTTGGGCTCGAAGCCGTCCGGGGCGCAGACCTGGGGGTCCTCGCACTGGCCGGAGATCGTGTTGCAGATCTGGCCGGGGCAGTCCGCATTGCTGGTGCAGCGCTCCTCCACGCAGGTGTGGGTCGTCAGGTTGCACTCGCCGTCCTCACCGCAGTCGTCGTCGCGCTCGCACTGGCGGCACTCGCCGACCTCCTCATTGCAGGTCGTGCCCTCGGGGCATTCGCCGCAGCCGACCGCCACGCAGACGTTCGTCTCCAGGTCGCACTTGTCGTCGCCCTCGCAGTCGCCGTCCTCGTCGCAGAAGCCCTCGGCGGCCTGGCAGCGGTGGGTGGTCTGCTCGCAGATCTGGCCGGGGCCCGCGCAGTCGGCGTCGCGCACGCACTCGACCGAGAAGCACTTGTTCTCGCGGCAGATCTGCAGCTCGCCGCAGTCTTGATCGCCCTGGCACTCGTTGTCCGGCTCGCAGCGCTGGGTGTTGGTGTTGCAGACCTGCCCGTCGGGGCAGTTGCTGGCGTCGACGCAGCCCGGCTTGCACTTCTTGTCGTCCGGATCGCAGATCTGCCCCTCGGGGCACTCGGCGCTGCGCAGGCACTGGGGCGTGACGCAGACCCCGGCGGCGACCAGGCAGATGTCGCCCTCAGGGCAATCGGCGTCGCGGGTGCACTCGCCGTCGACGCACTCGCCGCCGACGCAGAACTGCTCTCCGCCGCAGTCGCTGTCGCGGGCGCACTGCGGGGCCGGGTCGTTGTTCGCCGGGGCGTTGGGGTCAACGGGGTCCTGGCTGCCGCCCGCACACCCGGCCACCAGCGCCACCAGCGCGGCGCTCAATCCATAATTCAAACAAGCCTTCATCTTCATCTGAACACCTCAACCGCGATTCAAGTCCACGCGAGCCGCCCCATCCAAAAAGGGGCGCGCCCGGCGTGGAAGTACTAGCATCGGCCTGAAGGGGATGCAAACGGCTTCAGCGACCGCTGGCCAGCGGGCCGTCAAAGCCCGTCACGCCGCTGCGCGGCCTCAGCGGCCGGGGCCGGAGCTGGATCTGGAAGGCGGGGGTCTGGCGCGGGGCGTCGGTGTGGGCGGCCTTCCAGACCTTCCCGAAGGCCAGCGCCTCCAGGCCGCCCTCCCCGAGCAGGATCGCGGCGTCCACGTCCAGCACCTCCAGCGTCGTCATCAGGCGATCGAGCCCGCACCTCCTGCAGGTCAACAGGACCACGTCGCCCGAGAGCGTCTGAGCCGCCACCACCGGGCGCTCAAAGGCCACCACCGGGACGCTGTCCACGCGGGCGCCGTTGACGAAGAGCGCCGCGCCCGGCGCCAGCGGCGTGACCCGCTCGCCGGGGCTCTCGACGCCCTCGACGACAAGGCGCAGGTCGTCGCGCCGCGCCGCGATCCGGCCGCGCTCCGCGCCCTGCGGCGCCGCCCCGTCGAGCCAGACCCCGATCTGCACCTCCCCGACCTCCCCCTCGGCCGGCGCCCCCTCGGGCACCGCCACCCCGGCGGCCTTGAAGTGCCTCGCGTCCACCGCCACCATCGTCACCAGCTCGTCCTCCGAGTGGCTCTGCAGCGCCAGCGGCTCGACGCCCCCCGCGGCCACCGGCAGGCCCCGCGCCGACCACGCCCCGAAGCCCTCCGGCTGACCCAGCCGCCTGGGCAGGTTGTCCCTCCAGGTCAGGTAGAAGAAGTCCTTGATGTCCTGGCCGGCGTACCGATGCATGTCGAAGTCCATCAGCCGGCTGCCCTTCTCCGCCAGCGCCCCCCGCAGCCGGCGCTCCTTGCCCTCCGGCGGGATCTTGCCGCCCTCAAGCGGGATCTGGATCATCGACAAGCCCGTGTGATACGGGTTCATGTCCAGGTGCATCCCATAATCACACCCCGCCGCGATCATCGCCTCGCCCAGATCCGCCGCGCCGCACCGCTTGCCCCAGATGAAGATCAGCGTGTGCTCGCCCTTGATGCACACCCCGCTGCGCGGCGTGTTCGCGCTCGTGAGGTGATCGACGACCCCGCCCCAGCGCACCGCGCCGCTCGGGTTGAGCTTCCCGCCGGCCACCAGCGGCGGCAGGTTCTGGCGCAGGTCCACCACGTCCGACGGGATCGCCGAGACCTCCTCCGCCTTGCCCTCGATCGTCTGTTGAAGCCGGCGCTCCTCGCCGTAATTGCCAAAGTTCCCCTTGCCCGGCCACGTCCCCATCCGCACCGCCTTGTCCTCGTAGATCGCCAGCGTCGCCATCGCCGGCTTGTGCGGCACGAAGAGCTTGCGGTCCAGCAGCACCCCGTAGGCCCCGTGCGTCGTCTTGAAGCCGCCGTTGAAGGCCACCAGCACCCGCTTGAGGACCTCCGGGTCGCGCGGGATCAACCCCGTCCCCTTGTAGCCCGTCGTCGAGCGCGGGCTGATGATCCCGGCCACGAGGTGAAGATCGAGCTGGCGCAGATCCATCGCGATCAACGACACCGGATCATAGCGCTGCTCGAAGTTGACCCGGATCGCCGTCCGATACACCGGCCAGGGCCTGTCCCCGTACGCCTTCAGGTCAATAAACTCCGGGATCCACGCCGACCACTCGCCCTCCCCCGGCACCGCCTCACCGCCCCACCTGGCCGCAGGTGAGGCCAACGCCACCGGCGGCCACTGATCCAGCCCCTCCAGCACGATCGAGTCTCGCCGGGCCTCCAGGGCCTGCTGCGCCGTCGCCTGCTGCTGCCGCTGCTGGTGCTCCTGGTCCAGCTCCCCCACCAGCGCCTCGTTCGACCCGCCGACCGCGTCCCGCCACCCTTTGCGCGCCGCATCGACATGATCAAACACGTATTTTTCAAGCAAGGCGATCTTCAACGGGCCGATGATGGGGTTGGCCCGCGCCCGGTTGACCGCGAACTGCACCCAGCTGTCCACCGCCCACCCCTCGCTCTGGGCCACCAGCCCCAGCGACGAGCCGTGCACGTCCAGCGCCGCGCCGTCCAGCACCCGCACCGTGCTCCAGGCCTGCCTCGAGACGCCGCCCTCGGCCCGCACCTGCCCCGCGAAGATCAGGTGATCGCCGTCGAAGCGCGCCTCAAGCCCGCTGATCGCCTCCGTGAACACGAAGCTGCGCTGCTGCACGCCCTCCGCCCTCGACATCTCCTGCCAGCTGGCGAAGGCCAGCTTGAAGCCGTCGCCCAGCGGCCTGCGCGCGCCCGCCTCGTCCCGCCAGAGCGACGGGTCCCCGCGCAGATCCAGCAGCGCGACGGACGTGAGCGACCCCCCGAAGGCGCTGGAGGTCGCCACGAGCTGGCGCCCCCGCGTCGAGTCGATCGCCAGCACCGCGTCGTCGGCGTCCGGCGTCTGCGTCAGGTTCCCCACCCGCCGCACCCGATAGGGGCGCCCCTGCCCGTCCGTCATCCCCTCGAAGGCGAAGACCTCTCGCCCCTCGGACCCCTCCACGAGCCCCTCGGCCACCGCCAGCGTCCATTGCCCCGGCTCGGCCTCGTAGAGCCAGTCCAGCCGGACCACCTCCTTGATCCCGTGCTCGGCCAGCAGCCCGCCCCAGCCCTCGGCGCCCCGCGCGTCCCGCAACAACAAGAGCGCCACGAAGACCAGCAGCGACGCCGACAACCACGCCGCGCGCGTCCTCCCGAAGCGATCCCAGCCAAAGCCCTTCTTCATCGACGGATTCACTCCCTGACGACACCCTCGGCGGCGCCGCCTCCCTCCACCCCGCGCCGGTCCGGCGGGCGGCGCAACAACTTTGCAATGCCGCCCTCCGAAGTCAAGTCAGCCCCCTTTGCCTCCCGACCGCCTCGGCACTACCATGACCCCCACCGCCCTGACCCCGGAGGCCCGACGCCCATGCTCGCCACCCCGACCCCCCGCGCCTCCGCCCTGCCCTTCATGCTCCTGGCCCTGCTCGCCCTGATCGCCTGCGAGGACACACGCTACCGATCCGCCTTCGCCTCCGACGACACCGGACAACCCGAACCCCAGCCCGAGCCCACCCCCGAAGCCGAGCCCGAGCCCGCACCCGAACCCGCACCCGAGCCCGAGCCGTCCACCGAGCCCGAGCCCGAGCCACCCATCTCTGGCCCCTGCGTCGTGACCTTCAAGGACGACCTGGGCGCCCTCGACTGCCCGATCGACGCCCGCACCGCGCGCGGCTGCGACGATCTGGCCCTGTGCTTGTGCCGCTTCGCCGCCGACCGGGCCGAAGAACCCGATCTCCCCTTCGACCTGCAGCGCTGCGTCCTGTCCCTCGTCGTCCCCCGCGGCGCCATCACCCTGGCCGACTACTGCGCCCTGAGCGGCCTCACCGACGAGACCGTCTCGCTGCCCGCCCTCATCGAAGCCATCACCGAACCCGTCGGCATCTCCAACCAGCCCCTGCCCGATATCGCCTTCTCCGAAGCCTGCCACCAGATCGCCGCCTTCACCCTCTGGGGTGAGCAACCCTCCTGGAACATCAGCCTCGCCCTTGAAGACGTCGACGAGCTCCCCGAAGTCCTCCAGACCCGGATCGAGGACTACCCCATCGAGGCCCCCATGCTCACCCTCGACGACCTCGAAGCCTGGCACTCGACCCAGGTGCGGGCCCAGCTGAAACCCGCCGGGCGAGCGGCCGCGCGGCGGCACCTGGGCGGCCCGAATATCGACCCTCAGTCGCTGATCGGCCGAGGCTTCCTCATCCACACCGACAGCGTCCCCCTGCTGATCGGGCGACTCTGGTCGCGCGCCATCAGCGCCAGCGTCGAGGGGCCGCTGATCTACCTCGAAGACCTCGCCGAGGCCGACTTCGCCGAGCTTCGCCTCTGGCAGATTCTCCCCACCATCGGCCCGGCCTCCATCGACGAGTTCCGCGCCCAGATCATGCTCAGCAACCTCGCCGCCGCCTCCATCCTCATCGAGGCCCGCTGCCTGTTCACCTGCAGCTGCCCCTCCCAAAGCGCCTGCCGCAGCGGCCTCTGCCTCCCCGCCGACCGCTGCGCCGACGACACGGACTGCTGCCTCGGCACCTGCGCCATCGACGGGGCCTGCGAAGATCTACCTTGAAGGGGGAGAGGGCGGCTTGAAGTCGGCGTACACGGGCCAGTGATCGAACGGACGGTGTTGCCGTGTGTCCTTTCCTCACCTCGGGTCGCCCCAAGGAAGCGATCACTGGCCGCATGCGACCTGCCCTCTCCCTGAGCCAGAACCATGCCGTTCGTAAACCCTTGAAATCATTCAACCCGGTGGGGTGTCCAGGCACCACCCCCCGCCCTCAGGTCGCTCCAGGTGGTGTGTCGCCACCCCCCCTTTGTCCGGCGGCCGCGACCTTCGAAGAGGGCAGACCCCGGAGAAGGCGGTTGCGATGGGCAGGGGCGGCCTTATCTCTGTCGGGCGCGGGCCAGGCCCGCCGCGCCCGCCAAGGCCGGGGCAGCCGCCTCTGGAGCCTGGATCACCGGAGCTGAGTCATGAACACGAACAACGCCGACGTGCGGATCATCGCCTCGGACGGGAACTGGATCGAGGGCGACGCCGTCCGGCAGCTTGAGAAGACCGCCGAGTGGGAGGGCATGCGCCTGGCCGTCGGGATGCCCGACCTGCACCCCGGCAAGGGCGCGCCCGTCGGCGCGGCCTTCGTCAGCGAGGGGATCTTCTACCCCTTCCTCGTCGGCGGCGACGTCGGGTGCGGGATGGCGCTCTGGCGCACGGACCTGAGCGCCCGCAAGCTGAAGCTCGACCGCTGGGAGAGCCGCCTGCGCGGCCTGGAGTCCAGCTGGGAGGGCAACGCGAAGCGCTGGCTGGAGCAGGACGGCGTCGAGCCGACCGGCTTCGAAGAGGCGCTCGGCACGATCGGGGGCGGCAACCACTTCGCCGAGCTCCAGAAGGTCGAGGAGGTCGTCGACGCGGCGGCCTTCGAGGCCCTGGGGCTGGACAGGGGCAGCCTCCTGATCCTGGTCCACAGCGGCTCGCGCGGCCTCGGGGAGTCCATCCTGCGCCGCCACACCGACCGCTTCGCCGCCGCGGGGCTGCGCGAGGGCAGCGACGAGGCCGACGACTACCTCCAGCGCCACGGCCACGCGATGGCCTGGGCGCGCTCGAACCGCCGCTTGATCGCCCACCGCTTCATGGAGTCCATCGGGGCCGACGGCGATCAAGCCCTGGATCTGTGCCACAACAACGTCACCCAGATCCCCTGGGGGGACGGCAAGGCGTGGCTGCACCGCAAGGGCGCCGCGCCGGCCGACCTGGGCGCGGTCGTCATCCCCGGATCGCGCGGGACCATGAGCTACCTCGTGATGCCCGACCCCGACCAGCCCCGCGGCGCATGGTCGCTGGCCCACGGCGCCGGGCGCAAGTGGTCGCGCGGCGACGCCAGAGAGCGCCTTGAGCGCTTCAGCGCCGCCAGCCTCACCCGCACCGACCTCGGCGGGCGCGTGATCTGCGAGGACAAGCGCCTGCTCTACGAGGAGGCCCCGCAGGCCTACAAGAACATCGACGTGGTCATCCAGGACCTCATCGACGCCGGCCTGTGCCGCACCATCGCCATCCTCCGACCCCTGATCTCCTACAAGATCCGCAGGTAGCCCGCGCGCCGATCCGCCCCCGCCCGGACTTCGATGCCGGACACGTCGAGATCGGCGAGGTGGCTCCGTTGGGCGGTTGTACGATTCTCTCGGCGAGGGATCGAGGGGCACGTCGAGATCGGCGAGGTGGCTCCGTTGGGCGGGTGTGCGGTCCTCTCGGCGAGGGATCGAGGGGCACGTCGAGGTTGACGAGGTGGCTCCGTTGGGCGGGTGTGCGGTCCTCTCGGCGAACCCCAGGCTCGCGCCTGGGGCTACAGGGAAGGGACGCCCCTGCGGGGCTCTCGACGGGGCCTCATCCTTGCAGCCTCGTGCCCCAGACAACAACCGGCATGCTCAACACGGGCTTTGGAGACGAGGGACACAACGCACGCAGGCCGACCCCCTGCCGTCAGCCCCGCAGGGGCGTCCCTGGACAAGTTGTAGCCCCAGGCGCGAGCCTGGGGTTCGCCGAGAGGACCGCACACCCGCTCAACGGAGCCGACGCGACGATCTCGACGTGCCCGGCATCGGAGCCGACGCGACGATCTCGACGTGCCCGGCATCGGAGCCGACGCGACGATCTCGACGTGCCCGGCATCGGAGCCGACGCGACGATCTCCTCAGACGCCGAGCGCCCGCGCGGCGGCCTCGACCCCCGCGCCTGGGGTGGCGGGGTGGCCGCAGGCGATCAGCGCCTGCTCGATGGCCTCGACGGTCTTGAGGATCATGTCGGGGCGCTCGGTGGCGTAGCCCATGTGTCCGACCCTGAAGGTGCGCGCCTGGAGGCCGGGGTAGAGCCCGCCGGCGACGACGACGCCGCGATCTTTGATGGCGCCGATCAGCTCGGGGCCGACGCCCTCGGGGTAGCGGATGGCGCTCAGGGTGTTGGCGGCGACGTCCTCGGAGGCGGGCAGGAGGGACAGGCCCAGGGCGCGGCAGGCGGCGCGGACCGCGTCGGCGGCGCGCTCGTGGCGGTCGAAGCGGGCGGCCATGCCCTCGGCGGTCATCTCACCGAGGCTGACGCGCAGCGCCATGATCAGGTTGGTGGCCGGCGTGGAGAAGTAGCTCGGCTTGCCGGCCTCGTAGGCGCGCATCACGGGCACCCACTGGTGCCAGTCGATCGACAGCGAGGGCGCGACCTTGAGGGCGTCGCGGGCCTCAAGCGCGCGGCCGCTGGCCACCAGCAGCGCCAGCCCGACGGGCAGCCCGATGGCCTTCTGCGAGGCCGTCAGGTAGATGTCCGCCCCCCAGGCCTCCATCTCGAAGCGCTCCCCCGCCGTCGCGCACACGCCGTCAAACACCGACAGCGCCCCGCGACCGCGCGCGAGCTGCGCCAGCGCCCTGGCGTCGACCCGGACGCCGCTGGAGGTGTCGACGTGGGTGGCGATCAGCGCCGCCACCGGCGCTCCCTCGAAGGCCCGCTCGACGCGCGCCATCGGCGGGACCTCGCCGGGCTCCCCGACGACCTCGGTGACCTCGGCGCCGCGGCGGCGGGCCATCTCGGCGATGCGGGCCGAGAAGACGCCGGTGTGGACGACGATCACGCGCTGGCCGGGGTCCACGACGTTGTTCAGGGCCAGCTCCATCGCCAGCGTGCCGCTGCCGGCCACGACGAAGGGCTGGCTGTCGGGGCCGGCCAGCCAGACCCCCCGCATCATGGCGAGCGAGGCGCCGAAGGCCTCGACGAAGTCGGGGGAGAAGTGACCGGGCGGGGGGACGCTGTAGGCTTCGAGGACGGCGGGGCTGACCTCGATGGGGCCGGGGATCATCAGGAGCATGGTCGCTTCACTCGCAGCGGCAGTCGATGGACCAGATGGGGCATATGGCGACGCAGCGCGCGATGTTGTCAAGCCCGATGTCGTCTCGGAGCCGCTCGGCGGCCAGCGTGGGCAGGCGGCGGTTGTCGACGACCAGGAGGGCGCCGCGCACCGCCGACAGCGCGCCGAAGCCGCCCAGGCGCTCCAGGGCGGGGTTCCCGTTCGACCAGCGCTGGGGCTCGCCGCCGCCGTCGAAGGTGTGGGGCGCGGCGCCGATCATCAGGTCGCCGCCGACCTCGCGCAGCCTCGACAGCCCCTCGACGCCTTCGAGGGCCGGGTTGCCGACGATCATCAGCGAGCCGCCGACGCGCTCCAGGCTCTGGAAGGTGTGCAGCAGCGCCAGGCGCGCGTTGCGCTCGACGCGCAGGTCGCCGCCGACGAGGGTCAGCGCGGGGAGCTGGACGTTGCGCAGGGCGGGGTTGCCCAGCGAGACCAGCTCCCCGACGTCGTTGGGCGATCCGGGGGTGACGCTGAAGGCGGCGCTGCCGATGAAGAGGCGCCCGTGTACGATCTGCAGGCGCGGCAGCGCGATGGCGGTCAGGGAGGCGTTGCCCAGGACGCTCAGGGCGCCGACGGCCTCCAGGTTGTCGAGGCCGTCGAGGCGGATCAGGGCGGCATTGCCGCGCGGCGCGGGGATCCAGCGGCACTCATCGCCCTCGCAGGCGCGGGCGAGCCCGACGAGGCCGACGTGCAAGGCCCCGACGACGACGCGGAGGTCGCGCAGCTCAAGGCGGCCGAGCGCGGGGCAGTCCGAGACGCTCAGGTCGCCGTCGACGGCCTCGACGCGGCGCAGGCCGGCGATGGAGGTCAGGGCGGCCAGGGGGGCCTCGTCGGGGGCGCAGTGGCCCTCGGGGCGGGCGGGGGCGGGGCCGCCGATCTGGAGATCGCCGGGCACCGCGGTCAGGCCGGCGAGGCCGTCGAGGTGGGTCAGCAGGGGGTTGGCGCGCAGGCGCAGGGCGCCGCCGACGGAGGTGAGGCCGCCGAGGGGGTCGAGGTCGACGAGGCCGGTCTCGTCGATCAAGAGGGCGCCGCCGACGAAGGTGAGCCGCTCCAGGCCGCGCAGGGACTGGAGGGCGGGCAGGCCGCGCAGGGTCAGGGCGCCGCCGACGGCGCGCAGTCGGGACAGCCCCGTCAGGGCGGCGAGGCGCTCGTGGGAGGCCGGCAGGGCGCAGCCCTCGACGGTGTCGGGCAGGGGGTCAAAGAGGGGGGCGATGGTGAGGTCGCCGCCGACGGCCAGGAGGTTGTTGAGGCTGTCGAGGGCTTCGAGGCGGGTGTTGCCGAGCAGGCGCAGGTCGCCGTCGACCTGCTGGAGGCGGTTGAGGGCGCCGAGGTGGGCCAGGGCGGTGCCGGCCACTTCGAAGTGGCCGCCGACGCGGGCGAGGCTGGACAGCGCGTCGGCGTCGACGAGGGCGGGGGTGCGCAGGGTGAGGTCGCCGCCGACGAGGGCCAGGGCGTCGAGGCCTTCGAGGGAGGTCAGGCCGGGGTGGTCGAGGGTGAGGTCGCCGTCGACGGATCGCAGGCCGCCGAGGGAGGCCAGCGAGGTCAGGGCGCGGCTGCCGCGCAGGTCGAGGTCGCCGCCGATGCGGCTCAGGCGGCTCAGGCCGCCGAGGCGGCGCCAGCCGGGCTGGACGACGCGGACGTCGCCCTCGACGGTGCCGAGCAGGGCGAGCCCGCCGGCGTCGGCCAGGGCGGGGTTGTCGTCGAGGGTGAGGTCGCCGCCGACGCGGGAGACGGCGCTCAGGCCGTTGAGGTCTTCGAGGGCCAGGTTGCGGCGGATGAGCAGGTCGCCGTCGATCTTGCGCAGGCAGGAGAGCATCCCGAGGTTCTGGACGGGGGCGCCGTCGACGACGAGGTCGCCGTCCAGGGCGGTGTAGCCGGAGAGGCGGGCGACGTCGGCGTAGGAGGTGATGATCGCGTCGCCGGGCCAGGCGCCCAGGGTGCAGGCGCCGGGGGCGGCGCAGGCGTCGCCGATCCCGTCGCCGCCGATCGGGTCATCGTCGGCGCGGTCGCTGTCGGTCTGGTCGGGGTTGAAGAGGGCGGGGCAGTTGTCGCAGGCGTCGGGGACGCCGTCGCCGTCGCCGTCCTCTCGGCGGTCGTGGTCGGGGCAGGGGTCGCAGGCGTCGCCGTAGCCGTCGCGGTCGCGGTCGGCCTGATCGGGATCGAGGACCATCGGGCAGACGTCGCAGTCGTTGCCGACGCCGTCGCCGTCGGCGTCGAGTTGTTCGAAGTCGTGCTCGCGGGGGCACAGGTCGCAGGCGTCGCCGAAGCCGTCCTGATCGGCGTCGCGCTGGGCGGGGTCGGGCAGCGCGGGGCAGACGTCCATGGGGTCGGGGACGCCGTCGCCGTCGCTGTCGCTGCAGACGTCGCCGAGGCCGTCGCCGTCGGCGTCGCTCTGGCTCTCGTTGTAGGCGTCGGGGCAGTTGTCGCAGGCGTCGCCGACGGTGTCCCGATCCCGGTCGAGCTGGGCGGGGTCGGGGGTCAGGGGGCAGCCGTCGCAGGCGTCGGGGGCGCCGTCCTGGTCGGCGTCGGCGCGCTGATCGGGGTTGGCAGAAAGCGGGCAGGTGTCGCAGGCGTCGCCGACGTTGTCCCAGTCTCGATCGAGCTGCTTGGAGTTGACGGTGTCGGGGCAGTTGTCGCAGGCGTCGCCGAGGCCGTCGTCGTCCCCGTCGCGCTGATCGGGATCGGCGATCTCGGGGCAGACGTCGTCCGCGTCCAGGACGCCGTCGCCGTCGGAGTCGTCGCAGGCGTCGCCGTCCCCGTCGCCCTCGCGGTCGCGTTGGCCGGGGTTGGGGGCCTGGGGGCAGTTGTCGCACGCGTCGCCGACGCCGTCGCCGTCGCCGTCGCGTTGATCGAGGTTGGCCAGGAGCGGGCAGTTGTCGAGGGGATCGAGGAGGCCGTCAGAGTCAGTGTCTTGTGTGTTGATCGCGGAGGGTGGATCGGTGCCTTCGCCTCGACCCCTGTCTCCATCACCGGCGCACGCCGCCAGCACCAGCGGGAGCAGGGTGGTCAACCAGATGTCTTGCCGACCGATCATGATGGCAAACTCCGATGACGCCCCATTGCAGTCTGCAATGGAAAGTCGGCCTTTGCCAATCGCGGCGAGACTTTTTCACGCCGATCCCGACGTGACCGTCAACGAAGAGGGACAAGGTGATCGCGGCGGGTTGGCTTCGATGGGAGGGCGTGCGGTCCTTCCGGGGACCGAGGTTGAGGGACAAGGTGATCGCGGCAGGTTGGCTTCGATGGGAGGGCGTGCGGTCCTTCCGAGGACCGACGGGTTTGCCGCTGTCGCGGCCGCACCGCGCGGCTACTCTGGGTCGCCCCTTTGGGGGCTCCAATTACCGAGCCGCCCCTCCGGGGCGGGGCGGATGGGACAACGCACCGATAAGGCCAATCGGCCGGTTGTTGTCCGGGTCCCTCTCGCCTGTAAACCACCTCGCCCCTTCAAGATCACGAGGGGGATAAGCATTTTAGAGCCCCGGAGGGGCGAAACAGAGTAGCCGCGGCGTGCAGCCGGACCCGATCAGGGTCCGGCAAACCCGTCGGTCCCCGAAAGGACCGCGTGTCCAATCAACAACGCCGACCCGTCGTGATCAACGTGTCCGTCCATCGGAGCCAACCCGTCGGGATCGTCTTGCCCTTTGATCGTCGGTCGCCTTTGCGATCGGGATCGCGACAACAAGGGGGCAACGCTCAGGAGGCTTCCAGCGCCTGCGGGCTGATCCGCCGCCGCACCTCATCTTCGATCTGAAGGGTGGAGGGCGCGCGCAGGTGCGCGGTCAAGTCGATGATATAGGGGCTGTCGAGCCGCTGGTTCGCCCAGGCCGCCTTCCGTCGCCTGAAGATCGCCCAGTTGTGCTGGATGATCTCGTCTCCGGGCGCGCCCTCCAGGGCACGCCGGAAGCCTTCCATCGCCTCTGGCCCAAAGTCGTTGAGCATGGAACGGCTGACGCCCTCCCAACTCGAAAGCCTCGCCTGGATGATGCCATTGGCGACAGAGCCGCCTCGCGTGGACATCTCCAGCACCCGCTCCCAATCCCCGTTGGCCAGCGCGATGGCCGCCAGGAGGTAGAACATCTCCTGCGCCTCGCCGCCTGACTTAAGAGCGCGCTCAAGATCGCGGATGGCAGCGTCAAGAAGCTGAGGCTCACCTTGCTCAAGGCGAACCCAGGCCAGCGCGGTGAGCACCTCGGGATCGGGATCTTTGCTCCACCCTTCGAGCGCAGCCAGAATAGAGGCCTCATCGACACCGCTGAACCTTTGCGCTTCGACGATGGATCTGAGGTGACGAACGGTATTGCCGAGAGCCACCCCTCCGGCTTCAAAGAGCCGCGTCATGGCCTCTATCGCGCCCGAGAGCCTGTCCCTTCGCTCCTCCTCGGGGAGATCCGCCATCAACAACAGCACCGCCACCCAGATTTGTTGCGCGTAGTCCACAGAGGGGAAGGCTCGCTTGCGGATCATCTCAAGCGCTTGCGCGTTCTGGCCCGAATTGTAGAGCTTGAGCAGAGCCATCGCGCAACAGGCTTCGTCATCGGGATCCAGAGCGCAGGCATGACGCAGAAACTCCAACCCCGCCAAGGACAACCCGATGCCCTCGTAGGCCCGAAAGCGCATCAGCGCCACGGCGAAGGGGCTGTAGACGTCCTGCTTGACGCGCAACAGGTCAAGCTGCCTCATCCAGTTGTTGGTCGCATATGCGGTCTGAAAGCGGCGCTTCCAGAACAGGCGATCGTTGGCCGTCTCCAGGATCCCCGTATAAACCTCTTCCCCCTCGATCTGAAAAAGATCCCCGGACAGGCCCTCGATGATGGCCCGATCCGTATCCGCAAGCTCCTCCCAGTAGATCAGCGAGTCATCCCGAACGGCGTCGGCCTCTTCGGTCTCCGACTGACCGGCGAGCATCAACCTGTGGAGCTTGATCGTCAGGGCTTCAAGGATGGCTTTAGGATCAATGGGCTTGTTCATGACAGCGTCTCGTCGATGACCCAGCGGTCCTGCGTCGACTCCAGCGCCTCTTCATACTGACGAAGCGGCATCTCCAGAGCGGGCTCCACGAAGGCGTGGCCTTCCCGCCTCCAATCGAGGCGCAAGCGAAGCGCCTCCGTCAAAGGGGCATCCTCAAATGGTCCCTCGCCCCACCTCCAAACATAGCCACTGTTTCGGCCACGAGCCTGCCTGATGATCGCCTTGCCCTCTCCGAGCCCGTTGAGGCGCTTGGGGAGCAACATCAAGGGGATGTCTCGCATCGAACGCGACACGGACATGCCGCCCTTGACCATGTCGGGGCGGACCATGCCTTTGTCGTCGGGCACGACGTCTGGGTTGCCGTTCGGGCTCGTCGCCGGAGTGCGAACGCCGAGGCTTGATGACGAAGGCCCCAGCTTCGGCTTGCTCAAGGGATCGGGCGCGGCGGCGTCCTCCTTGGCCATGGTGCGAAACACCCTGGGAGGTCGCGGTCGCTCATCGTCGGAACCCTTCGATGACTTCATTCAAGCTCACCTTCTGTTCTACCCGACAGCCACCGCGAGCCTCGCCGGATCTGAGCTTTCGACCAGGCTCTGATCTGCCACAAGCGCCCGACGCTGTCACCCTCCAGGCCGCGATCGAACCTCCACGATCCGCCGCGTACACGCCACGATCTCGTGCTCCCCGGACCGCGATCTGCGGCACAACACCAGCGGGGCGCCGACGGCGATCTTCTGAGGCTCGATCTCGACGACGCCGAGATCCTCGGGCCGCTGGCCCACACCGCAACGCCACACGTTGACCGCGCCCGGCCCCTCGACCCTCACGCGGTACTGCGTCCCCTCATCCGTCCCAAAGCCCCCCACCTCCCCCAGCTCCCAGGCGGGCCGACCCGATGCGCCGCATCGATCCTGAATCCACAGCGCCGCCGCCAGCACCTCGATCTCCCACATCACGCGCGCCGGATCGTGGCGGGCGATCCGACGCCCCTGGAGACAGAGCCGATCGTACAACGCAAGCTCCGCTCCAACCGCCTCGGCGACGCCCGGCCCGCCCGACACGATCAACGATCCGGCGACCTCGACCTGCGCCCGAAGTCGACCGACCAGCGCCTCAAAGCGATCCGAGCCGCTCGCCCCCCGCTCGCCCTGCCCCATCCCCACCAGCCGCGACAGGTCCATCCGCCCCACCCGCGCCCGTGCCCCGATCCTCATCCCCCTCGCCTCGCCCCACCCCCGCTGCGCGCGGGTCGATCCGGCGCGACCGGACATGTAGAAGAAGGGGCGGCCCGCGCGCTCGGGGGGGCCGAGCGCGACCAGCGATCCCTGCCGGGTCCACAAGAGCGCGCAGCGATCCACTTCGGGGGAGATGGCGTCGACCCAGGACAGGCCAAGATCCTCAAGGAGTTCGAAGAAGCACCACCAGGACGGATCGAGCGAGGGTCGCATGGCCGCTCCACAAAGCAGGATGACCGCAAGGCGAAAGGGCGCCGCCGAGCGCTTGTCGCCCGACGACGCCGCACGCGGGCTCTACCGGCAGGGGAGGTAGACGGTCTCGGGGGCGAAGACGCCGCCCGGGCAGTTGATCGCGACCTCGGGGTTCTTGGTGCCGTCGCAGTAGAAGGCCTCGGGCGTGATCCAGGCGCAGCCGGGGGCGCGCTCGACGGGCTCGACGCCCTCGTAGGGGCGCAGGGCGCCCGTGTCGGCGTCGTAGCAGGCCAGCTCGACCGTCCAGTTGACGTAGAGGGGCATGGTCAGCACATCGCGCGACAGCCCGCCCCGATCGTAGAGGGCCAGCCACGCCTCGGTGCGGATCAGGGCGCCGCCGTCGTGGAGCAGATCGAAGACCGCCACGGTCAGCCCGTAGTCCCCGGTCAGGGTGGGGACGACCTCGACGCACTCGGTCAGGGCGCCGCCGGGGGACGCGGCGCGGGAGACGACGCGCGGGGCCGCAAAGAGGTCGGGGCCGGCGCTCTGGGACCACTCGAACTCGACGGGGTCGCCGTCGGGGTCGCGCGCCGTGACGCAGATCGTGACCACCTGGCACTCGAAGGCGAACTTGCTCGGCTGGTAGACCACGGCCTCCAGCTCGGGCGGGTGGTTCAGGACCGTGACCGTGTCGAGGGCGCCGCGCTCCGATCCCCGGCACTGGCTGATCAGCAGGACCTCGCGGGTGAGGCCGTCGACGACCTCGACGCCGACGGCGCGGGCCGGGGCGCAGTCGGCCGAGGGGGAGCCGTCGCCGGTGATCGGCTGGGCGGTGATCGTGTAGCAGCCCGCGTCGAGCACCTGGAAGTGATCCGAGAAGAGGTGCGCCGAGCCCCGATCGAGCGGCTGGTCCTCGAAGCCGGGGATCATCGCCGGCAGGCTCTGATCCTCCAGCTCCTTCTGGACCACCGCGACCACCTCGCCGGCGGCCAGCGGGTCGTCGCAGGACACCCGCTCGAAGCGGTACTCGACGCCCACGACGTCGGTGTCGCCCACGAAGTCGATCGTCAGCGCGACCCCGCCGACGCGCTGGCCGCCCCAGGTCGCCCCCTCCGGCTCGGGGGGATCGTCGGCGCACCCGGTCACGGTCACGATCGCCGCGCAGGCCAGCGCGATCGCCATCGGCGTCCAGGCCAGCGCGAGCATGCTCGCCATGAAGGCGGCGCAGAGCGCGCTCAAGAAGGTGGAGGTGGTGGCCCAGCGGGCCTTGATGGTGTCCTTGCAGGTCGTCATGATGGTGTCTCCCATGGTGTCTCATGTTCATCGTGGAGCCCCGATCCGACCTCCTCTTGCCCAGGAGGTCGGATCATCGCGGGGCCAGACTCAGCACATCTCAAGCGCCGGTTCATCGAACCGTGCGTCGATCCTGTTGCTGACGGGGGTTGGCGGAGGGCGAGCGTTTGTCATGGTGCTTCTCCTGTTGAGGTTGTCGTGGGTCAGGCGTCGAGGCCCCAGCCCTTGTTGATCTCCAGCCAGTCCTGGGACTTCCCGTTGAAGATGAGGATGGGGGCGCAGTGGCCGTTGGAATCCTTCCTGGAGGCCTTGTCGGGCGAAATGGCCTGAGCGGCCAGGGGCTCGCGCTCGGACTCGGGCAAGGGGGACGCGCTGGGGTCCTTCACGCCCGCGTCGTTGATGGGCTTGTCGATCTCCTCAATCGGGACGGGGTGGTTCGGGATGATGCTCAGGCGCAAGTCCAGGGTAACGCGGACGCGGGTCTCGAGGTTCAGGGTCAGGAGCTGGCTCGTCAGCGACAGCTCGCTCTGGATGGTGGTCTTCATCTCCTCCAGATGGCGACGGCACTCCCCCAACTCCAGGACGACGTCCCGGTAGGGGTAGGTCAGCTCGATGGAGGTGCCGCAAGCACCCAGGCTCGCCTGCCGACCGCAGGTCGCCTCCGTCATGGACACCGGGGGCGGCACGCGACCGGCCTCGTGGGCGCAGCCCTTGGAGATCGCCAGCTTGAAGCGACCCGCAGGCGCCGCCCCGCAGACCTCCTTGCAGCCCTCGACCACCGCCCAGAAGAACTCCTGCGTGCTCCGGGTCACGCTCTCCTCGCCCTGGATCGAGGCCTCGATGATCGCCTCGATGTTGATCCTGATCTCGACCTGGGCCGCTCCAGCCCCGTTGATCTGAGCCTCGCTGGAAGACCCGCTGGGGGGATCGGGGATCACGTCCTGCGCGACCCTCGGGGTCTGCTTCAACGCCGAAGACCTCGCCGCGATGTGCTGGAGCGGGGTGGTCCCTTCCTTGAGGAAGCGGAGGCGATTGGGGGAAAACTCCGTGCTCATGGTGTCGTCTCCTTGATCAAATCGTCCATGCGAATTAAGGAAAAGGAGTCCTACGTCTGCAGTCCGAACGCACTTGAAGATCATCGCGCCGGAATGGCCACGCCGGGGTTCCTCAACCTCTCTAAAGGGGTAGAGGGGCGACGGCCCAGAAGGTCACGGCGCGATCACGACTTTTTTCACCCCGAGGCCACGCAGGGCGATCCCTGCGGCCTCGATCACCCGCAGGAGCCAGCCCGACATGCCGACGCCCATCAACAAGACCCTCCACGACGCCCAGATCCTCACCCGCAAGGTCAACACGGCGCTGGCCGAGCACGCCATCCCCGCCTCCCTCGCGCTCGACGTCCAGCGCCAGCTCCAGGAGAAGCCGCCCTACCAGAAGGACGCCTTCCTCTCCCGCGTCGGCGACAGCCTCAAGGGGAGCCTGATCACCTACAGCGACGCTCAAGAACTCCTCCAGCGCGAAGAAGGCGAGGACGGCGACGCGCGGGACGAGCGCGACGAGACCGCCGAGGCCCTGCGCGTCAGCACCTCCCTCACAGCCCGCTCGATCGAGACGACCTTCGGCCGCAAGGTCCTCATCAAGATGAGCCTCGCCGGGACCGTCCCCTCGGCGGCCGACACCCTCAACACCTTCGTCAAGGCCTTCATCAACGCCACCAGCGCCGAGGACTTCGCGCCCCCTGCGCCCATCAACCCCCACGTCGCGTTCAACTTCGCCGCCGCCCGCGCCGAGATCGTCGCGCAGCACGCGGCCCTCCAGGCCGCGCTCACGGCGCTGACCACCGAGGAGCGGCAGAGCCAGCAGGCCCGCTCCGATCGGGACGTGGCCCTCGCCGCCTGGAGACAGGAGCTGCGCTTCGCCCGCGACGAGGCGCGCTCCATCCTCATCCGCGCTGGCAAGGACGACCTGGCCGCCCGCATCCTCCCCACCGATCGCCAGATCGACGGCGCCGAGCCGATCGAGGACGACGGCCCGGCCGGACCAGGCGAGGGCCAGGACACCAGCAAGAGCGGCGAGATCAACGTCGGTTGAGAAGCCCTTGAGAAACCTGCGGCGCAACCCCGTGCGGCGCTCAAGGCGGCTCGCCCTGCCAGCCACGGCGCCTCCCGCCTCTCCGCCTCCCGCCTCGCCGCCTCCCGCCTCTCTCCCCCTGCGCCTGCCCCTGGCCCGATCCCCCAAGGTCGCAAGCCGCCCAAGGCAGCCCAGGGCGGCGCTCTACGCCGTAGAACCTTCCAAGGGGCAGCCCAGATCCACGATCCCCACGACGCCACACGCCTTCGGGGCAGCCCTCGGCGCGATCCCACCCTGGAAGATCGTCCCCTGAGCCAGTGATCGCGCGATCCTACCGACCAAAGTCCGACTCCGAGCAGGCGATCACCCCGATCAACGCCGTTGGGAAGCATGATCGCCTGCCCAACACCCCTCTCTACGCCGTAGGAAGGCATGATCGGCAGCCCATCGACACCCTCCAGGTTGGGTAATGTCGTTACAGGCAGCCCATTTTGAGGATCCGGCACAGGGATTGCCTCGACGCTGGGGCTCACGGATTGGAGGATCGTCAGTCGTCGAGGCCGAACCGGAGCCGCTCTTCAGGGGTGAAGTCGCGAGTGGCTCGTTGCGCAGCGCGGGCCAGGAGGAGAGCAGGCTCAGGTGTCACCCACAGTCTCGCTGTCCAGTCATCGGATGCGGTGATGATGCTCTTGCCGTCTGGGCTGAACCCTGCGCTCCAGACCTCGCCCTGATGGCCAGTGATGGTGGCCAGCAACTTGCCCTCCAGGTCCCACAACTTCGCTGTCCAGTCATCGGATGCGGTGAGGATGCTCTTGCCGTCTGGGCTGAACCCTGCGCTCCTGACCACGCCCTGATGGCCAGTCAGGGTGGCCAGCAACTTGCCCTTCAGGTCCCACAACTTCGCTGTCCAGTCATCTGATGCAGTGATGATGCTCTTGCCGTCTGGGCTGAACCCTGCGCTCTGGACCGAGAACCGATGGCCAGTGATGGTAGCCAGCAACTTGCCCTCCAGGTCCCACAACGTCGCTGTCTTGTCATCGGATGCCGTGATGATGCTCTTGCCGTCTGGGCTGAACGCTGCGCTCCTGACCTCGCCCTGATGGCCAGTCAGGGTGGCCAGCAACTTGCCCTTCAGGTCCCACAACTTCGCTGTCTTGTCCCTGGATGCGGTGAGGATGCTCTTGCCGTCTGGGCTGAACCCTGCGCTCCAGACCTCGCCCTGATGGCCAGTGATGGTGGCCAGCAACTTGCCCTCCAGGTCCCATAACTTCGCTGTCCCGTCATCTGATGCAGTGATGATGCTCTTGCCGTCTGGGCTGAACGCTGCTCTCTGGACCGAGAACCGATGGCCAGTCAGGGTGGCCAATTCTCGTGCATATTCAAACACATCGAAGAGGGACTGCACGGCCGCTGGGATCGGACGCCTTTGAACAGCCTCACGAGCCAACATCAAGGACAGTTTGGGATCGGATGTCTGATAGCTGACCGAGTGCGCCGCCAACTCACGGACCTTGGCTTCAATCTGCTTGTCCTTGGCGATCGCCTCGGCCTCTCGGGCCTGCTGTTCATTGCGCTTCGAAGTCTCAGCGAAGTCGAGGGCCTTCTCCTCGTTGAGCCCTGACTGCCACGCGAAGTACCCGGCCAGGAGCGCCGCCGCGACCATGAGCAAACTCAAGCCAACAAGGGTGGTTTGAAGTCGCCGCGAGCGCTTTCGCTCGCGCTCACGCGCAACCACCGATTCTTGAAGAAAGCGATCCTCATCAGGACTGAGACGATCCTGGGTGGTCTTGCGCAGCGCCAGCGCCTCTTCGAGCTCCTGGCCGCGCCATAAAACATCGGAGGATCGCTCGCGCTGGCGCCAATGGCCGGTGGCGTTGGCCAGCCGCTCGCGGAACTGGCGCTGAGCCTGAGTCTCGGTCAGCCAGCTATGCAGCCGGTCCCAGCGGGTCAGGAGCGACTCGTGGGCGATCTGGATGTGGGCGTGGGAGGCCGTCAGGATGCGACCGTCGATGAGCTGCTGAAGGGTTCGCTCGGCGCGGGGCTGATCGTCGAGGCCGTCGATGAGCGTGTCGCGGGGCTGCTCGTTGCGGGTCTTGTTGTCGGCGTTGACCAGCCGACAGAGGATCTCGCGGCAAAGTTGCCGATCTCGGGGGTCGAGCAAGCCGCCCCAAAGCTCCTCGGCGTGGGCCGCCATCATCCCCTCGACCCCGCCGAGCCTGGACAGGGCCGCCCTGGTCAGCGTCCTTGTGGCCTCGTCGCGGCGCTCCCAGAGCTTGCTGGCGGCAAACTGGAGCAGCGGCAGCGGGGTCGGCTCGCCCTGAACCTGCTTGATCATGGACTCGACCAGCCCCGCTTCGAACTCAAAGCAACAAAGTCGGGCAGGTTCGACAAGCGCGGCCTTCAGGGCCTCCGACCCAGGGCTGTCGAGGTTGAAGCGATCCAACGTGCGGGTCAGCTCCGGCAGGGGATCGAGCAAGTGCTGGAAGTCCGAGCGCAGCGTCAACACCACCCGCAGCGGGCCATCGGGGTCGTCGCCCGCGTCGACGAGGGCCTGGATGAAGCTGGCCCGGATGGGATCGAGGTCGCCCCGCGTGAAGAGCGCCTCAAACTGATCGACGCACCAAAGCACCCGCCGGCCCGTCTGGCGCGCATGGGCGCGCAACAGCTCTCCAATGGCCCCAGGGCTCGTCGCCCAGGAGTCAGGACCAGCGCTCTCGTCGGAGATCGCCATCCCCAGCGCCCGAAGGCGCTCGCGCAGAGCGCGGAAGGGGTGATCGCCGGGCGTCATGAGGATCACGCTCCAGGCCTCGTCGCGGTCGTGGAGCGCGGGGATGAGGCCGGCGCGCACCAGCGAACTCTTGCCCGCCCCAGAAGGACCCAGCACGACGACCAGCGAGCGGCCCTTGAGCCTGCGCGCGAGGTGGCGCGTCTCCTCGCCCCGACCGAAGAACCAGCCCCGATCGGCCTCCTGAAAGGCCTCCAGATAGCGGTAGGGTTCGCCGTCTGGCACGTTGGCGCGCTGCCGAAGGGCCACCAGGGCGTCTTGAAGCCGGACCAGGGCCTCATCGAGATCTGACGCCGTGTCGAAGCGGTCGTTGGGGCGAGGGGAGATCGTGTTGTGGATGATCTCGGTCAGGGGTTCGTGGAGGGTGTCGGACAGGGAGCTCAGCAGCGCGTCGGGCAGCGACAAGGGCTCGGTCAGGGCAGGGATGTGGCGGGCCCGCGCAAAGGCAGGTCGGCCGGTGAGCATCTCGAAGAAGATCACGCCCAGCGCCCACAGATCCGCCCTTTCGTCCTGGGCTTCGCCGCGGTGCTGCTCGGGAGCCATGTAGAGGGGGGTGCCAGCGTAGAGCGGGTTGTCCGACAGCGAGCGCCGCACCTGCGCGCCGTGGGAGTCTCCTTCCAACACGCTGAGCCGATCGGGGTCCAGCACGCCCAGGCCGAAGTCGAGGATGACGGCCCGGACGCCATCGACCAGGAAGACGTTGGCCGGCTTGAGGTCGCGGTGGATGACCCCCTTGTCGTGCGCAAAGCCGATCCCCGACACCATCTGCCGCGCCAGGATCACGGCCTCCTCCAGCGGCAAACCCCTGCCCTCGCGCAAGCGCTCGCTCAAGGGTTCACCGAAGAGCCGCTGCATGACCATGAAGGGGTGACCGCACCATGTGCCGGAGTCGTAGAGGCGGACGATGTGCTCGTGCTCCAGGCGACCGAGCTTGACGATCTCGGCCTGGAAGAGCTCCAAGAGGCGAGGGGCGGTGGGCTGGGAGACGATCTTGATGGCCACGAGGCGGCCCGAGCGGGTGTCGCGGCCCTCGTAGACCTCGGCCATGCCGCCGGAGCCGATCGGGCGCACGATCCTGAACTGCGACTCGACGCCCAGGCGCTCGTCATTGCGAAGCAGCGCACCAGCCCAGGGCGTCGGCGGAGCCCCGGAGAAGGTCTGTGTCGGCGCAGAGCCTCGGAGGCGATCTGGGACGGATCGGGGCGCGGCAATACCCTGCCCTGCGGCCTTCATGAAGTCGGGGATGGAGTCATCCTCGCCCGCATCCTCAATCAAGTCGTCCGAGGTCACCTCGACAGGATCCAGGGATGGGGCGTGGGGGTGGGTGGGCTCAGTCATGGGCGAGGCCCTCCTGCCTGGCCATGGCGCGCATCTTCTCCTTGAGCCGACCGAAGCGCATCTTGGCGGCGGCTTCCGTGGTGTCGAGGATGGCGGCTATCTGGGAGAAGGGCATCTCCTCAACGGCGCGCAGGATCAACAGCTCGCGCTCGTCGTCGTCGAGGCGCTCGGTGATTTTGTACAGGGCCTCATTCCTGTGGCGCTCGAAGATCACTGAGGTCATCGAGCGGATCTCGTCGGCCACCTCGGCGACCTTGGACAGGGTGGTGTGATCGCGGCGCTGGTCAGGGTTCCTGAAGTAGCGGTTGATGGCGTTGCGCGCCAGGATGTAGGCCCAGGTGCGGAACGAGGCCCCATTGCGCCCTTCAAAGCCCTCGATCCCCTTCCACAGCGCCTCGCTGAACTGGAGGAAGATCTCTTTGGCGGCGTCCTCGTCGCGCACCCGGCCTGCCAGAAAGCCCATGATCTCGCGACCATAGCCTCGGATCGCCGCCGTGGCGGCCCCGTCCATGTCGCCGCGCGCGTGGCGCTCGCAGATCATCTGATCATACCATGAGCGATCTTCTGGTTTCATCCTGTCCTCCTGGTGCAAGGGGTCACGGAAGGATGGAGTCTGGTTGGAGCCAAAGGTAACACGAGCGCTGAAGAAAAACCGAGGGCGAAGGGCGAGGGAGCGAGACCAGGGGGATCGAAGGGTGGAGGTTGGGGGGAGGGTCAGTCGTCGAGGCCGAACAGGATTCGCTCTTCAGGGGTGAAGTCGCGAGTGGCTCGTCGCGCGGCGCGGGCCAGGAGGAGAGAAGGCTCAGGGGTCACCCACAGCCTCGCTGTCTTGTCCAACGATGTGGTGATGATGGTCCTGCCATCTGGGCTGAACTGCGCGCTCCAGACCCCGTCCTGATGGCCAGTGAGGATGGCCAGGGGCTTGCCCTCCAGGTTCCACAACATCGCCGTCTTGTCCCCCGAAGCCGTCAGGATCGTCTGGCCACCTGGGCTGAACTGCGCGCTACTGACCCAACCCTGGTGGCCATTGAGGGTGGCCAGGGGCTTGCCCTCCAGGCTCCACAGCCTCGCTGTCTTGTCCATGGATGCGGTAATGATGGTCTTGCTGTCCGGACTGAACTGCGCGCTCACGACCCCGTCAGGGTGGCCAGTGAGGATGCCGAGGGACTTTCCCTCAAGGTCCCACAATCTCATTGCGTTGCCCTCTGATGCGGTGATGATCGTCATGCTGTCTGGGCTGAACCCAGCGCTCATCACCCTCCTGGCCTCATGATTATTGAGGACGGCCAGGGGCATGCCTTTCAAGTCCCACAGTCTCGCTTCGTTGTCCTCCGATTCGGTCAGGATCCGCTGGCCGTCCGGGCTGAAGTGCGCGCTCCAGACCCCGGCCCGATGACCAGTGAAGATGACCAGGGGCTTGCCCTCCAGGTCCCACAACATTGCCGTCTTGTCCTCTGATGTGGTCAGGATCGTCTGGCCGTCTGGGCTGAACTGCGCGCTATTGACCGCGTCCTGATGGCCATTGAGGATAAGCAAGGGCTTTCCCTTCAGGTCCCACAGCCGGGCGGTCTTGTCCTCTGATGTGGTCAGGATCGTCTGGCCATCTGGGCCGAACTGAGCGCTCCAGGCCCTGGCCCAGTCATCATCGAGGCCACGCCCATATCCATTTGACGCCTTGGGTCGGTCGATCCCATCACCGATGGATTGGCCATGAATCCAGGGGCCGGCTCCGATCTGGGCTCTGTAGGCGGCGCCATCGTTAAAGATGGCCAGGGACTTGCCCTCCAAATCCCATAGCCTCACAGCCTGGTCATTTGAGCGGGTCAGGATCGTCTTGCTGTCCGGGCTGAACTGCGCGCTCACGACCCTGGCCTGATGATTGAGGATGGCCAGGGATTTACCCTCCAGGTCCCACAGTCGCGCTGTATTGTCCTCTGATGCCGTCAAGATGCGCTGGCCGTCCGGGCTGAAATGCGCGCTGCTGACCCAATCCTGATGACCATCGAGGACTGCCAGGGGCTTGCCCTCCAGGTTCCACAGCCGCACTGTATTGTCCTCTGATGCCGTCAGGATCCGCTTGCCGTCTGGGCTGAACTGCGCGCGATTGACCCCGGCCTGATGACCCGTGAAGGTGGCCATCAACTGGCCCTCCAGGTCCCACAACATCGCTGTCTTGTCCTCTGATGTGGTCAGGATCGTCTGGCCGTCTGGGCTGAACTGCGCGCTGCTGACACTGGCCTGATGGCCAGTGAGTATAGTTAATTCTCGTGCGTATTCAAAGGCATCGGACAAGAGTTGCACAGCCTCTGGGAACGATCGCCTTTGCACAGCCTCGCGCGCCAACATCAAGGACAACTTCGGATCGGAGGTCTGGTAGCTGACCGAGAGCGCCACCAGCTCACGGACCTTGGCCTCGATCTGCTTGTCCTTGGCGATCGCCTCGGCCGCTCGGGCCTCCTCCTCGTTGCGCTTTGAGGCCTTGGCGAGATCGAAGGCGTGTCGCTCGTTGAGTCTGGACTGCCACGCGAAGTACCCCGCCGTGATCGCGGCCACGCTCATGAGCGCGCTCAAGATTGTGAGCGCGACTTGAATCCGCCGTGATCGTTCTTCCTGGGTCATCCTGCCCTCCTGGTTCGGGGTCGCGAGATGGAGCCGAGGTGGATCGAAAGGTAACACGGGCGGTGAAGAAAAACCGAGGGCGGCGCGGGATCGGGGCACGGGAGGTCTTGCTGGGATCGGGGCGCGGGAGACGAGGGGGGATCGTCAGTCGTCGAGGCCGAACTGGAGCCGTTTCGCTCAGGTCTTGAGGGCGAGGTCATCGGCCAGCACGGCCCCGTCGTCGGTCAGCAGGTACAGCACCCGCAATCCGGTGTCGATCCTGCCGGTGGCGCGACAGATCTTGACCCAGTGCAGCGTCTGCGAGTCGAGCGTGACGCCGTCATTGAACATGGGGTTGGTTGCCAGCTCGTCGATGGCGTCCTCAAGGGCTTGGGCGCGCAGCAGGTGCAACTGGCCAGATTCGATCAGGCTGGACAGCGCTCGATCAAACTGTGTGCTGAAGCGAACCTCGCGGCGACTCATGAAGGCTCGGTCGCTTCGGCCTTGAGGCGATCGATGTGCGCACGCAACTTGGCCCGGACGTCCACCTCGGTGACCTGACCCATCCGGGCTCGATCCTCGGGGGTCAACGATCGCGCGTAGTGCACTCGCCATGACATCTCGTCGTCGAGCAGCGTCGGCTTGACCGGGCTCCCATCCAGACGCCGGAGGGGGACATAGGGCGCCCGCTCGCCGTGAGGCTGGGCCAGGACACCCTGATTGAGCAAGGCGCGCAGGGCGCGGCGCACGAGCCCTTGATCCAGATCCGTCATCTCGGCCAGGACAGCCGACGGCGGCACCGCGCCTGTGCGCTCGTATTCGCCCAGGATCGCCTGGTGGATGGTGGCTGGAATGTTCTCTTGTGAGGATCTGGACATGATCGGCTCCCCGCTCTGACGCCAGATCTCGGTCTGGCGACCTTGTGGACAGGCAGAGTGTATCGCCGCCTCGGCGCGTCGTCCACCGGAGCCCAGGGGCCTGGGCTGGCCAGGGCGCCCGAGGGATCGCGGCTCAGGTCAGCCTCAAGCGCCCTGAGCGCAACGAAGCGCCCATCGAGTTGGGTGTGGAGCAGCTCTGATGATGGGGGGACCGCACTGGGCCGCCCCAGGCTCGCGCCCGGCGCTACAGATCCAGAGACGCCCCTACGGGGCTGACGACAGGCTCTGGGCCAGCCCGCAGCATCGCGTCGCTCGGCTCGATGGCCTCAACATCAAGGGCCCTTGTCCTGGGTGACACCATCCCTGGAGGTTGACGTCCCGTCGAGAGCCTCGAAGAGGCGTCCTTTCCCTGTAGCCCCAGGCGCGAGCCTGGGGCGGCGGCCCTACGCCTGGGGCGAGCGGGCTCCACACCCCATCGAGCCCCTCGTCTCTGTGCTCGACCTCGACCGAATGGGGATCGATGAGGATTTGAGCGGTGGGTCGGCTGCGCTTGTTGACCTGCCGCCTCGCCCGTCTCTAGACTTGCCGTCATCTGGATCGCTGGACTGCTGGGGCGTTGAGGATCGCGAGGGCTCCCGGATCCTGCCGCAGACCTGATCCCGATCGTCCACGCCCTTGAGGGCAAGCGCGAGGCCCCTCCATGACGCCGCCCGAAGCCGCCACACCCGGCGCCGATCCCGAGACCACGCGCAAGACTCTGCGCTCGATCTTGAGGGGGGTCGGCCTGACGACCCCGCTGCTGGCCTTCGTGGTCATGGAGGTGGCGCTGACGATCCAGGCCAGCGTGCGCTCGGAGCTGATGACCATGCTCGAAAAGGGCGCGCCCCCCGAGGTCGCCTTCGGCGCGCTCATCGCGCTGCCGGGGGCGCTGGTGACGGCGCTGGCGGTGGTCCTGGTCGCGCTCGCCTCGCTGCGCCACGCCCCGCTGAGCCTGCTGTCGCCATTGCTGACCCTGGCGCTGGCGCTGGCGGGGGTGGTGCTGACCGACATCACCCTGGACATCGGCCTGCACCACGTCCTGCAAGCCTACAGCGAGCACGCCTACTTCCTGACGCGGGACATGTGGTCGATGGATCTGGGCTGGTGGTGGCTGATCGCCTGGATCGTCGTGGTGCCCTTGACCGTCCTGACGGTGCTGCTGGACACGATCCTGCTGCCCTTCTTGCCCTTCATCGTCGAGGAGGTCGGCGCGCCGGCCCTGCTGGCGACGCTCAACGGGGTGGCGATCCTGCTGGCGGCCTCGTGGGTGTCCATCTCGATCAACGCCGCCTACGCCTGGAGCCAGGGCGCCCGGCGCGTCGGCCTCGACATCGTCCTCCCTGCCGTCCTGGCCGCGCTGCTGGCGATCGTGGTGACCTTCGGGGCGCTGGTCAGGTCGGGCGTCATCGACTTCACCTACCCCGAGTCCCGCAAGCCCGCCCCGTCGGCGTCGCCCCCCCTGGCGCCCTCCGCGCCGTCGCCGGAGCCCGAGGCGCCCCCCGCGCCGGAGCCCGAGGCGGCCCCCGAGCCGCCGCAAGCCCCCGCCGCGCCGCAGCCCGTCGAGATCGCCCAGGCCAGCGCCTCGTCGAGCTTCAAGGGCGGCAAGCACCCGCCCGGCGACGCCTTTGACGGCGATCCGCAGACGGCCTGGCGCGAGGGCGCCCCCGGCCACGGCGCCGGCCAGTGGATCGAGGCGACCCTCCAGGGCCGCTGGCGCCTGGATCGGATCGAGGTGACCACAGGCTGCGACGCGGCCAGCGCGGCGCACGGCGACCTCTTTGACCTCAACGCCCATGCCCGCCAGATCCGCCTGGAGATCGACGGGCGGGCCGTCGAGACGCGGGAGGTCGCCAAGGATCAGCGGCGCCTGATCTTCGAGGATCTCGACGTCGAGGCCGACCGCGCCCGGCTGGTCGTCACCAAGGTCTACCCTGGCCGCCGCTGGAAGGATCTGTGCCTGTCCGAGATCGTCATCGTCGGCGTGCCGGCGCAGAGCCCCTGAGTCCCCGGCAGGCAGAGGCCCGCCGTCGCGGCCTTTGGCTGGCTTCTGAGATCAGGCGGCCATGAACTGGCGCTGGACGAGGCGGTGGTAGATGCCGTCGTCGTCGGCCATGAGGCTGTCGTGGCTGCCGGCCTGGGCGACGCGGCCGGCGTCGATGACCAGCACCCGGTGGGCGTCGCGGACGGTGGAGAGGCGGTGGGCGATGATGAGGGTGGTGCGGCCGCGCATGAGGCGGTCGAGGGCCTCCTTGACGAGGAACTCGCTCTCGGCGTCCAGGGCGGAGGTGGCCTCGTCGAGGATGAGGATGGAGGGGTCCTTGAGGACGGCGCGCGCGATGGCGATGCGCTGCGTCTGGCCGCCGGAGAGCTGGACGCCGCGCTCGCCGACGGAGGTCTGGTAGCCCTCGGGGAACTCGACGATGAAGTCGTGGGCGTTGGCGGCCCGCGCGGCGGCCTCGACCTCGGCGTCGGTGGCGTCGTCGCGGCCGTAGCGGATGTTGCCGGCGATGGAGGTCGAGAAGAGGATGGGCTCCTGGGCCACGACGCCGATCTGTCGCCGGAGCCAGTCGGGGTCGAGGTCGACGAGGGCCTTGCCGTCGAGGCGGATCTGGCCGCCGTCGGGGTCGTAGAAGCGGGGGATGAGGCCGGCGATGGTGGACTTGCCGCTGCCGGAGGGGCCGACGAGGGCGACGATCTGGCCGGGCTCGATCTTGAGCGAGAGGCCGTCCAGGACGGTCACGTCGGGGCGCGCAGGGTAGGAGAAGGTCACGGCGTCGAAGTCGATGGCGCCGCGGACGGCCTCGGGGCGCTCGCCCTGGCCCAGCGGGATCTCGGAGGGGCGGTCCATGAGGTCAAAGACGCGCTCGGCGGCGCCGGTGGCGCGCATGAAGTCGGCCCAGAGGCTGCCGATGGCGCCGAAGGAGAAGGCCACGAGCAGCGTGTAGAGGATGAAGGAGGTCAGGTCGCCGACGGTCATCGAGCCCTCGACGACGAGGCGGCCGCCGTACCACAGGACCAGGGCGACGGCGGCGTAGCCGGCGAAGGTCACCGCGCTGGTGAAGAGGGCCATGATCGTGGTGCGCTGGCGGGCCAGCTCAAAGGAGCGCCAGATGTGGCCAGCGTAGCGCCTGGACTCGCTCTCCTCCTGGGTGAAGGAGCGCACGGTCCTGATGCCGGCGATGGTCTCCTCGGCGACCTCGCTGGCCTCGGCCAGGGTGTCCTGGACGCCGCGAGACAGGCGGCGGATCTTGCGGCCGAAGTAGACGGCGGCGACGGCGACCGGCGGGACGGTGACGAGCATCAGGAGGGTGAGGCGCGGGGAGGTGTAGAAGAGGAGGCCGACGCCGCCCAGGACGGCCGTGACGTGGCGCAGGGCCATGGAGATGTTGACGCTGACGGTGTTCTGCAGGACGGTCGTGTCGGAGGACAGGCGGTTGATCAGCTCGCCGGTGCGGCGGCTGTCGAAGAAGCCAACTTCTTGAAGGATGACGAGGCGATAGAGCTCTTCGCGCAGCCGGGAGACGACCCGCTCGCCGGCGACGGTGAAGAGGTAGTAGCGCAGGGCGACGGCGAGCGCCTGGACGAGGAAGACGACGCCCATGAAGAGGGCGGCCTTGTCGATCTTGTCGGTGCCGGAGGAGCCCAGCGCCTCGTCGATGATCACGCGGATGGCCTGGGGGTAGAGCAGCCCCATGCCGCTGCCGATCAGCAGGAAGATCGTCCCGACGATCAGGGTGTTGCGCTCGGGTCGGGCCAGGGCCAGCATCCGCCTGAGGTACTCGCGGTTGGTGCGGGAGGGGGCGTTGAAGACCTTGTCGGCCTCGGCGGCCTCGGCGGCCTTGTCGGCCTCGGCGGGCGCGGGTTTTCTTGAGCTCATGCGGTCTTTCCCTGGTCTGGGCTGGGGTGGCGCGGGCCGGAGCCGTCGAAGGACTCTAAGCACTGGCGGCGCGGCGCCAAAGATCGATCCGATCGACAAGATGCGCCCGAGGCCTCGCGGGGGCGACAAGGCGCTATTGAAGTGAGGGCGAGTTGTGGCATAGGTTGCTCGCTCGCTCCTGTCACGGCGCGCTCAGGATGCCCTGGGCGGGGACACCGGCCGCCGCGATCCGGGCGTGGTTCTTGACGAATTGCGACAACCTCGAACCCTGGACTTGCCATGGACACCCTTTTTTCCATCGTCGGCACGCTCTTGATGCTGGTCTTTTTGCAGGCCGTGCTGGGCTTTGACAACCTGCTCTACATCTCGATCGAATCCAAGCGGGTCGCGCCGGACAAGCAGGACTTCGTCCGGAAGGTGGGCATCGCGCTGGCGATCGTGCTGCGGCTGGTGCTGCTCTTCGTCGTGGTCGAGGCGATCCAGCACCTGGAGAGCCCGCTCTTCGAGTTGAACTGGAAGGGGGTCATCGAGGCGGTGCAGGAGTGCGCCCCGGCGCTGGAGGGGGCCGAGCCGGTGTGCCACGGGGGCATCAGCGGCCACATGCTGATTGTGCTCTTCGGCGGCGCCTTCATCCTCTACACCGCCATCAAGGAGGTCCTGCACATGATGTCGCTGGAGGAGGTGGGCAGCGAGCAGAAGAAGACCATGTCGACGAACCAGGCGATCTTCTGGATCGTGGTGATGAACATCGTCTTCTCCTTCGACTCGACGCTGGGGGCGCTGGCGCTGACGGACAACTTCTGGCTCATGGCCGCGGCGGTGGTGATCTCGGGGGTGATGATGATCGCGCTGGCCAACACGGTCTCGGCGTTCTTGCAGAAGAACCGGATGTACGAGGTGCTGGGGCTCTTCGTGCTCTTCCTCGTCGGCGTGATGCTGGTGTCGGAGGCCGGGCACCTGGGGCGGCTGACCTTGATGGGCAGCGAGGTGCACGCGATGCCCTCGTCGACCTTCTACTTCGTGCTGATCGTGCTGGTGGTGGTCGACGTCGTGCAGTCGCGCTACCAGAAGAAGCTCAACATCGAGAAGCAGCGCTCGGCGCAGCAGCTGGCCGAGCTCAAGGCGGCCGAGAAGGCGGCGGCCTGACGATCCCCTGGCCTTGGGGCTCAGAGGCCCTCGGCGGCGATCTCCAGGGCCAGATCGCGCACTTGAGACAGCCACAGGCGCCCGGATCGCTGCCCCTCCTGGGCGCAGTAGCGGCGCTCGACGATCGCGAGGCGCCGGTGGAGCCCCTCCAGGTCGAGGGGCGCTATCGAGGAGGGGTCGCCGTCGAAGTTCATCGGGCAGGCGTCGACGCGGCCGTCGGCCAGCCGGAGCGGGAGTCCGTGGACGCGGCAGACGAGGGGCCTGACGGGGTAGATCCCGCAGGCGCCGCCGGCGGTCAGAAAGACGCAGGGCTGGTCGCCGGAGAGGGCGTCGAAGAGGGGGTGGTCGTCGGCGGCCGTTGGGGCGGGGTCGTGATCGGGGATGCCCTTGCGCAGGAGCCAGGACAGGATGTGGGCGGCCTCGACGCTCGGGACGCTCAGGGGCTGTCGGCAGCAGGCGGTGCAGCCCTTCTGGCAGCGGAGCCGCTCGCGGTGGGCGTCGGTCAGGCGCGCGGCCTGCGCATCGACGTCGGCCAGAAGGCCGGCGAGGTCCTCGGGCATGGCGCCCTCCGGGGGCGGCAGGGGTTGGGAGGCGTGGTCCCTTCGGCGCCCTGGCCGCGCTGGGGTGGGATCGAGGGGTCAAAAAACGACGACGGGATCAACCGGTGGGGTCGATCCCGTCGTGCGCACCTGATCGCGCCGCGGCCGGGGGGCCGCCGCGCAGGTCAGGGGGTGTCTACTTGATCTTGGCCTCTTTGAAGAGGACGTGCTGACGGACGACCGGGTCGTACTTGCGGAAGGCCAGCTTCTGGGGGGTCTTCCGCTTGTTCTTGGTGGTCGTGTAGAAGAAGCCGGTACCCGCGGTCGACACGAGCCGGATTTTTTCGCGAATCTTGGATGTGGCCATCGGGTCACCTCAATGCATCATCAACAACTGGAACCGAGGCGCTCTGCCCTCATCGAGGAGGGCGAGGCCCGAACTCTGGGGCATCGACTTTTAGAGGATGCCCCGGCGGCTGTCAACCACAAGGGCGTCGATCACCCGCTCATGGAGTTGAGGAACTCCTGGTTGGAGTCGGTCTTGCCGAGCTTGTCGAGCAGGAACTCCATGGAGTCGACGACGTTCAGGGGGTGAAGGAGCTGGCGCAGGATCCAGACGCGGTTCAGGACGCCCTGGTTCATCAGCAGCTCCTCCTTGCGGGTGCCGCTCTTGTTGATGTCGAGGCAGGGGAAGATCCGCTTCTCCATCAGCTTGCGGTCCAGGTGGAGCTCGCAGTTACCGGTGCCCTTGAA
>SYOX01000173.1 GCA_005804885.1 Pseudomonadota bacterium
CCGCCGGCCTGCGCCCAACGGGCGCAGCCCCCCCGCGCATCCAAGCCCCACCCGACGAGCCCGTCCCCAACGGGGGCGGTGCGAGGAGCGTGGGGCGATCGGCGAGCGCGGCAGGACTTCAGGCTTCACTGAGCAAACCTGTCGCCCTGACACACCCCTCCCTTCAAGCTTGCCTCCCCCTCTCAAAAACTATACATTTGTTGCGCTTGACCTTCGCCCCTCCAGCGAGGCCCCTCATGCTCGACGACTTCACGCGCCACGACCTCGACGGCCTCCACGACTTCTGGACCGGCCGCCTCCCCGAGCCGCTGATCCCCGACGACGAGGCCTTCGAGGCGCTCTGGACCCTCCACCCCGAGGACTTCCACGAGATCCACATCCACGGCCGCAAGGTCAAAACGCCCCGCTGGCAGCAGGCCTTCGGCGCCGACTACCACTACACCGGGCAGACCAACCGGGCGCTGCCGCTCACCGACGCCCTGCGCCCCTTCCTCGAATGGGCCTGCGCCTGCGTCGACCCCCGCCTCAACGGCCTCCTCTTGAACTGGTACGACGGCACTCTCGGCCATTACATCGGCCGACACCGCGACAGCATCACCGACATGATCCCCGGCGCCCCCATCGTCACCATCTCGCTCGGCCAGGAGCGCACCTTCCGCCTGCGCCCCTGGAAGGGCCGACAGGCGCTCGACTTCCCCACCCCCCACGGCGCAGTCTTCGCCCTGCCCTACGCCACCAACCTCGCCTGGACCCACGAGGTCCCCGCCTCGAAAAGAGCCACCGGGCGCCGCATCTCCATCACCCTGCGCGCCTTCCAGAGCGCCGCCACGCCGCCCTGAGCGCCCCCCAGCCCAGCACCGGCCTCTCCCTCCTTGACCTCCCTGACCCTCCCCGCGCCACCGGCCCGATCTGCCCCGACCTGGGCGCAAAAAAGAGAGAGGGCGCGGGGTGTTGCACCCGCGCCCTCTCCTGTGCGCCTGGGCCGCGCTGATCGCGGCGATCTGCTCTGCGACCTCAGCGGACGGTGACGTCGAGGCTCCAGCGGTTCAGCGTGCCCGCGTCGCTCTGGGCGTTGTCGACGACGCGCAGGGTCCAGTCGCCCGTGGCGCTGGCGCCGGCCAGATCGCTCACGGTGAAGGCCTTGACGAGGTTGTCGGCGCCGCCGCCGGCCTCCTTGTGCAGCACGACCTCGGTGCCCGAGGGGCTCACCAGCGTGACGGTGAGGTCACCGATAAAGGGGTGGCTGATGTCCACGTTGACGGTGACCTTGTCGATGGCGCCGCTGCCCGACAGCGCCACCTTCGAGGTGACGCCCGCGTTGTCGTTGTCGGGGATGGCCACCCCAGGCGAGGCCTCGCCGTGAAGCTCGCCGCCCTCGGTCGGCTCGTTGGTCAAATCGAAGGTCAGCGACCAGCCCTTGAGCGTGCCCTTGTCCTCGTTGGCGGTGTCGACGACCTTGAGGCTCCAAGTGCCCTTGACGCTCTGGCCGACGAGGGAGGCCGGCTCAAAAGAGGCCTTGATGTTGTCGTCCGATTCGCCGGTCTTGTTGTGCAGCACGATCGCGGCGCCCGAGGGGCTCACCAGCGTGACGATCAGGTCGCCGACGAAGGGGTGCTCGATGTCGATGTCGACGGCGCCCGTGAGCACGAAGCCCTCCTCGCCGACCTCGATGGTGGAGGTGACGCCGTTGGGGTTGTTGTCGGGGATCTCGAAGGGCGTCCGGTTGCTCAGCTCGCCGCCGACGGGCTGGGGCGCGCAGGCCGCGTGGCTGGAGCACTTCGGGTCGTCGCAGTCGGACTGGCGGTCGTCGTTGTTGTCCTTGCCGTCGTCGCAGACCTCGGGGCCGAGGTTGAGGCGAGGGACGTCGGCGGTGGTGGAGCTGGCGAACTCCTCGATGTAGCGGTAGGCGATCCAGCCGTAACCGGCGCCGTGGGGGTTGCGGATGCCAAAGCCGGCCGTCCCCCAGCTGTTCTTGAACAGGAAGAAGCCCTTCTCCTTGACCGCGTTGCCTTGGGCGTCCTTGACGACCTCGCCCTTCTCGTCCACGAGCGGGACCTCAAGGTTGTCGTCCCAGCCCACCAGCAGGATCGAGTGGCCGGCCCTCTTGGCAAGGCTCAGCTCGCGGTCCTTGGCGTTGGGGGGCAGCACGTAGCCCTCGCTCCAGTAGGTGCTGTTGACCGGCAGGGTCGACTTGCGGTGGTTCCAGCTCTGGTAGAAGAAGGTCATGCCGGCCACGACCGCCGTCTGCTTGCCCTGGATGATCGCCTTGACGCTCGGGACCCGCGAGCTGACGAAGCGCCCCCGCGGCAGGTTCCAGCGGCGAGCGGCCTTGGCCGACTCGGGCGGCGCGCCGTTGGTGAAGCACGCCGTCGGGCGCTGCTCCTCCTTCTCCGCGCCGCAGCCCGGATCGTTGGCCGCCGTCCAGGGCGAGGACTGGTAGGGCCAGGAGATCTCATCGACGATCCCGAAGCGGTTGATGGCCGCGAGGTTGGAGTTGGCGTTGGAGCCGTCCGTCTCCTTGAAGTCGCCGACCTCCTCCTTGACCGACCACTGCAGGAACTGCTCGGAGAAGTCGGGGACCTTGATCGTCCCTTCCTTGATGTAGAGGTGCTCCATGAGCGCCGTCGTCGAGAAGATCGAGCACACCCCGCGGCTGCCCTGGCTCTTGACCGGCGACTGCGAGGCCACCACGTCGAAGGTCGGCGGGAAGACCTGATCGGCCTTGGCCTCGCTGGGCAGCTTGTCGTTGTCCGGCGCGCCGTCGAGCAGGGCGTCCAGGTTCGAGAGCGGCGCGTCCGAGTCTCCAGGCTCGGCCACGGGCAGATCGCCAACAGCGGGGCCGGACTCCTCGGCGCAGGCACCCACCGACAGCGCCAGCAGCGCCAACAGCAAACCCATCAAGCGCGTCTTCGTCGTCATCATCATCGCCTCTATCTCCTCCGCCGGCCGCTCGGCGCGACCGCTCTGGTGTCTTCCATTTCGACCCGGCCCGGCTTCAGCAACTCTCGTGCCACCCCGGCATCACGACGCACCACCCTTCAACCACAGACTTAAACGCGACAAAACACACCACAAAACACAAACAACGCCCTCCAACCCCGCCCGCGCGAGGGCACTGGCGTTGCCAGTGGAAGATGGAGTAGCCATCCCCTGAGGACACCCGACCCAAAGGCCGCCCAGAGCGCTGATTGGTTTGAGGGACCGATGGGAGTCAAACCAATCAGCGCACTGGGGCGCCTGGACCTTCACCGAAGCGCTGCGCCTCGGAAGACGCCCTGACCTCGCGCCCCTCCAAAGCGATCCGCACGCGCCCTACTTCGCCTTGAGGATCAGCCCAGCCGCCGTCGAGGCCTCGATCGTTAGCCCAAAGTAGCGGCCGTTGAGCGCCTCGGGGATCACGCCGCGCAGCCTCCAACGGCCCGAAGCGACCTCGACCGCCTCCGCCATCGCCTCCCTCGCCCCGAGCGGCGCGAGGCCAAGCTGAACCTCAGGGATCCGACACTGAACGCCACCACAGGCCCCCTCGGCCACGCAAGCCCCACTCTCTGGATCGCACAGGGCCCCTGGCCCACAGACCACCAACGCGCACGGATCGCTGGAGAGGCAGGCCCCCGTCCCAGGATCGCAGCTCTCACCGATGTCACAACGCACCCCGAGGCACTGACCGGCCAGGACGCACCGGCCCGTCTGAGGCGCGCAAACCGAGCCGAAGGGGCAGTCCACCTGCGCGCACCGATCGCCCACCACGCACTGCCCCGAGGAGGGCTCACAGACGTCGGCCGCCCAGGCGTAGACTTCCACCACCTGACCCCTCGCCATCACCCCGGCTGCGCCCAACGCCACAAGCCGCACGTCCCTGTCGCCGACCTCAAGGTCGACCTCGATCGACTCGCCGCCCCACACGCACGCCGCCTCGGCCTCGGCCTCGGGCGCCCCCCCGTCGACGCACTCGGCGTTGAGCAGCGGATCGTCGATAAGGCGGTTGATCAGCAACCGCGGCGCGCAGCTCTGAGGCGCGCAGCCCAGGTCGCTCCGCAGCCGCCAACGGCCCGCCGAGGCCGTCCCTTCAAAGCGGGCCAGCCCCAGCACGCTGACCGGCGACCACCGCCCCGGACCCTGGAGCGCGGCCTGCCCGTCCACCAGGATGGCGCTGTTGAAGCCCGCCTCCGAACCTTCCGCGATCAACTCCACCACCGCGCCCTCAGGGGCACCTCCATAAGGATAGTCGAGCTCCAGCCGCTCAACGCGGCAGGGAGACACCGGCGCCACGTCAAACACCACGTCGCCGCCATCGCGGCCGCCCTCGATCTCCATCGCCGGGCAGGGCGGCTGGGGCGAGTCCTGATGGTGCGTCCCCGACGTCCGCGGGGCCGTCGACTGGCTGTAGAGGAGGTTGAGGCGATCCACGACCGACGACACCACCAGCGCGTCGCTGGCACCGTCGCCGTTGAGATCCTCGACCACCAGAGCGCTCCCCCTCCCCTCCAGGAACACGGACTCGCGGGTCGACATGTCCATCGCGTCGTACAGCACCACGACGCTATCCTGCGTCGAGTCCACCGCCACCACGTCGATCCGCCCGTCGCCGTCCACGTCGCCCAGCGCCACGTCCGACAGCGTCGTCCCGACCTCCGTCTCCGCTGAGAGCGTGAAGGTCCCGTCGCCCTCGCCCAGGAAGGTCATCACCTTGCCTTGCTGACCGACCACCACGAGATCCATCGCGCCGTCTTGATCCACGTCCGCGCTCGCCAGCGCGACCAGGACCACGTCGAGCGCTTGAACGGGCAGCGGCGTCAACGGCTCGGGCGCGCCCAGCAGGACCTGAAGGTTCAAGAGGGTGATCACGGCGACGTCGAGGGCGCCGTCGCCGTCAAAGTCCTCGACGACCATGTCCCTCATCACCTCCGGACTCCTGAAGAACGAGGACGCCGCAAAGTCACCCTCGCCAAACAGGACCGCTCCACCCCCATTGTCGGCGATCAGGGCGTCCTTTTGGCCGTCGCCGTCCAGATCCGCGGCTTGTATCGCCGCAGGCAGCCCCGTCACGGAGCGCCTGCCCAGTGCCTCAAAGTTCCCCTGGCCATCGTTGAGCATGAGCGTGACGCCAAAGTCGCCGAGGTCGGCGGCGTCGCCGACGAGCAGATCGACGTCGCCGTCCTCGTCGTGGTCAAGGGCGAGCACTGACCTCGGGCGGCCGCCAAAGGAAAACTCCACCTGATCGTAGAGGTTGTTGCCCAGGTCCATGTAGACCATCAATTCATTGCGAAACGCCATCGTCAACGCGAAATCCAGCAGGCCATCGCCATTGAAGTCGGCGACGGCGAGGTCAAGCGGATCAGCAGGGAGCGAAAAGAGCACCCCGAACCCAAAGTCGTTCGTCGAGAGCATCACCCTGACCCGATCAAGGCTCCCCGCCCCTGACTCGGCCGTGATAAAGTCGTCCTGGCCGTCCCCGTCGAAGTCGAACAAGACCATCTTGACCAGCGTTTCAGCGGTCTTGTAGGACTGCTGCAGGATCCCCTCCGACTGCCCCCACATCAACTCGATGAGGCCGCGATTCGTCACATAGGCGCCGTCAAGCAGCCCATCTCCGTTCAAGTCGCCCTCGCCCGCTCTCTGCTCCCCGCCGTGAGAGAAGGCCTCGACGGCCTCGAAGGTGCCGTCACCGCGCCCCATCGCCACCGCGATCCCGTTCCCATGCGCCGTGGACCGGTTGACGACCAGATCCTGGTTTCCGTCGCCGTCAAAGTCTCTCAAGCGCAGCTCGGGCACGTTGAGCATCCCACCGGAGTCCACGGCCACGAGCCCAAACACCCGCCCCCCCTGGTTCATCAGCAAGCTGAAGTCGGTGGGCGTGGTGCAGGCCACGAGGATGTCCAGATCGCCGTCGTCGTCCAGATCGTGGACCAGCGCCTCGACAGGGTTGTCTCCCGTCGACAAGAGCACCTTTTCGGCGAAGAAGGGCGCCGGGCCGCCAACCCCATAGAACACCTCAAGCTTGTCCGCCGCCGTGTCCGCGATGAAGAAGTCCACATTGCCGTCGCCGTCCAGATCCGCAATGTTGATGCTTTTGGGCCTGTTGTCGGAGGAGTGCGTCTCGGACGTGTTAAAGGTCCCATCCCCCAGGTTGCGGCCCAGGATCATCACGCTCTGATTCAAGATGTGGAAGACGACGTCATCAAGGCCGTCGGCGGTCACATCGGCGACCTCGATCTCATCCACCGTATTGGCGGTGACCAGCAAGCGCTCCTCACCAAAGCTGCCGTCCTGAGCCTGAATCCGATGGGCGATCCCCTTCTGGGCGGTGTCGGCAATGGTGTAGATCAAATCCAGCAGCCCGTCGCCGTCGACATGACCCCAGCGGACCTCCTCGACGTTGTGCGACGTAAAGATGAACACCGGCTCATCAACGAAGGTGTCGCCGGCCTGCCCGCGGTACAAGACCATCGAGCCGCTGTTGCCCACGTAGACGACCAGGAGATCCTCGAAGCCGTCCAGATCCACGTCGCGCGTGTGCAGGCTCTCCACCTCCTGCGTCTCCGGGTAGGTCAGGTTGGCGGTGGTCATCACGCCCGCATCGTCAAAGCGGTTGACCCCGATGGCCCAATCGACCTGCGAGGGGTCGATCAAGGACGCCGTCACCAGGGCACTGCGACCGTCACCGTCGACGTCAACAACCTCAGAGAACTTGACGAACTGGTCCCGCACGACCTTGATGGCGTCCAGAAATCGCCCGTCCCCCAGGCCCGGCAACACGCTGAGCTGATGCGGCCGAGCGTTGGCGTTCTCCAACAACCCCCCCATCACCAGGTCCAAGATCCCGTCGCCGTTGAAGTCTGTCACTTGAACGTCCGCGCCGCCGGGGCTGTGGTAGATCGTCGGCGCCTCCAGCTCCCCCGCCTCGTTGGACAGATAGACCGCGCCGCTCCCAGGGTTCGAGTAGATGTTGAGCCGTGGAAATTGGCCGCCGACCACGACGTCGTCTCGCCCGTCCCCGTCAAGGTCGACGACCTGAATTCTCGAGAGCGAGATGAGCCCCGGATCGTAGGTCACGGTCGCCTCAAGGACCCCACCCGGCCCGCCCATCTTGACCTGCACCAGGTTCGAATCATCAACCATCACCACGTCAGGACGCCCGTCCCCGTTGAGATCACCGACCCCGACAGCCTTGATGCCGTCGCTGCTCAATGAGACACCCCGGATCCCCGCCTCACCCCGACTCAGCGACAAGGACACGCTCTCGGAATGCATCATCAGCAGGTCGTCGAGGCCGTCTCCGTCAAAGTCTTCCAGAGCGCCCTTGAACGGGTCCAGACCCGCGTTCAGAGTCTGCGACACCGCCAGCTCACCCTGACCATCTCCGGCCAGGACGGTCACCAGGCCGTCCTGCTGGCTCGTGGCCACCACGTCGAGCAGCCCATCGGCGGTGACGTCACCGACCTGGACGTCCACCGGAGCCCTCGCCACCTCGAAGGTCTGAGCGCCGTCCAGGATCCCGTCGTCCAGCCCCGAGAGCAGCGTCACCGTGCCATCGCCGCGATCTGCGGTCACCGCGTCAGGGCGCCCGTCGCCGTCCAGATCCCCGACCGCCACCGACACAGGCTCATCGCCCGCATCCACGCCGCTCAACGCAAACGAGGCTCCGTCAGGGATGACGTCGACCACCATCGGACCCGACGACAGCTCTCCGCCGATGAACCCGTCCACCACGACCCGATGGAGCCCGGCCGAAGCCGCAGCCGCCACCAGCTCCAGCCCCACGCTGCACGCCACCTCGACGCCCTCGGGATCCAGGACGTAGATCGCCGTCAAGAACTCCGCCTCGACCGAGACGCTCACAGTCTGGCCCGCAACCAGCGGCACGGCGTAGACGACCTCGGGCGTCGACAGCCCCCCGCAAGACCCGGACAGGGCGCTCGGGCGAGGGCGCGTGTCGAGGTGCTGCCTCAAGACGCCTCCGGGGACGAAGAGGGGCGATGAGGCGTCTCCGCCCGCGCAGGCAAAGCCCACCCCCGCGCCCTCGGGATCCTCCTGCGTCGGATTGAAGGAGAGCGGGCAGTTGTCAAAGCCGTTGACCAGCCCGTCGTCGTCAACGTCGCCGTCGCAGCCGTCGCCCTGCCCGTCCTCGTCGATGTCCGACTGACCCGAGTTGGCCACCGTCAGGCAGTTGTCCACCACATCCAGCACCCCGTCGTTGTCCCGATCCCCGTCGGCCGCCCTGGCCAGCAGGATCAGCGCGTCCTCCAGCGCCACCCCCGCCAGCTCAAAGCCCGCGCCCGTCCACAGGATCGTCACCGTCTCGGCCACGAAGCCCGGCAGCGACAACGTCAAGGTGTGCGTGTCGGGCGTGATCGACAACACGAAGCGGCCGCTTGCGTCCGACAAGGTCGTGTCCGCGATGATCCCGCCTCGCAAGGCCCGCACCACCACGTCCTGGTGCGTCCGCTCGCCCTCCAGCACCACGCGACCCAGCGCCGTCACCTGCGCCACGTCCAGCAGGATGTCGCCCAGATCGTTGTTGCCGCCGACCAGCCGCACCGCCCGCGCCTCCGACACATGGCTCGGCTCGCTGATCCGGAGCGTGTACTGCCCCGGCGGGATCTGATCAAAGCGGAACACACCCGTGCTCTGCACCCCCCCCTGGAAAACCTCGACCTGATCCTGGTTGTTGATCCGCTCCAACGTCACCGAGGCCGCCGACCAGCTCACCCCCGGCAGCGGGCTCAAGAGCTGACCCTCCACCAGCACGCTCCGATCAATAAACAACTCGACCGGCTCATCCTCCATCGGCACGAACACCGGCTCCCCGTCGTCCACCGGATCAAACACGAAGCGCCTGGCCTCCGGCTGCCACTGCACGAAGACCTCCCGAGGCGCAAAGCCGGGCATCGACAGCGCCAGGACGTGATCCGTCGCCGGCACCTCCATCGCCCACGTCCCCTCCTCCAGCGTCACCGTCAGCGCCGACACCAGCCCAGCCCTCCTCGCCACGACGCTCACCCCCGAGTGATCAAGCTGCTCCTCCAGCGCCACGATCCCCTGCATCGAGACCCGCTCCAGCTCAAGCACCAGCGCGAAGGGCGGGTTGACCTCCGGATCGATCGTGATCGCGTCCACCACCGACTCGTGACCCTGCACCTCCACGATCAAGAAGGCCGGCCCCGGCGCAAGCCCCGAGATCTGAAAGCGGCCCGTGCGATCGTCGTTGAGGTCGTTGACCACCACCGCCAGGTGCTCCGCATTGCCCTGGATCACCCGCACCGAGGCCGCGCTCGGCCAGTCGACGTTCGCCAGCGGCGATCGCAGGCTGCCGTCCAGCACGATGTCCGCGCTCGGCTCCAGCACGATCACCGCCTCACTCAACGCCACCGGATCTCCCGGCTCGCCCACCTCGAAGCGCTGCCGCACCTCGCTCCAGCGCACCTCCACCTCCACCCCCTCGTAGCCCGCCGCCGACAGCTCCAGATCGAAGTCATCGCGCGTCAACGCCAGCGCGAAGGCCCCCGACCGATCCGTCAACGTCGTCCCCACCAGAAATCCCTGCCCCAGCCGCGCCCTGACCACCGTGTCGGCGTGATCCTCGCGCCCCCGAAGCTGCACCATCCCCCGCATCAACACCGCCTCATCCGGGTCGACCAGCACCGACGTGACCTCGACCACCCCAAGATCCAGCTCCCCCGACGCCAAGGTCACCGGCAGCGTCAACAACGCGTGCGCCTCCACGTCCACGCTCAAGCTGTAGAAGCCCGGCGGCACCCCCGCCACGACAAACTCCCCGCTCGACAAAGCCTCGCCCGGAAACTCACCCGCCTCCCCCACGAGGCGCACCTGCGCGACCCCCTCAAACGAAAAACCCAGCCCCAGATCCGAGACCAGCTGACCCCGCACCGACGCGCTGCGATCCAGCACCAGCCGCAGCCCCTCAAAGCCCGCCAGCGGCTCGCCCTCGACCTCGAAGCGCCCCTCGACCGGCTCCCAGTCGACCCGGACCCCCACCAGCGACACATAGCGCGCCCTGGACAGCGACAGCTCAAAGCCCTCCCGCGTCACGTCCAGCTCAAATCGCCCCTCATCGTCCGTGCTCAAGGTCGCAAAGGGCCGACCGTCCAGGCGCCGCACCTGCACCGCGACCCCTGCCCCGACCTCCTGACCCTCCAGGCTCACCACGCCCGACAGCAGCGCGTCCCGCTGGGCCACCATCGCGATCTCCCCAAGATCGAAGGCCGCCACCCCCTCCGGGATCGACACCAGCAGCCTCAAGGTCGAAAACCCCGGCCACGACACCGTCAGCTCCGCCAGACCCCCCTTGAGCAAGCCCTGCGAGAACACGAAGCGCCCCCCCACGTCCGGCGTCGCCGGGACCTCCAGCGTCGAGAGCGACACCCGCGCCTGGGCAAAGTCCGGCTCCGGCAACCCCTCCGGCGTCAGCAACCCCGACACCACCGTCCCCGTCCAGTCCGGATCGCACGCATTGCCCTGCCCATCGCCGTCGTGATCCTCCTGGCCCGGATCGGCCACCAGCGGGCACACGTCCTGACCGTCCGCCCGACCGTCACCGTCGTCATCCCCGTCGCACACATCCCCCAGACCATCGCCGTCGTTGTCGTCCTGATCCGCGTTCTGATCCTCCGGGCAGCTGTCCTCCGTATCCGGCACCCCGTCCCGATCCCTGTCCGCGCCCACGTCCGTCTCGCAAAGACCCGACAGACACACCTGGCCCAGCCCGCAGTCGACGTCCCGCAAGCACTCCAACGCAAAGCACCGACCCGTGGACACCTCGCACCCCTCGCCCGGCCCGCAGTCCCCGCTTGATGTGCAAGGGCAATCCTCGCCCACGCACACCTCGCTCACCACGCACTGCCCCTCGACGCACCCCTGACCCGCCTCGCAGTCCGAGTTGAGCCGACACCCCACCGACACATCAGCCGGAGCACCGTCCTCCCCACAGCCCGCCACGGCCCAACCAAGGCCAGCCAAAAAAGCCATTGAAATCAATGACCTGACAAAACCACACCTGTGAAAAATGAACATGACAACCCCTTGAAACTCGTCGTCAGCACACACTTGGATTGAAGGAGCACAGGTTCAGTCTACACAAACTCCCTCCCTGCCTGCAAATCGACCACACAGGGAGCCGTCACGCAGTCAACGCCCTCAAGTCACATTAAAAGATGATTCGAAGAGGGTGGTTTGAAGTCGAATGGCGCAAGAAATAAAAAACCCGGCTGGAAAAAAATCCAGCCGGGTATGCGAGAGAGGGGAGTCGAACCCCTACAGCCTTGCGGCCACCAGGCCCTCAACCTGGCGCGTCTACCAGTTCCGCCACTCTCGCGTCGCAGAAAAGCGGATGCGGGATATAGCCCACTCCCCATGGACCTGTCAAACACTTTCTCGATCCCTCACCGTCGTGACAGGTTCGCTCGATGAAGGTCTCGACACCCCCAACGCCCCACGTTCCACGAGCGCTCCACGCTCCTCGCATCGCCCCCTCCGGGGACGAGCTCGTCGGGTGGGGCTAGAAGCCCGGGGTGGGCTGCGCCCTCTCGGTCGCAGGCCAGCGCACGGGCGCCAGAGAACCGCAAGGCCAGATCACCGTGTCGAAGTGGGCCTGTGGATTGGGATTTTCACGCTCCCAGGTGTCGACATGGGCCGCCCGCTGGCCTGCGCCCACCGGGCGCAGCCCCCCCGCGCATCCAAGCCCCACCCGACGAGCCCGTCCCCGGAGGGGGCGATGCGAGGAGCGTGGGGCGCTCGTCGAGCCCGGGTGGACCGCCAACGTGCGGATCGCACCCACGAAGCCGACTCGCCGATCCACCTTGCCCGTAATTCTGGAGTTCCCCCTCCTTGCGCAGCGAGGAGGGGGACAGGGGGTGGAGTGTGCGGGAGGGGGACAGGGGGTGGAGTGTGCGGGAGGGGGACAGGGGGTGGAGGAGGGGGACAGGGGGTGGAGTGTGCGGCACAGGGGGTGGAGTGTGCCCTCCCACCTGACACAGTTGCAAGCGGCCCGAAACTCCACAAAAATGCGCCGGGATCCTCCCACCCGGAGAACACGGCTTGAAGACCCCCGCTGCCCTCACCCTCCTCCTGCTGCTGGCAGCCTGTCAGCCGCCTGAGCCCTCCCGGACGGGATCAACGCCGACCCCCCTCCCCGACGACGCCGGAGCGAACTCCGGCGACATCGACACCCCCGACAGCGCCGATCACGACGACGCTGCTCCCGCCGAGGACGCCGACCCTGGAGGCTGCCAGAGCGACGGCGCCTGCGGCCCCGGCTCGATCTGCCAGGCCGAGCAATGCCTGCCAGGGTGTCGCTTCGACGACGCCTGCGGCCCCGGCGCGATCTGCCAGGACGAGCAATGCCAGCCCGGGTGCCGCGATCCCTCGGACTGCCCGCCCGATCACACCTGCCGCGCCGCCGCCTGCGCGCCCATCGGGTGCGCCGACGACGGCGAGTGCGGCGGCGGCCACAAGTGCGTCGATGCCGGCTGCGTCGAGATCGGCGCCGTCCCCTGCGACGACGACGGCCAGTGCGGCCACCGCTGGCGCTGCGCGGCGCGCGGGATCTGTTTCGAAGGCGACTGCCTCGACCACGAGGACTGCGCCTCGGGCGCCTGGTGCCGCCAGGGGATCTGCCTGGACCGGCGCGGCCTGCTCGGCGACCTGCACTTCAGGAGGACCTACCCCGCCCACCTCTCGGAGCACGTCACCGACGAGGGCGGCTTCTACGGCATCGGCGGCGGCCTCTTCGACCTCGACGGCGATCTCGACCTGGACGTCTTCCTGGGCGGCTCGGACCCCGAGGCGGGATCGCCGCCCTGCGTCTACCGCAATGTCTCCGAGCCGGGCGCCCTGGCCTTCGAACCCCTCGGCGCGCTGTGCGGCTTCGACGTCGGCGCGGCGGTCGCCGCCGGCGGCGTCGACGTCGAGGGCGACGGCCGCGACGAGCTTGTCCTGCTCGGCCCAGGGCGCGTGACGCTGGAGCGCTTCCACCCCGAGCGCGCCACGACCGACCTCCTCGAAGGCCTCGATCCCGGCGACCCGAGGCGGACCTGCTACGCGGGGAGCTACGCCGCCACGGACCTCGATCTGGACGGGCGCGTCGACCTCGTGATCGGCTGCCAGGACCTCAAGCGACCCTCCCGATCCACCCAGACCAACCTCGTCTTCCTCCAGATCGACGGCGGCCGCTTCGAACCGACCGACCTGCCAGCCTACGCGCCCCTGGCCAGCAATGGCGTCACGCTCGCCATCGGGGTGCTCGACATCGACAACGACGGGCTCCTGGACGTGCTCATCCTCAACGACGCCTTCGTCGAGAACGGCTCGCAGGACGTCAACACCCTCACCACCGGGGTCGCCCTCTTTCGCGCCGCGCCCGACGCCGAGCAGACCTTCGATCCCCGGGACTTCGGCCAGGGGTTGCGGCGAGGGGGGTCCTTCATGGGAGGGGGCAACATCGAGGTGGACGGGGCCGGGGAGCACCTCTACCTGACCGACTGGGGGCCGAACCGGCTGATCCACTTCCGCCAGGGGGTCCCCGTCAGCACGGCCACCGACCTGGGGATCGACCTGGGCTTTGAGCGCAACCTCGCGCTCTTCGCCTGGAGCGCCCTGGTCGACGATCTGGACCGCAATGGCCTCGACGACCTCCTCGTGACCCAGGGCATGGTCGCCTCGAGCGCCCCCAGCGACTACATGAGCCACCGCGACACCGCGCTGCTGCAACGCGCGGGCGGACTCTTCACCCGCCAGACCGACGAGGCCGGCCTCGGCGCCCCTTCGACAGAGGACTCTCGCAGCCGCGCCCTGCCCTTCGCCAGCCGGGGGGCCGCCAAGGCGGATCTGGACGGCGACGGCTACCTCGACCTGCTCATCGCCGGCCTCGAAGGGGTCGTCAAGATCCACTCGGAGCAGCCCACCGAGGAC
>SYOX01000026.1 GCA_005804885.1 Pseudomonadota bacterium
CGGAGCGTCGCAGGATCGCTCCTTGTCAAAGTACAGATCCGAGGGCGCTCTTTCAAGAATGCTGCAATCGGGCACCTCGCGTCGGGTTCTGAAAGGTTCAAGGGTCCGAGCCCCCACACTCCCCCCCCCCTGTCCCCCTCCGCGCTGCGCAAGGAGGGGGACAGGGGGTGGAGTGTGGGGCTGGAGTGCCCAGGCGTCTTGACAAGGGCCCTGGCGCCCATGCACTGATCGGGTTCCGACCCCGACGGAGTCCACCCATGTCCGATCGCCTCATCTACTGGTCCTCGACGACGAGCTCGACAAACGATCAGGCGCTGTCCTCGATCGGCGCGCCCGAGGGCGCCGTGTGGCTGACCGACCACCAGACGGCGGGCCGAGGCCGTCGGACGGAGGCGGGGCCGAGGGCGTGGCTCTCGGCGCCGGGCGCCTCGATCCTGATGTCGATGCGCTTCTGCCCGCGGCTGGCGCCCGAGGCGACCCCGGCGCTGACGCTGGCGGCGGCGGTGGGCGTGGCCGAGGCGCTGCGCGCGGCCACGGGCGTGGCGGTCGGGCTCAAGTGGCCCAACGACCTGCTGGTCGGCGGCCGAAAGCTCGGGGGGATCCTGACGGAGGGGAGGCTCGACGGCGAGTCGATGATCGTCGTCGTCGGCGTCGGGATCAACGTCAACGCCGAGGCGGGCGCGCTGCCGCCCTCGCTGGCCGGGCAGGCGACCTCGCTCCAGGCCGAGGCGGGGCGGCCGCTGGACAGGCTGGCCCTCGTGGGGCAGATCGCCGCCGCGCTGGAGGCCTCGGTCGCCGCCGTGGTCGACCACGGCGGCCTCGGCGGGGTGCGATCGAGGTGGGAGGCGCTCTCGGTCATGGCCGGCCGGCGCGTCCGATTCCAGGCTCCAGGGGCCGCCGGAGAGGCTGGCGAGGCGATGGGGCTGTCGGAGGCCGGCGGCCTGCTGGTGCGGCGACAGAGCGGCGCCGTGGTCGAGGTCTGCGCAGGCGAGGTGGTCTTCGAGGAGGCTTGAAGGGGGGTGAAGTTGTGGTCGCGCGGTCGAGCGCGTGGTATCTCTTTGGGCATGTCGTCGAGTGCCCCTTCCCGGCGATGCTCTGAAGCCTTCAGACCGCGCGGACACCTTGGAAATCAGCGCCCAGTTCAAAGAGCCCGCCGTCGGCGACCTGCTCGCCGGTCGATACCAGCTGGAGGCTGAGCTCGGCCGCGGCGGCTTCGGGGTCGTCTTCAGGGCGCGGCACGTCGACACGCGGCGGACCGTCGCGGTCAAGGTCCTGCTGGCCACCCACGCGCGCTCAGATCCCAAGGCCGTCGAGCGCTTCCGACGAGAGGCGATCCTGTCGGCCTCGCTGGAGTACCCCAACACCGTCGACGTCTTTGATTACGGCGAGACCGACAAGGGCGTCTTCTTCCTGGTCATGGAGTACCTGCGCGGGGAGCCGCTGTCCGAGGTGATCGAGCGCGAGGCGCCCCTGAGCCTCCACCGCGTCGTCCACATCACCCGCCAGATCCTCTACGCGCTGATGGAGGCCCACGCCAGAGACATCGTGCATCGGGACATCAAGCCCGAGAACATCATGATCGTCCCGCTGATGTACGACCCCAACCACGTCAAGGTGATGGACTTCGGCATCGCCAAGATGGTCAGCGGCGGCGTCCAGCTCACCCAGGCCGGCCAGACCTTCGGCACCCCGCGCTACATGGCCGCCGAACAGCTCCAGGGCGTCGAGGCCACCCCCTCGACCGACCTCTACGCCGTCGGCCTCATCATCTACGAGATGCTCACCGGCCGCCCCGCCATCGACAGCGATAACCTCGCCGTCACCATCGCGCGCGTCATCAACGGCCCCCCCATCGCGCTCAAGCCCGAGCTGGACGTCCCCCCCGAGTTCCACCACATGGTCCGCAAGGCCAGCGCCCGATCGGCCCAGGAGCGCTTCACCTCAGCCGTCGAGTTCCTCGCCACCCTCGACGCCTGGATGGGCCTCTCGTCCGAGAGCCTCGCCTCGATGAACCCCGAGGCCGCCACCAACATTACCGAGCGAGGACGCGAGCTTGCGCGACTCGACGCCCCCACCCAGGCCCTCGGCGTCTCCACCGCCGAGGCCCTCCCGGCCCCCCCGTCCCTCCCCCAGGAGCCCGCACCCGAGCCCACCTTCGATCCCAACCAGACCTCCCTCGTCCCCACCCACGCCGGCGCCGGCCAGAAGCCCCCCGCCACTCAGATCGTCGAGCCCCGTGCCCCCGAAGACGCCGCCGGACCGGAGACCACCGAGACCGTCGACAGCACACCCCCCAGGCCACCCGCCGCCGCCGCCGAGCCCGCCGGCGGCCTCAAGACCGGCTGCCTCGTCCTCGCCGTCATCATCATCCTGGCCCAGGCCGCCGCCATCGCCGTGCTCGCGCTGATGCTCTCGGGCGTCATCGCCCGCTGACCCCCAGGAGGTCCCCTTGGCCCGAATCATGATCTGCGAGGCCTGCCGCGCCCGCTGGCCCGGCCACTCCACATGCCCCAACTGTGGCGCGGCGCTGCTCGAACTCGCGCCGCCTGCCCGACCCCCCCTCCACCCCGCCGACGCACCAGGGCGGCCCGGAGGCCAGCGCCACCTCATCACACACCTGCCCCACATGCGCGACCTCGCCCGTCAATTCGATCTCGGCCGACAGGAGCGCGAAGAGACCCCAAGGAGCCCCGACGATGAACCCGATCCTTGAACCCGGCGCCCCTGCACCCCCCTTCAGCGCCCTCTCCGACGAGGGCGACACCTGGACCCTGGCCGCGCTGGCCGGCCGCCGCGCCGTGATCTACTTCTACCCGCGCGACAACACCCCCGGCTGCACCGAGCAGGCCTGCGACCTGCGCGACAACCTCGGCCAGCTCAAGGCCCTCGGCCTGATCATCCTGGGCGTCTCGCCCGACACCCTCAAGAGCCACGCCGGCTTTCGCCACAAGCACGCCCTGAACTTCCCCCTCCTCTCCGATCCCGAACAGGCCATGGCCCAGGCCTTCGGGGTCTGGCGCGAGAAGGTCAACTACGGCCGCACCTACCTCGGGATCGTCCGCTCGACCTTCGTCGTCGACGCCGAGGGCGTCATCGAGCGCGTCTACGACAACGTCCGCGCCAAGGGCCACGCCGCACGGCTGCTCAAGGATCTGGGCGCCTGACGCCCCTCGTCTTGGAGTGGCATCGCCTTAAAAGCGCTTTGTTTTCATGTGTTTAGGCGTTTGTGTCGGAGGGGGCCTCCCCGGAGCGCCCGGCTCGCGCCGCAGCACAGTGTTTCCATGAGGATACAGGTCGTCGAGGCCGCCCCGCCGCCTCGACCCCGCGTTGATCGACCCCGCGTGCGTCCAGACCTTGTGGTACAGTCCTTGAAGAAGGGATCGTGCGAGGAAGAGGCCGGGGGTGACGACAGCCACTTTATGAGCCTTGCGGAGAGCGGATGTTGACCAGAGACAAGAGCTTTTCAACCCGGGCAGGGGGGTGGGCGGCGGCGATCTTCATCGCGGCGGCCATTGCGCTCTCCGGGGCGTCGGCCTCGGCGCAGGGCACCCACTTCATCGCCGAGGCCAACACCGGCCTGGGCGTGCCGCTGGGCTACGAGGGCGATTACGAGTCGGGGCTGGCGCTGGGGTTGACGCTGGGCTTCGGCGGCAAGTTCAAGGGCAACCCGACGCGCTTCTACCTGATGGGGCAGTTCAACTCATCGAGCTTCAGCGCCGATCGGGTCTTCAACAACAAGCGGCGGCTGGTCGAGCGGCAGGTGACGGACTTCAACGGGGGCCTGCGGATGCTCTGGCCCGTCGCCCGCAATGTGCGCGCCTTCGCCGACGTCGCCCTCGGGCTGGCCCAGATCGACTCGACGGCGTCGAGCCCGGAGCTGCCCAGCGCCATCATCCTTCGCGACACCGAGAACAACCTCGCCTTCTTCACCGCCGCCGGCCTCCAGATCCGGGTGCTCCAGTGGCTCTCGCTCGGCGGCAAGGCCGACTTTGCCTTTGTCTTTGACGACGACGAGGTCGACGTCGTGTCCAGCTCCACGAGCCGGGAGACGGGCGTCGATCAGGTCGGGCGGCTCAACCTCTACCTGACGGCCACAGTCCACTTCTGAGTCTGGGAGGTCGCCTTGCTCCACGCTCGATCAACACGGGCCGCCTCGCTGCTGCCGCTCGGCGCGCTGGCGCTGGCCTGCCTGACCGGCTTTGCCCCCTTCAAGAGCGAGGGCCTCGCGATCTTCCGGATCGCCAATGGCCAGGGCGCGCTGAGCGAAGATGGGCTCCTGTGGCGCCAGGTGGAGGCGCCGGCGCTGGCCCACACGCTCTCGAGCCGCTTCGGCGGCGGCGGCGCGCTCTTCTACATGGAGTACACCCCGGACGCCTCGGGCGTCTCCGGCCTGCTGCTCATCGACCTGCGCCACGCCGGCCTGCCCGACCTGGACAGCTCCCTCATCACCCTGCCGGATCGCCGCCGCGTCGAGGTCTACTATCAAGAGTGGGACGCGACCGGCGACGTCTTCCTGAGCTCGCGCAGCGAGGGCGAGGTGCTGATCCTCGACATCTTCCGCGGCGAGCGCGTCAGCGCCGCCTCGGTGAGCTTCGACCTCACCTTCTTGAGCGAGGGCGGCGACGGCGTCATCGGCACCGGGGACGACGTCTGGAGGCGAGTCGAGGGCCGCGCCACCACCTCGCCGACCGTCGACGAGGCCGTGGAGATCGAGGCCGATCTGGTCTTCGACCGGCGCAGCACGACCGAGCCCTACGCGCCCGACGGCGACATCACCATCAACTGCTACGGCGACACCACCATCGAGGAGGAGGCCTACGACGACGAGTCCTACATCTACGAGGACAACGAGGGCGGCGGCTGCGAGGGCGACACCTGGGAGGACGACGCCGTCGACCCCCAGGAGTCCGGCGGCTGCGCCGGCGAGACCGTCGTGGACGACGGCGAGCCCAACACCGACGCAGGCTGCGAGGCCAGCGACGAGTTCGAGGACCCCGACGAGGAGCAAGAGGAGGAGGACTCCTTCTACGAGGACGACAGCTACGAGGACGACAGCGGCTGCGAGGGCGACACGACCGACGACACGACCTCGACCACCGACGACTCGACGACCGACGACTCGACCACCGACACCAGCGACGATACGGGCGAGGGCGGCTGCGAGAGCGACACCGAGGCGGCCCTGCCCCCCGGCCAGCAGGCCCGGCTGCGCGAGGAGCTCACCCGCGATCCGAGGGCGCGGGCGGGTCGCCTCGACGATCGCCCCCGGCACAGGTTCGCCAGGAAGACCCGGGAGCGCCTGCGGCGGGTCTTCAACTATACGCCCTTCTTCCTGCTTGGCTGCGTGATCCACCTGTGGCGCCGCCGGCTTCAGCGGGAGCCCTCGCTCGGGGGCGGCCTCGGCGGTTGATTCGACCCCTGCGAGGCTCTATCATCACGCCGTCTTGATCTGCTGGGTGCGCTGAGGGTGGAGGCCCCGCGCGCCGACCTGCTCTTATTTTGAGGAGATTGGAAGTCATGTTCAGGAAGCGCCAAGGCCTCTCATGGTGGTTGCTCGCCGCGCTCTGCGCGGCCTCGACGGTGACGCTGGCCGCTTGCGGCGACGACGCCGCCCCCGAAGGCGAAGATCCCACGCCGACCCCGGAGGGCGAGCCGGAGGGCGAGCCGGACCCCAACGCGGAGCCGGAGCCGGAGGGCGAGCCGGAGAGCGTGCGCGAGCAGGTCTTCCCCGTGGCCTATGTGGCCAGAAACCGCAGCGAGATCCCAGGGATAGAGCGCGGCGGCCGCCTGATGCTCATCGCCAGCGACGGCTCCTTCGGCCCGGTGGCGATCAGCCCCGAGGGCGTCGCCTGCCACCTGGGGTGCACGATCACCGAGGATCTGGACTTCTTCTTGTGGCTTGAGGACGGCGGGCTGGCCGCCACCCTCAAGGCCGCCCCCATCACCTCCATCGAGGAGGAGGGCGCGGTCATCGACATGAACAGCCAGGTCACCGTCTCGGACGCCGTGGTCGGCTTCGGGATCGGCGGCGGGCGGATCGCCTACGAGACGAGCGACTTCGAGGTCTTCGTCGGCCCGCTGCCGGGCGACAACGCCGAGAGCGTCGGGATCGTCGGCGCGGCCGAGGGCACCCAGGGCGGCTTCCACCTCAAGCCCGACGGCAGCCAGCTGCTGGCCTGGACCGTGACGCTGACCTCGATGACCCTGGTGCGCTTCGACCTGGAGGCCGGCGAGGGCCCCTTTGACCTGTTCACCTTCCAGTCCACGGGCTTCGGCGGCACGGGCAGCTTCTACGGCGCCCGCGAGAGGATGGCCTGGAGCCCGGACGGGCGCTTTCTGGCCGTGGTCAGCACGAGCCTGGTCGACACCAACCCCTGCCAGAGCAACGACGAGTGCGTCATGCCCGAGATCTGCGGCAACAACGCCCGCTGCACCTCCCAGCGCCTGTCGATCAACCTCGTCGACCTCCAGAGCGCCGAGAAGCTCGGCCGCGCCTGCACCAGCAGCGCCGACTGCGGCGAGTCCCACGACTGCGACTTCGCCAACCCCCAGGATCCCGAGAGCGGCCGCTGCCTGCCGGGCCGCCTCGACCTGGGCGCCGCCGGCCCCCACGAGTGCGACGCCCGCCAGGACGGCGAGTTCACCGACATCCTCGACACCCTGACCTGGAGCCCGGACTCTCAAACCCTCTACCTCCTGGCCGCCGAGGACTGCTCCCGCTTCAACATCCCGCGCGTCGCCATCCTCAAGACCGACACGCGGCTGACCACCCCCGTGCCCGTGCTGGAGAACGCCGGCGCAGACTTCGCCGTCCAGAACTGCTACGACGCCGTCGAGGACGAGTTCACCGTCGGCGCCACGACCTGCGTGATCAACATCGCCGAGATGCAGCTCTCCAAGGACGGCAACACCATCCTCTTCTCCGGCTCCTCGCCCGCGGCCCAGAACAACCTGGAGCTCTACACCATCGACCGCCTCGGCTCTCGCCCCAAGCGCATCTTGACCGAGGATCTCGAGACCAAGGTCGAGCAGATCGTCCCCCTGAAGGATCTTTAGTGTGCGGCGTCGAGGGCCCAGGTCGGGGCAAGCCCCCAGCGCGGCCGCCGACCTGGAGGGTTCGATGGTCAGCCTGCGAACCCTCCTGATCGTCGCCTCGGTCTTCCAGGTCACCTTCATGGCCGTGGTGGTCATCGCGCTGGCCCTGTCCGGCGGCCAGTCCGCCGTCAACCCCCTCGTCGATCAACTCCTCGTCGAGATCGACGGCCGCGTCCGGGTGCAGATCACCGCCTTCCTCGACGAAGCCCGCCAGGCCAACGCCATCAACCGCGCCGCGATCGAGTCGGGCCACCTCGCCCTCGATCAAGACCCGCGCTGGCTGGCGCACTTCTGGCGCCAGAAGGACGTCTTCCCGACCGTCAGCTACTTCACCGCCTCCGACGCCAAGGGCCAGTGGGTCGGCCTCCAGGTGGCCGGCGGGCTCGCGTGGCACGTCACCGACCCCGGCGGCAAGAACACCTACGCCCTCGACCCGCAAGGCAAGCCCGGCGCCCTGTTGCGCCGCGTCGAGGGCTACGACGCCCGCTCCCGCGACTGGTTCACCCTGCCCGTGCGCACCCTCAAGGAAGGCTGGACGCCCATCTACATCTGGAGCACCCCCAGAGTCCTCAGCACCACGCTCTCGGAGCCGCTGCTGGACGACTCCGGCGCCTTCGCCGGGGTCGTCACCACCGACCTGACCCTGGGCCAGATCCAGTCCCACCTCCAGTCGCTCGACGTCGGCTCCTCGGGCCGAGCCTTCCTCGTCGAGCGCGACGGCCTCCTGATCGCGGCCTCGGCCTCCGCGCCGCCCTTCTCGGCCTCCGAGGGCGATCCTCGGCGCCTGGCGGCCGTCGACTACCCCGACGCGACGGTCGCGCGCACCGCCGCCCACCTCGCCCGACAGCCCGGCGGCCTGGCCAAGGTCACCGAGGCCCGCACGCTGCACATCGGCGGCGGGCGAGAGGCCGAGCGCATCCGCGTCTCCCCCTTCCGCCACGGCGGCCTGGACTGGCTGCTGGTGGTCGTGGTGGCCGAGAAGGACTTCATGGGCAGCGTCTACACCTCGGCGTGGCAGACGCTGGCCGTCTGCGCCGCCGTCCTGCTGCTGACCGTCATCTTCGGCGTCGTGATCTCACGGCGCATCAGCGAACCCCTGATCCTGCTCTCGCGCGAGGTGCGCCTGATCCAGGGCTTCAAGCTCGACAACACCTTCGACGTCGACACGACCCTGATGGAGGTCTCTCGACTCAGGGACTCCCTCGTGCGCATGCAGACCGGCCTGAGCTCCTTTCAGCGCTTCGTCCCCTCCGATCTCGTCCGCCGTATCCTCGCCCAGGGCGAGGAGGCGACCCTCGGGGGCGAGTCCAGAGAGGTCAGCATCCTCTTCTCGGATCTGCGCGGCTACTCGACCCTCATCGAGCGCCAGACCCCGGAGCGGGTCATCGAGTTCATGAACACCTACTTTCAGGCCATGCAGGACGTCATCGAGGCCCACCACGGGGTCGTGCTGGAGCTCCAGGGCGACGCGATCCTGGTCGTCTTCGGGGCGCCGGACGATCTGCCGGGGCACGCCGAGGCGGCGGTGCGCTGCGCGGTGGCGATGCGCGAGCGCCTTGAGCAGCTCAACGGGGAGGTGGAGATGGAGCTCGGCCACCGCATCGGCGTGCACACCGGGCGGGTGGTGGCGGGCAACATCGGCGGGCGATCCTTCATGAAGTACGGCGTCATCGGCGACGTGGTCAACGTCGCCGCCCGCCTCGAGCAGCTCAACAAGGACTTTGACACCTCGGTGCTCTTCTCCGACGAGGTCATCTCCCTCTTGCCCGAGGAGCTGCGCGAGCAGGCCAGCGACCGCGGCGAGGTGGCGCTCAAGGGCAGAGCGCAGTCGCAGCGGGTCTACAGCATCTGATACGGAACCACGTTTGAAGCACTTTCATCTTGGGCATCCTGGTGGCCCAACATGGAAGTGGCTTGAGCGTGGTTCCGTATGAGGTCGGCGGCCATGCGCCTGCATCGGCGCGGCCCATACGCCGTGGTGCTTCTGACCCTTGTTCAATACCAGCGAGGGAACATGGCCGCCGGCCTTCGCGCTAGGGCTGCCCTCACGCCTCAGCTTCGCCACCCCGGGAGGGAGATCAGTCGTCGTCCTCGTCGCGGCCTCGCTCGTCATCGTGCTCGGCGACGCTGGGGTCGGCGTCGTTGACCGAGGGGTACTTCCCGATGTGCTTGCGAGAGAGCTTCCAGGCCTTCTGCACGATCCAGCTCAGCGAGCGATCCTGGCGCGCGGCCTCAAGCTGGATCTCCTCCAGCATGTCCTCGGGAAAGTAGAGTGATTGCTTGCGCTTATCGGATTTCGTCGCCATCCGTCTATCCCTGGTTCCGTCGAGCGGCCCCTGTCGTCGACGCCCGTCGGGTCGAGCGGCCACAAGGTGGTGTGCGACGATATACCACCTCTCGCCACACAGCGTCAACGCCGTCAAGCCCGCCCCGGCGCCATCGACGCCCCCGACGCGGCCGGTGGCGCCGTCAGACGGTGTGATGTTCGAGACAGCGCGCCGCTCTCACCCCGTCCGGCGACGCGGCCAGGTCGACTTGAGTGACAGGCGCGATCATCCCGGTCGTCGATCAAGGGAGCATGGTGGCCTGGATCTTGCGTTCGAGCCGGGGAGAGGGTCTAAGTGTTAGCAGAATGGCGCTTTGATCCTCGGTCTCCTCATGGAGGCCGTCGTGGCGGCGGTCGCCGGGTCAAGAGGGGAGGGCGTCGGCGACGGGCCGCCGCCGGGCGTCTCAGATTTCTGAGGGTCGTCATGACATCAGACAGCACCACGAACGTGATCCACACCGGCAAGGCGACCAGCGACGTGCTGCCCCCTGGGACCCTGCTCAACGGGCGGTATCGGATCATCAGGAAGCTGGCCGAGGGGGGGATGGGGCGAGTCTACGTCGCCGAGCAGGAGCCCATCGGTCGTCAAGTGGCCCTCAAGGTGATGCGACGCGAGCTCATCAAGGATGAGATGAGCAAGAAGCGCTTCTTGCAGGAGGCCGTCGCCGTCAGCAAGCTGCACCACCCCAACACGATCACGGTGCTCGACTACGGCCAGTGCGCCGACCAGACCCTCTTCATCGCCATGGAGTACCTGGAGGGCTTGAGCCTGCACCAGCTCATGGACCGGGAGGGGGCGCTGGGGCTGGCGCAGGCGGTGGACATCGTCAGCCAGATCGCCCGCTCGCTCTCCGAGGCCCACGCGCGCGGCGTGATCCACAGGGATCTGAAGCCCGAGAACATCTTCATCAGCCACGTCGAGGGCGAGGGGCTCTTCGTCAAGGTGCTGGACTTCGGCATCGCCAAGATCCAGCAGTCGGACAGCACGCGGATCACGCGCCTGGGCTATGTGTGCGGGACGCCTGAGTATATGTCGCCGGAGCAGGCCCGGGGCGAGGAGATCGACGGAGGCTCGGACCTGTACGCGCTGGGCGTGCTCTTGTGGGAGATGCTGGAGGGTCGGGTGCCCTTCGAGGCGCCGACCCCGCTGGGGGTGGTGCTCAAACACCAGAGCGATCCTGTGCCCGAGTTGACGGTCGACGTCCCCGAGGCGGTCAAGCGCTTCATCTATCGGGCGATGGCCAAGGACAGGGCCGAGCGCCCTCATGACGCCGAGGCCTTCTTGCAGTCCCTGCGAGAGGCCTGCCCGCCGGATCTGGAGGCCTTGTCGTCGCCGCGCCACGCCGAGCGCCAGCGCCGACTCTCGGAGCCGCCGATCACCCCCTCGGCGCCGATGCTCCACACCGACGGCATATCCCTGGCGCCGACGGTCGAGACCGACCTCGTTGATCTGGACGCGCCCGCGCCGGTCATGGCGCCGGCCTCGGCGCAGCGCGTCCGGGGGCTGATCTGGCTGGCGGTGGCCGCCGGGGCGCTGCTGCTCGGGGGGGTCACGATCGCGGCGGTGTTGTTGAGCGACGACGGCGCACAGGCGGCGTTGAGCCCGGCCACGGTCGGGGTCTGGATCGAGGCCAGCCCGCCGGGGACCATGATCTTCGTCAACGGCGAGCGCATGGGCCTGGCCCCCGCGCGCCTGGAGGGCGCGCCGGGCGACGCGGTCAAGCTGGAGCTTCGGTCGCGGGATCACTTCGCGCTGGCGACGACCTTGGAGTTCCCGGAGCAGGACAACACCCCGCGTCGCTTCAACCTGATGCCCAAGCCGCGCGGCGAGCGCGTCGCGATCACTGTGGAGACGAGCCCCGCCGGCGCGGCCATCGTGCGGGCCGGAGAGGGGATCGCCGTCACGCCCTTCACGCTGGACCTCGACAAGCACGACGCGCCCTTCAAGGTCGAGCTGCGGTTGGCCGGCCACGCCCCGCAGCCCCTCTTGATCGATCCGGTCAAGGGCAACCAGACCCTCAGCCTTCAGCTCGTCGCCGAAGCGAAGGCCCCCCAGACTTCCCCTCGACAGCGCGGCGCTGCCGTCCAGAAGGCCGCAACGCCACGCGAGCAAGCCCCGCAGGAGCGGAGCGCTGCGGGTGAGGAGGCGCCCTCGAAGGTCAAGCCTGCGGCAGAGCCTGTCAGGCCAAAGTATCAGGTCGTCGAGTAGCGCCGCGTGCCCTTGAGCCTTTGCCGACCCAACCCGACGAAGGCGATCTCGCTTCGCCTCGCATCTCGATTCTCTCCAGCACTTGGGGTATGCTCCCTCCGACGATGCCCGAGGGTGAAGGTTGACCCGCGTCGATCGCCCCGCGCAGGGGCCGACGAGCCCCTCGGGTGGGCATTGAGGCGCAGCGCCGGTCCAGTTGTGAATGAACACCCCGGAAGACCCAGGAGATCCGTCGCCACCGAACTTGAGGGCGATGATCCTCCACTCAGGCCCCCGCCGAATCCTGCGGTGACGCAGTCGACGCGCGCCCTGGCCGAGGAAGCGGCCGAGCGCGCCAGCGCGGCCTCGGAGGGGTCGCCGCCGGGCGAGCAGCCCAAGCCCGGGGCGGCTCGGATGCCGACGGCGCCCATCTCCAGGAGCTTTCAGGGGAAGAAACCTGTCCAGCGCGCGACCGGGACCGTGGAGCACGGCCGGTTCGAGCGCGAGCGCGGCGATTACCTGCGCGAGCTCTTGAGGCTTCACGACGATCTCCTGAGCGTGGGGTCGATCCAGGAGGTGCTCCAGAGGACGCTGGCGAGGCTGATCACGGCCGGCTATGAGGGCGGCGCGTCCTGGCTGATCGAGCCTGGCCGGGCAGAGCTTACCCCAGGGCCAGCGCTGGAGTCCCAGCTGGTGCCCTTGCTCAGCGAGCGCGCGGCGTTCAAGTCGTGGTCCTTCGAGCGCAGCCACCGCGACAACATCTGCGTCCAGGCGCTCTTCAGCCGTCGAGTGCTGCTCAGCGACGGCCTGGAGGTGTTGCTGCAGCCCCACATGGCCGCCGAGCAGTCCAGAGCGCTGGCCAGGGATCTGATGTTGTCCAGCGTGGCTGCGGTGCCAGTGTGGCAGGGCAATGAGCCCTGCGCGGTGATCGGGATCTGGACCCGGAGGCAGCTCGGCGACAGCGATCTGGCCTGGCTTGAGCACCTGGGGCGGATCGTCGAGTCCAGCGCGAGCCGCTGCCTCGCGCAGGCGCGCCTTGCCCAGCTGGAGGACTTCGAACGCCGGGGTCAAGGCGGGCTCAACACCCTCTTTGATCGGTCCGTCAACCCGATCCTGCTGCTCGATCCCCTCGACGGCAGGGTGCTGCGGGCCAACGGGCAGGCGGCGTCCTTCTTCGGCCACGAGCCCGGGCAGATGACTCGCCTGTCGATCCTGGACTTGAAGATCGGCGAGGGGGCCGACTCGGCCGCGGGGATGATCTACCGGATCATCGACAGCGGGACGCTGAGGCTGTCCGACGCGGCCTTCAAGCGCCGCGACAGCAGGGTGGCCTCGGCCACCGTCGTCGCGATGTCGATCTCGCCGGAGTCCAACCCCTTCGGGGTGGGCTCGGACGAGGGCGTGATCTTGATGATGCTCAGCGACACGACCGAGCGCAGAGCGGCCCGAGGGGCGATCCAGCAGGCCTACGACAGGCTCAGCGCCTACGTCGAGGACCTTCAGCGCACCTCGACCGAGGTGCGGCGCGAGCGCGAGCGGGCCGAGGAGGCCAACCGGCTCAAGAGCGAGTTCCTGGCCAACATGAGCC
>SYOX01000174.1 GCA_005804885.1 Pseudomonadota bacterium
AGATACACCGGCGTTCGCAAGAATCTCTTTGAACTGCGCATGGTTGCAGCCATCCAGAATCTTGAGAGGGCCCAGGCCCTCCTTGCTGCCTGATTGGAGTCTCATCGTGACCTTTGTTTCAAACCAATCAGCGTTCTAGAATCTCAGGGTGGGCTGCGCCCTGTCGGTCGCAGGCCAGCGAGCGGGTGAGAGCGGATCGCAAGGCTGGCTGACCACCTCGGGAGAAGCCGTCGAATTTGGATGGGGCCTTGGCCTCAGGTAAGAGCCCTCAGGTGTCGACTTGGGTCGTGCGGGGGCCTGCGACCGACAGGGCGCAGCCCGCCCTGCGCATCCAAGCCCCACCCGACGAGCCCGTCCCCCGGAGGGGGGCGGTGCGAGGAGCGTGGGGCGCTCGGGCGCGGTTGCCCGTCAGCGCCTCTGCCTCTACAGTGCTCGCGATCCGCGGGGCGCACCCCGATCGAGCCGCTCGACGGGCCAAGATCGGTCGCTCGCCAGATGCCATCGAAAATGTCGATGGTAAAACCATGAGTCAATCAGGTGTCTTGATGAACCGATGGAACCTGGCGCTCGCGGCGCTGGCTCTGATGACGGCGTGTGGGGTCGAGGAGGCCGCGCGGCCCCCCGAGGCGCTGGACCGCAGCGCGCGGCCGGTGGTGTACGGAGAGGACAACCGGCAGGACGTCTACGCGCACCCGGACGAGGCGCTCAGGGCGCTGACGCGGCGGTCGATCGTGGCGATGGTGCCGCTCGATCAGCTCGACGGCAGCGACCCGGAGGACATCCGGCTCTTGAGCAGCGCGACCTTGGGGGAGTCGCAGGACTTGTGCGAGGACCAGCGCTTCCGGGATCAGCCGAGGGTGTCGAACTGCTCGGCGACGCTGATCGACGACGACCTGGTGCTCACGGCGGGCCACTGTATAGGCAGCCAGGCGCAGTGCGAGCGCCGCTTCTTCGTCTTCGACGTCCACTTCGCCGAGGAGGGGCGGCTGGAGAGGATCACGCAGGACGAGGTCTACACCTGCCGGCGGCTCGTGCAGACGGTGCCGGGGGGCGACCTCGACCACGCGATCATCCAGCTCGACCGGCCCGTGACGGGCGAGCACGGCCCGGCGCCGGTGCGGGCCGGCGACGCGGCGCTGGAGCCGGGCGACCCGGTGATCCTGATCGGCTTCCCGAACCAGATCCCGGCCAAGATCGCGGACGGGGGGGCGGTGATCAACCCCAGGGCCTCGACGCTGGACTACTTCGAGGCCACCGTGGACGCCTTCGGCGGCAACTCGGGCTCGGGGGTCTTCAGCCCGGAGGGCGAGGTCGTCGGCGTGCTCGTGCGCGGCGAGCAGGACTACCGGGAGCGGGGGGAGTGCTCGGCGGTCAACGTGCTGGACGAGGCGCGCACGGTCGAGCAAGGCGCCGAGGACATCACCTACGTGGCGCGCGCCGTCGAGCGCCTGTGCGCCAAGGGGCACCCGAGCGAGCGCCTCTGCGGGCACTCGGAGCGTGCGTGGTGTTACACGTGCGACGCCGACGAGGACTGCCTGGAGGGCTGGACCTGTCGCCAGTGGGGCGACGCCCCCAACGTCAGCTTCTGCGCCGCGCCTTGCGCGTCGGACGGCGACTGCCGCGCCGACCACGCCTGCGACACGGAGGCCGGCCGCTGCCAGCCGCGCCGGGAGCTGCGCTGCCTCGGCGGCGACGTGCAGCGCTTCGATGTCTGCGGCGGGGGCCGCGCGCTGGGCCTTGAGGTCGAGTGCGACGACGCGGAGTTCTGCGAGGCGGGCGCCTGCGTCCTGAGCGGCCCCGGCGACCAGTGCGCCACCGCCGAGGTCATCGAGCCCGTCTCACAGACGATCACCGGGGGGCTCGCGCAGGGCTACGACGACGACCGCCGGGGGTCGTGCGGGGGGAACGGGCCGGATCGGATGGTGACCTTCGAGCTGGCGGAGGCCACGGCGCTGACGGCGACGCTCTCGGGCTTTGACACCGTCCTGCACCTGCGCCGCGACTGCGCCGACAACGACACCGAGGTCGCCTGCAATGACGACAACGACCCGCCCGGCGGGCGCGGCAGCCGGATCAGCGTCGAGCTGGAGGCCGGCGCCTGGACCCTGATCGTCGACGCCTTCGGCGACGGCGCCGGAGATTACAGCCTGGAGCTGGCCTTCGGCCCCGTCTGCGGCGAGCCGGCCTGCGAGCCCGGCGCGGCGACCTGCGACGAGGGCGGCGCCGTGCGCGCCTGCCTGACCGACGAGGCCGGCTGCCCCGCGCTCGGGCCGCCCGAGCCCTGCGTCGAGGAGGGCCAGGCCTGCATCAACGGGCGATGTGAAGTCCCCGGGGAAGGCGACACCTGCGAGGACGCCGAGATCATCGAGCCCATCTCGCAGCTCATCGAGGGCGACCTGTCCGAGCGCTACCGCAACGACCACCGGGGCGCCTGCGGGGGCGACGGCCCCGAGCACGTCTTCGCCTTCACGCTGGAGCGCCCGACGCGCTTCGAGGCCCTGTCCTCGGGCCTCGACACGGTCATGTACCTGCGCAGCGCCTGCGATCCCGAGGCCGAGATCGCCTGCAACGACGACGTCGACAGGCCCCAGAACCTCGGCTCTCGCCTTGAAGGCGACCTCGCCCCCGGCACATGGCGCCTCTTCCTGGACACCTTCCGGGACGCCGACGCGCCCTGGTCCCTGGCGCTGGCCTTCAACCCGACGTGCCAGGACGCCTGCGAGGAGGGCCTGACCCTCTGCGCGGGGGACCAGATCCAGACCTGCGCCCTCGGCCCCGAGGGCTGCCTCGTCCTCGGCCCGCCCACCCTCTGCCCCGAGGGGCAACGCTGCCAGGAGGGCCTGTGCGTCGTCCCCTGCGAGGATCAGTGCGAGGCCCCCGCCACCCGGACCTGCGCCTCGGAGACGGATTACCAGCTCTGCGGCCTCGACGTGAACGGCTGCCTCGTCCTCGGCCCGCCCACCCCCTGCCCCGAGGGCCTGTGCGCCGACGGGCAGTGCCTCCGACCCGAGCCCGAACCCAGCCCCGAGCCCGAGCCCGCCCCCGTCGTCGTCGCCGACGCCGCGCCCGGCGACGAGGGCTACGGCTGCGCCACCCTCACCCGACCCGCCGCGCCCAGCCCGACGGCCAGCCTCCTGCTGGCGCTGGCTCTGCTCGCGCTCGCCACCCGCGCGACACGTCGCGCAAGACGTTGAATTCAATCAACATTCCCTCGCCATCCTGCCCGGCACGAGCTGATGCGGAACCACGCTCAAGCCACTTACACTTTGGGCCACCAGGATGCCCAAGATGACAGTGGTTCAAACGTGGTTCCGTTGACGAATGGGACAGGCTCCACGCACCCACGCGCCCACGATCCTGCCCACGCTCAAGCGCCGAAGGGCCCCCCCCACGCCGCAGGGCGGCGCCGATCAAGGGACCGGGACGAGCGCCAGGAGCCGCTCATAGGCCGCGATGAGCCGATCGCGCAGCGGCGCCCCGCGCCGGGCGATGTCCGCCTGAAGCTCCTGATACTGGCGCCGCCCCTCGGGCGTCTCCAGGGGTATGGCGTCGAAGCCCTGCCCGCTCAGATCGTAGGGGCTCGCCCGCATGTCGATCACCCGAGCCTCCATGGCCAGCTCAAAGGCGTCAACGATCAGCTCGCTGGCGATCCACGGGTAGAGCTTGTAGGACCAACGGTACAAATCCATGTTCGCGTGAAGGCAGCCGGGCTGCTCGTTGTCGCTCATGGCCTCGAAGGTCGGCTGGTGGCGGTTCAGCGGCCTCGCCTCGGGGGTGAAGAAGCGGAAGGCGTCGTAGTGCGAGCAGACCACGGGCCGGGACTCCACGAAGGCCGCCAGCGCCTCGGGCGACATCCGCATCGGCACCTGCTCATGGCGCACGGCCTCGGCCCGGTAGACCATCGCCCACTCGTGCATCCCATAGCACCCCGAAAACGGCGCCCTGCCCCGCGTGGCCTTGAGCAAGCCCAGGATCCAGGCGGCGCCCTCGCGGCGGTGCGCCGGGAAACCCGAGGCCAGCAAGCCCACCCCGCCCTCGACGACCTCCACCCCCTTGAAGAGCGCCAGATCGTCCAGCCCCGCCCCCTCCAGCACCACCCCCAGGCCCGGCGTCCACCGCCCCAACCTCGCCGGCCTGAACGAGTAATACTCAAAGAGGAAGTCGCGCACCGGATCCTTCAACCCCCGACCCCGCCCCTCGACGTAATCGCCCAGCAAGGGCGCCAGCCGCACCTCGTGCGCCTCGATCCGCGCCCGCCACGCCGACTGCTCCAGCCGCTCGACCCCATGCTCCGAAACCCGCTCGCCCACCTCGCCTCCTCCGAAGACGCTCGCCAGAAACAAAGACAAATTAGATACTTGCGATACAAAAGTCGACGCCCGGCGCCGCCCCGCTGCACGACCAGCGACGCGCCCACCGCAGAGCGCGTCTCGACGCACCCGCACCCTGCCCTCCACAAAATCGCGCAGGACTACCCGCCGCGTCGAGCGGCGTCAACCACGCCGCCGCTGCATCGAGCGGCCTCAACCACGTCGCCGCCGCGCTCAGATTGGGGTAGACTCCCGATCGTCCGGGCCGCAACCTGGAAGCGCCGCAGCTTCGCCGCGCCTCCTGCGACCTCGACGACCCACACCGGACCTCTGGCCCTGGAGAACCCATGAAGTCGACCCTGACCGCGTTGATCGCCCTGGCCGCGATGCTCCCGGCGGCCGCCTTCGCCCAGGCCGACCCCGGCCACAAGACCCCCTACGAGGCCAACGAGGCGCTTGAACTCGGCCTCAGCGGCGCCTCCATCGCCGCCAGCGCGCTGATCCCGAAGCTCTTTCTTGAAGAGGACCTCACGGCGCCGGCCTGCGGCGGCTGCGACATCGACAGCATCAACCCCCTCGACCGCCCCGTGACCGGCTACGACTCCGCCGCCGCTCGCCTGATCAGCGACGTCGGCCTCGTCGGGCTCATCACCCTGCCTCTGGCCCTGAGCTTCGCCGACGCCGCCATGACCGAAGGCGGCGACGGCCTCGACGGCTTCCTGACCGACGCGACCATCCTGACCGAGACCTTCGCCGTCCAGTTCGCCCTCGTCCAGATCATCAAGTACACCGTCGAGCGCCCCCGTCCCTTCACCTACAACCCCGACGTGCCCCTGGAGCGAAAGCTCGATTACGACTCGACCCTCTCCTTCTTCTCCGGCCACTCCTCGACCGCCTTCAGCATGGCCGTGGCCTACGCCATCACCTACCAGGAGCGCCACCCCGACGAGGCCTCCCGCTTCGTCGTCTGGACTGGCGCCCTGGGGCTGGCGGCGCTGACCTCCTCGATGCGCATCGCCGGCGGCAAGCACTTCTGGACCGACGTCCTGACCGGCGCCCTCGTCGGCACCTCCGTCGGGGTCATCATCCCCGTCCTGCACCTGAGCGGCGACGGGCCCCCGCCCGCCGCCACCGCCAAACCCTCCCTGACCCCCATCATGCTCATGGGCACCTTCTGATCCTCCCTGCCCAGGCCTCGCAGCTCGGGCGATTATTTTTTCGTCGCCCGGTCTGTACCAATCGGTTCAGTTCTGCTAAGGTATCTGCCGATCGAAGATGGGCGCTATGGCGGGAGCAGATTCATGAAGGTTTACTGGGTGTTGGTGCTTGTGATCCTGGCATCTGGGGGTTGCGGCGGGACCGCCGACGTCCTTGATGATGGCAACGACAACCAGGGCGACGGCTTCATCGACGCCCCCGACGCCGGGACGCCGGATGGGGGCGCTGGCGCCGAGCCCGAGTCGGGCGAGCCAGGCGAGCCTGAGGGACCAGAGCCGGGCGAGCCGGAGCCGGGCGAGCCGGAGCCGGAGGGGCCGAATGAGCCGGAGGCGGAGCCGGGGCCAGGGCGCGCGGCGCCCGTGTACGAGGGGAGCTGCCCGACCTTCGTGGAGGGGAGAAACAGGGGCTTTGAGAGCGGCGGGCTGGATCGGGAGTTCGTGCTTGATCTGCCGCGAAACCCGAGGGGCGCGCCCGTCGTGTTCGCCTGGCACTGGCTCGGCGGCGACGCCGAGCTGTTGATCAGCTCGCTCGGCCTGGGGCAGTTCGCTGATCGGGAGGGGGCCATCGTCGTCGCGCCCGAGTCGCAGGGGGCGCAGTTCGAGTGGCGCTTTTTGCAGGGACCGCAGGGCAATGCGGATCTCCAGCTCTTCGAGGATCTCCTGGCGTGCCTGTCGACGCAGTTCGAGGTGGATCTGGATCGGATCCACGCGACGGGGCACAGCGCCGGGGGGTTGTGGACGAGCTACCTGACCATGCACGAGGCCCAGTGGCTGGCCTCGACGGTGTCCATGAGCGGCGGGACGGACGAGCGCATGTACACGCGGCCGGCGCGGCCGATCCCGGTGCTGATCATCTGGGGCGGCGAGGGCGACACCTACGGGGGCTTCAACTTCGCGGACGCCAGCCGGGTGCTGTCGCGGCGGCTGGTGGGCGACGGCCACTTCGTGGCGCACTGCGTCCACAGCCAGGGGCACCGCCCGCCGCCGAACGCGCGCGACCTCGTCTGGTCCTGGTTCGAGGCCCACCCCGCGGGGATCGAGGTCGAGCCTTTCGAAGAGGGGCTGCCCTCGTCCTGGCCGAGCATCTGCGCGCTGCCCTGAGCGCCCCAGCGGAGATCGAGCATGGAGCGCGGAGACAGGACCAAGGCCAGCCTGATCGCCTCGACGGCGGATCTGATCCAGCGGCAGGGCTTCGGGACGACGGGGATGAAGCAGATCCTGGAGACCTCGGGGGCCAGCCGGGGCTCGCTCTACTTCCACTTCCCGGGGGGGAAGGAGGAGCTGGTGATCGAGGCGCTCAAGGAGGCCACGCGGCGCTGGCGAGGGGCGCTCCAGGCGATCATGCTGGAGCAGGAGAGCGCCGGCGAGATGCTGGAGGCGGCCTGCGCGCTCCTTGGAGAGCGGCTGCGGCGCTCGGGGTGGCACAAGGGGTGCCCGGTGGCGACGATCACGCTGGAGATGGGGTCCGCCAACGAGGAGATCCGGCAGATCTGTGAGGAGCACTTCCGGCTGTGGACGCGCTTCCTCCATGACGTGATGGCCCGCTCGATGCCGGAGGCCGAGGCGGAGGCCTGGGCGACCTTGGCGCTGACCAGCATCGAGGGCGCGCTGCTCTTGAGTCGGGCCTACCAGGACACAGGGCCGCTGATGCAAGTCGGGCGGCACTTGTCCATGATGGTCAACGGGCCAGCTCGCGAGGGCGCTGACCTCGTCTCGTGACGGCTCCCCCGCGCACCACGGAGCGCGCCCATGTCCTTGAAATCAATACACATCTTCTCCACCTTTGACGGGGAGGGTCGGTTTCAGGAGGCGCTCGGGGTGCCGAGCAACGACATCAACCTGATCATGAGCCGTGGCAACGTGATCCGCTTCAAGCGCCAGTACAGCAATGGTCAGGTGGCCGAGGAGCTGCGCGCCCTGCTGGGGCAGTAGCCGGCCGCAGGCTCAGGGCGCGTCGGCGGGGCGCAGGTCGCCGACGAGGGTGACGGCGCCGCGCTCGGCAAAGATGCGCTTGACGCTCAGGCGTTGAGCGCCGAGCGGCCCGAGGGCGAGGGTGTCGGCGGCCAGGAGTCGGGCCTGGGCGGCGAGGGTGTCGCCGAGGAAGGCGGATCGCAGCCAGAGGCCGACGCGCAGCAGGGTGTCGTCGCCGCGCGTCGAGGTGACGGACAGCGCATCCATGTTCAGGTCAATACGAAGCCCTCGGTCCTTGGCCTTCTTGACGGTCAGGGCGGCGTGGCCTTCGAGGTCGGCGGCGTAGCAGGCGCCGTCGACGGGGAGGTGCCAGAGGGTGAAGGCGGTCTTGAGGGTGCCCTGGTGGGGGGTGACGGCGCGCAGGGTGACGCGGTAGTCGCCCTCGGGGTGGGGCTTGAGGTCGTCGTCGAGGCGATCGGGGATGAGGTCGCCGTCCATCATGGCGGCGATCAGGGCGGTCAGGGCGTCGGCGGTGAAGGTGAGGGCGATCGGCTCGCCCTCGGCCAGGAGGGGTGAGGGCGAGAGGCCGGGGTCTGGGTTGGCGGGGAGGTTGGCGGCGAAGCCGATCCAGATCTGGCGTCTGTCGGGGAAGGTGTGGAGGGAGGAGGCGCTCAGGCGCAGGTTGGAGCCGGGGAGGGCGATCGGGGCCCAGGAGGCGAGGGTGACGGGGGTGGGGATGGCCTTGAGGAGGGCGCGGGCGCCGTCGAGGGCGAAGGCGTTGACGGGGTCGAGGGCGGCGCGGGGCAGGCCATCGGCGTCGAGGGAGACGCGGTCGATCCGGGCGTCGCCGAGGTCGGCGGTGAGGGTGGAGCCGGAGCTGGAGGCGTGGAGGCGCAGCGGGAGCTCTCCCTGGAGTTGGCCGGAGAGGGAGCCGGAGAGGATGGGCAGGCCGTGGATGCGGGTGGAGAAGCGCAGGGAGAGGCCGCCGCGCAGGGCGAGGCAATGGTCGCAGCGGTCGACGACCACGACGCTGAGGGTGTCGACGTGGAGGGTGAGGCGCAGGTCGCCGCCGGGGATGGGGGTGGACTGGTTCAGGGAGCGGGCGTGAGCGCGCAGGGCGTCGGTGAGCATCTGGCCGAGGGCGTCCTGGTGGATGGAGAGGGCGGCCAGGGCGCGCTGGGGGTTGGGGGAGGTGAGGAGAGGGCGGCGTTGATCGAGCAGGTTGAGGCGGTCGCGGTCGAGGTGGTGGCAGGTTTGGGAGGCGCAGGCGGCCAGGGTCCACGCGGCCAGGAGGGCGAGGGCGGCCAGGAGGATTGGCGGGCGGCAGGAGGCCATCGGCGGGGGCGGCCCGTCTTCAGATACAATATTTCGTCTGTCATTCATGTATAAAATCTGGCCGCCGTCTTCGCGGCGAGAGCGCTAAGTTGTTGAATTTAAAGGAAACAAATTCCTGGCATCCTTTTTGAAAAAGGGCCGCTCGACGATGAGCGCCGATGATGTTGTACGGCCTCGCTTTTTGAATCTTCAAATCGAGAGAGCGCCATGATCAACAAGGTCCGCCATCAGATGCAGAACCCCGCCCTCATGCTCCTTGTTCTCCAGTCCGTGATCTTGCTGGCCGCCGCGTTGATGACGCTCCTGTTGCCGCTGCGGTGATCCTGGGGCAAGTCCACGGAGCGACTCAGCCCTGACTCGATAGATCCTGCCCCCCCCTGCTCACTCCCCGGACCCTCGCCGCGGCGGTCCTGTCGCCGACGTTTTCCCGCCATCACCGGCTGCGCGCGCCGCGCCGCGCGAAGGCCCCCGACCAGGCGGCCCGTGGCCCTGCTTCGCCCTGCGTGCCTCAAGTGGTCAATCCGCACGCCAATACCTGACACCAATGTCATACCCCAAGGTCTTGCCCTGGGGGTGGCGCGCGGCTCAAGCCACGATTCTAATTCAATATCAACGACTTACAAATTTAATCTGAAGGTGGCACGGACCCTGCTCAAGAGCAAGAACAGGTTGGAGCCTCGATTGATGAGGCTGAGCTTCCCCAGGCTCTCCAGACCCTCACAGCTCGACAGGATCCCCGCCCGCGGGGGGGTCACAGCAGATACACGGCGCGCCCTCCCCGGGGCTCGCCAGCGCTTCCCGGCGGCCTCAAGCCGCCGAGATCCCGACCGACCTCGCGTCGGTCAAACACCGTCCGGGGTTTGCCCTGGCCGGATGACATTTCCCAAATGGGATTGTCCATCTCTCCTCCTTTCCTTGAACCCCGGCGGTGGCCGTATGTCACCGTCGGGGTTTCTGGGGTTCTTGGAGGCGATCCGGGGGTCCTCAACCCATTCGGATGCTGCGCACCAGCGCCGTCAGATCCTCCTTGAGCTCCATGCGCCAGCTCAGCGCCCCGATCTCCTCGCCGCGCGTGTTGACGAGGTTGCCCTCCAGGCGCGTGAAGTTCGACACGATCCCCAGCAAGGTCAGGTGCTTGCGGCCGCTGAAGCGGTAGCTCTGGTGCCCCCCCGTGCTCGGGAAGGTGAACTCGTAGACCATGTCGCGGCGCGCCTTGAAGACCTTGAGCGTCCCCTTGACCGGGCTCTGATCCGCGATCCCCTCGATGGAGACGGTCCCCTCGATGGTGGCGTCCTGGGCGAAGGCCAGCTTGCGCACGTCGGGGAAGGTGATCGTGAACTCCAGGCGGCCGCTCCTGGCGCCTTCGAGGCCGAAGCCCTCCCTGTACCACAGCCGGACGCCCTCTTCGAGGATGTCCTCGTCCGGCAGCGCCCTGTAATCCGGCACCCAGCGGGCATGCTGGTACCACCGGAGCGTCTCCCCCATGCCCTCGCGCAGATCCGGCCAGCGCGGCCTCCAGCCCAGCTGCTTGAGCTTGTCGGTCCCGGTCACCCGGTCCCCCTGCAGGTAGGCCAGCCCCGCCCGGTAGACGTTGGGCCGCAGCGGCCCCGTGAGCCTGTGGCGCTGCTCGACCCGCTTCCACAGCGGGCCCAGCAGCCCCGACAGGAAGCGCAGCATCAGCTCCGAGTCCACGAAGGGCGACAGCGCCACCATCAGCGCCACCGGGAAGGGGATCGTCGGCCCGATGTGCAGGCCGTAGGACTGGATCACGCTGCTGAGGATCTCGCCGTAGGCCAGCGGGGTGTCGTCGGCGACGTTGTAGATCTCCCGCTCCAGCCCCGGGTGCGCGGCCACCTTCATCGCCGCCGTGGCGATGTCCTCGACGTGGACCCAGTTGTTGCGCGCCCCCCCGGTCAACCCCGGCACGTAGGCGAAGAACATCCGCAGCAGCGGCGGCACCGTCAGCAGGTTGGCCCCGAAGGCGTCGCAGCGCGGCCCGTAGGCCAGGCTCGGCCTCAGGATCACCCAGGGCAGCCCGTCGGCAGGCCGGGACTGGAGGTAGCGCTCGGCGTCCAGCTTCGTCTGCGTAAAGGCCGACAGCGCCTCGATGGCGCTCTCCTCGGTCAGCACCCCGCGCCCCGGCCGGTAGAGCCCCGCCGTGGACAGGTGCACGAAGCGCTCGGCCCCCTCGTCCTCGGCCGCCTCATAGAGCCAGCGCACCGCGTCGACGTTCAAGGGCGACAGCGCCTCGTAATCCAGCCCCGGATCGTTGAGCGCCGCGGCGTGGATCACCACGTCCGCCCCCACGACCGCCTGCCGACAGAAGCGCCGCCGCGACAGATCGCCCAGGCGCTGCTCGACCCCCTCGACCCCGGAGAAGTCCGCCTCGACCTGATCCACCGCGATGACCCGGTGCCCGGCCGCCGCCGCCGCCGTCACCAGACAGCGCCCCACGGCCCCGGCCGCCCCCGTGATCGCGATCGCCAAAGGGCCGCCCTCGTCAATCTTCCTGCTCATCTCGCCCCAGCTCCGCCGCACCGCCACGCGCCGGCCCGCCCGGGGACACCCAGACGCCGACGATCGCGCTTGTGCCACGCGCGCGCGCCTTTGTCGACATCGCCGACCTCAAGGCCCCTCGGCGTCGAGCCGGCCTCGCGTGGTCGTCTTCGGGTAGACCCCCACCCGGCGGCTGGCCCAGGCCGCGTCGCGCACGGCCTGGAGCGAGGCGCCCGGCGCCAGACCGTCGATGAAGAGCACCCACGAACCCCAGCGCTCGACGTAGACCCTGTCGCCGCCGGGCGCCTCGAAGCAATGGTTCGAGCCCCACTGCCCGCTCTCCTTCCTCAAGACGGCCCCGGGCAGCCGCGCGGCGACCATCGCCGCCATCGCCGCCTCGAACTCCCGCGCGTCAAGCTCCGTGTCCCAGACCGTCGCGCCCACCAGCGCCACCTCGCCGCCGGCCGCGAAGCCGTAGAGCCTGTCGCCGCCCCAGCCCTGCGCCGCCCGCTCGACCGTCAACCCCGGCGCGGCCTTCGAGAGCGCCTTGGCGCTCAAGTGGTGCGAGAGCCACAGCCGCAGCCGCAGCTCCCCCTGCGCGTTCTCGTAGATCGGCGCGAAGCCACCCCCCAGCGCCCCGGCCAGCGCCGCCGGATCGAGCGCCACCAGGACGGGCGCGTCGCCGCTGAGGTAGCGCTCCGGGTGCAGGATGTGCTCGGTGGACTCGGGCGGGTCCAGGTAGACGCCGTCGAGGCGCCCCCAGCTCCGCTGGTGGCGCATCTCGGCCACGAAGATCAGCCCCCGGATGTAGGGGAAGATGAGCGTCTCCTGGATCCAGCCCGGCGCGCTGGACAGCACGGGGCTCTGGCCCACCATCGCCGGGTCCAGCCCCCCACCCATGAGCTGCTCCAGCAGGCCGCCGATCATGGGGTTGTCCATCGTGCTCGCCCCCGAGCCCTTCGGCAGCATGCCCATGTCCGCGGTGGTGAAGTCGAGCATCACGGCCGTGGCGTCGCCCTCGATCAGCGCCGTGCGCGCCAGCGCCCTGTCCTCATTGCCCGAGCCGCCCACCAGCCCCCGCTCCGGCGGCCGCAGCGAGTCGATGGTGAAGTGCTGGTCCTGGATGGCGTGGAAGAGCTCGTGCGCCATCACGATCCGCTGCTCCTTGAGGTCCATCCCCGCGATCACGACCAGCTCGCGCGTCTTGTCGTCGTAGAAGCCCGCGATCTGCTCCGAGTACAGGTCCAGCAGGAAGGCCACGTAGTCAAAGCCGGGCTCCAGCATCCCCATCTGGACCAGCACGGCGGTCTCCCGAGCCACCTCCTCCGGCTTGATCTCCGCCTTGAAGCGCGCCTCCAGCATCGCCCGCAGCGCCTCTCGCCCCTGGACCGACTTCTTGATCGGCCCCAGCGGCGCCAGACCCCGCATCTGCCCCACCTGCGCCGCGATCTGATCGGCCTCGGCCAGCAGCGCCGCGACCTCGTCGGCCCCGGCCGCTTCGGGCGCACCCTGGGCCCAGGCCCGCGGCGCGCCCGCGAGCCACGCGATCGAGAGCGCCAGGGCCGCGGCCCGCGCGCTGCGCGCCGCGCGCGCGTGAGAGGTGGAGGTCGGCTGGTTCATAATCATCCCCCGTGGGTTGTCCGTCGCGTCCGAGCCCGGGGAGGGCGGCCCCACAGTGATGCGCCCCAGGGTCGGAGTCAAACCATGCGCCACAGTTCAGGATTCCGATTCGCGATCGCCGCCGCCGCGGGCCTCGCGGCCTGCGCGCAGGCCGGCTGCGGGCTGGACGTCACCTTTGAGGACACCGATCGCAACCGGGACCTCATCGCCCGCTTTGACCCCGACGAGGCCGCCCAGGACGCCCAGGACGCCGGAGACGCCCAAGACGTCCCCGACGCGGCGCAGGCCCCCCCCGACGCCGAGCCCGAAGTGCGCCCCCCGATCGACGGCCCGAGCCCCGCCGACGCCCTCGCCTGGGGCGGGCTCCTGCGCCGCCACGTCCAGGGCTCGTGCTTCGACTACGGCGCCCTGGCCCGCTCGCCCGAGGCCCTCGACCTGCTCCTGCTCGCCCAGGAGCTGCTCGCCGACGCGGACCTCGACGCCCTCGGCGACCGCGACGCCCGCCGGGCCTTCTGGGTCAACGCCTACAACGCCCTGACGGTCGCCGGCGTGATCGAGGCCCGCGGCCTTGACCCCGGCTTCCGGGTCGACGACGAGGGCTTCGCCTTCTTCCGACAGCGCCGCTGGGTGGTCGGCGGCCTGCGCCTCTCGCTCGACGCCATCGAGCACGTGATCCTGCGCGGCGTCGCGGAACACCCCTCGGCCCGCGCGCTCGACCCCGTGGCCCTCGACGGCGCGCTTCAGGAGTCGGCCCGCTGCGCGCCCTTCGACCCGAGGCTGCACTTCGCGCTCAACTGCGCCTCGCGCTCCTGCCCGGACCTCCGAGCCGAGGCCTACGAGGGCGGCCGCCTCGACGCCCAGCTCGCCGACCAGTCCGCGACCTTCCTCCTCAACCCCTCCAAGGGCGCCGGCCCCGACGGGATCAGCGCCCTCTTCGTCTGGTTCAGGCCGGACTTCGAGGCCGTCGCGCCCGTGCCGGACTTCATCCGCGCCCTGCGACCCGGGGGCCTCGACGGCGTCGCGGTCGAGCGCGCCCTGGACTACGACTGGGCGCCCAACGACCTGGACCCGGCCCGCCCCGAGTGCCTGGCGCCGGGGGGAGAATAGACAGAAGCCGCGGCCGGTTGTGCTCACTGGCCCGGATGCGATGGGAGGCTAAGGATGCAGGAGACCGCTCAAAGCGCGCCCCGGACGTGGGGCGTAATCAAGCCCGCGTGGTTCTGGATCATGTCGTTGCTCCTGGGGCCAGGCGCCCTCGCCGCCATGGTCCTGGCCTGCGGGGTCGTGCTGGGGCTGGTGATCTACGCCCCGCTGGTGATGCTCGGCTCCGACGAGCGCCTCGCCGGGACGATCTGGGCCATGGACGGGGCGCGGACCGGGGAGCTCTTCACGGCCTGCTTCATCCTCGGCGCGGCCATCGGCGGCGCGGCGATCCTGGCCCGGTGGGCGACCAGGGCGCTGACCCACATCCGCATGGACGACGAGGCGCTGACCTGCTGGACCCTGAGCGGGCGCCGCCGGCTGGCCTGGGGTGACATCGTCAGGGCCTTCGTGACGCAGGGGGGCGGGCCGGACGACAACCCGACGCTGCACCTCTGGACGCGCTGGCGCGACCTGTCGCTGCCGATGGACCGGATCGCGGACGACCTGATGACGGGGCTCCAACGGGAGGCCTTCGAGCTCTTCCTGCGCGAGGTCCGCGGCCACCTCGCCCCCCTCGGGATCTCGGTGGAGGAGGACGTGCCGGTCAGCGCCCTGACGGACGCCGCCGGGCCCGTGCGCCACCTGCTCATGTGGCCACACCGCCGCCTGCTCGTCCGGGCGATGCTGCGACAGAGCGGCCCGGAGCCGCCCGCCGATCAGCGCCAGCCGATGGCGTCGATGCGCCTGGCCTGGCTCCTGAGGCCGGCGCCGCTGATGGCGGCCAGCGTCACGGTCGGCGCGCTGGGGATGGCGCGCTGGTGGATCGAGCACCCGTCGGCCTTGGCGCTCTTGACCGGCGCCGGGCTGCTGCTCGGGCTGCTGATCCCGCTCTGGAACTGGCTCAAGGAGCTGTCGATGGCCCGCCGCAGCCGGGGCGCGCTGACCCCCGAGCTGCTCGTCGGGCACGACACGGCGCCTGAGCCGCTGCCTGAGCTGCTCCTGCCGGCGCGCGGCTGCCACGTGGACCTCAAGGGCGGCCAGATCGGCCGCCCGGACGGTCAGATCTTCCCCATCGGGGACGTCGGCCTGGTCGAGTACGGCCCGCCGCGCCGCGCCTCGACCCAGTGGGCCGGGGACCAGCGGGCCGAGACCCAGCGGGCCGGGGACCTGCGCCAGCAGGCGTGGCACCTGGCGCTGGGGATGCGCGCGACGCCGGGCCAGACCCGCGAGATCTTCCACAACGCCAGCGTCGACATCGTCCGCCACGGAGACATCGACGCCGGCTACGCGGTCTTCAACTGGATCACCTCGCGGTCCATCGCCCTGCAGGCCGGCGCAGACCTCGTGCTGGCGCAAGGCCGGGTGCCGGCGGCCTGGGTCGGCCAGCAGCTCCGAGAGCGGCTGGCCCGCGACGTGGTGCGCTACGACCCGGCGCCGCTGGCCGGGCAGGTCCACGCCGAGCGGCCCGGGGTGCGGATCCGCCAGACGCCAGAGCGCTTCGAGGCCTGGGGGCCGCTGGTGCGGCTGCCGGAGGCCTGCGCGACGCCGCCTCTCTACAAGGGGGCGCTGGGGCTGCTGGCGCTGGCCTTGATCCCGACGGGCTTCGTGCCGGCGGGGCTGCTGGCCGGCTGGATGCTCGTCGGCGCCCTGCACGACCTGCTCACGGCGCGGCACTTTGGCCGGCCCGGCTTCATGATGGACGCCGAGGGGGTCTGGGTGCGCGGCCGGTGCGTGCCTTGGGAGTCGCTGGAGCAATCGACCTTGATGCCGGTGGCACCTGGGCCGATCCTCTTCGCCGGCGAGCGCCGGGTGCTGATCGTCGGCCACCTCGGGGCCACCTACGCCGAGCGCGCCTGGCTGGGGTGCGCGGCCTATCAGTGGATCCAGAGCCACCACCCAGAGCGTCTGGCTTGACCGTGAAAGTCTGGTCACGAGGCCGGGGCGCGGGTATACTGCGCGCGGCGAAGGACACCACCACGCTGGGACGCACTGTCTCACCTTCCACACCGCAGGAGCGGGCATGATCGTCGAGTGCGAACGATGCTCAACGAAATACCGCGTCCGCGAGGACAAGTTCCCCAAGGGCGGCGGCAACATCAAATGTCCAGAGTGCGGGCACGTCTTCTACATCAAGCCGCCGGATGAGGACGCCCCGCAGGGGCTTGCACCGATGGGGCTCCGTCGGGCGACGACGCCCACTTCCTCCGACGAGCAAGCCACGCGGGTCGGCAACCTCCCCTCGGACCTCCTCAGCGGCACCGGCGCCCACGCTCGCATCCAGAAGCCCCCGGCTCCGGAGCCGCAGGCGGCGCCCGAGTCCCCTGCGCCCAGCGGCCCCGCGGCCATCGATCTGAGCACCGCCAGCTGGAAGCTCAAGACCAGCTTCGGGCTGATCTACGACTTCCCCGACACCACCAGCCTGAAGAACTGGCTCTCGGGCCGGGATGAGCTCAGCGGCTACCAGCTCTCGCACGACGGCCAGACCTTCAAGGCGCTCGACGCCTACCCTCAGATCGCCGCAGGCCTCGGCCGCTCCGGACGGACCGGCGAGGGGATGATGGGGGCGCCGGGGCCCTCTGCGCCGCTGCGCGGGAGCGGCCCGCTGGACCCCTCGATCAAGCCCGACGGCCCGGCCAAGGGCGCGCCGGGCAAGGGAGAGTCCGCCAACAAGGGCGCGCAGGGCAAGGGAGAATCCGCCAAGGGCGCGCCCGCAAGGGCCGCCGGCCAGCTCAAGGCCCCCGTCGCCACCACCCCGACCCGCGGGACCACCGGCCCGATCAAGAACGCGCCGCCGCGCAAGCGGGAGGAGCCCGAGGCCGAGGAGGAGGATGAGAAGGCCGGCAACCCCAACTTCTGGATCGGCGTGGCCGTCGTCGGCACCGTGGCGCTGGTGACCCTCGTCGGCCTCCAGGCCGGCGGGGTCATCGACGTCAAGAAGATGATGCCTCAGCCGGCAGCGCTCACCAAGAAGGCGGAGCCGCAGCTGAGCGTCCGCAAGCCCGCCAACACCGACCCCGCCGCCGACCCCTACGCCAGGCGCCCGACCCAGCCCCCGCAGAATACGCCGCAGCCCAGGGTCGATCCCGGCCAGAATGTGCCCGTGGCGCCGAGCCCCTTTGGACACGGCGACCACGTCACCGACCTCTTGAGCCAGGCCCGCAAGGACATCGGGCGGCGCAAGTACGAGGAGGCCCTTGACTCCCTGATCTCGGCCAAGGGGATCGCCCCGAACAACCCCGAGGTCTACAAGATGCTCGAGACCGTCTACAGCCGAAAGGGGCAGCGCGAGCTGGCCAAGGACGCCCGAGAGACGAGCCGACGCCTCAGCCTCCAGCAGCGCGCGCTGCCCCAGCAAGGCAACCCCTGAGGCTGCCTTGAGGGCAGCCCGAGCGCTGGCGCGTGAGCCGGGAGCCGTGCTAGACTCTCCTCCATACCGGTCCCATCGGAGGCGTTGATGGACATCCGCTGCCCCAGCTGCAAGACCCTCTATGAGTTCAACGAAGGCCGCCTCAAGCACGGCCCCGTCAACCTCAAGTGCAGCCAATGCAGCCACGTCTTCCGTGTCGAAGGCAAGAAAGGCGCCGAGCAACCCCCCCCTCGCCGCTGGATGCTGCGCAAGGCCTCCGGAGACGTCCTCTACTTCCAGGGCCTGACCACCCTCCAGAAGTGGATCGTCGACCAGAAGGTCTCTCGCGACGACTCGATCAGCAAGACAGGGCAGTCCTGGAAGAAGCTCGGCGGGATCGGCGAGCTGTCGAGCTTCTTTCAAGTCGCCGACAGCCTCGCCCCCATGACCCGCCCGCCCGAAACCGAGGCCCCTGAGCCCGACCCCGTCGACGTCGACTTCTTCGACCCCCTGGCGCCCGGGCTCCTCGGCGAGGCCTCCTCCCCCGGCGACGACTGGGCCATAACCAGCGCCAGCGCGTCCAGCTCCGAATGGCTCGCCGAGAAATCCGGCGACGTCCCAAGCCAGAGCTCCCCCTCCATCGACAAGGTCAGAGCGCCCGAGCCCTTCAGGGACTCGCCCCTGTCCTTTGACATGGCCAGCGAGCTGGCGCCGCCCAAGCCCCTCGAACTCAGCCGCACCGCCGACCTCTACGACGACCCCGAGCCCCGCCGCGAGGGCTCCATGGCGCCGACGATCGTCATCGTCCTGCTGCTGCTCATCTTCGGCCTCGTGGGCTACGCCTACATGGAGCAGCCGCAGTGGCTCGGGATCGAGCGGCTGGACGACCCCGACCCCTCCCCTGTCAGCGCGCTCGGAGACCTGCCCGCGCCCCGCGCCGCCGACGCCGGAGACGCCGCCGACGCCCTGGCCGCCGCCGACGGAGACGCCGCCGGCGCGCTGGCCGCCCTCGACGCCGCCGCGCCGGCCGCCGCCG
>SYOX01000027.1 GCA_005804885.1 Pseudomonadota bacterium
CTTCCCGACGCCTGCGACCCCTGCCCTGATGTCCGCGATGAGCGCGACGCCGACGGAGACGGAGACGGCTTCGGCGGCGCTTGCGACTGTGACGACGGCGCCTCGGCCGCGTACCCGGGTGGCGGTGTTGAGGATGTGGGCGGTCTCGGTCATCTCGACCCTGAAGGTGGACTGGCCTCGGGCGAGGTTGTCGGAGGCGCCGACGCGGCTGAAGATCTTGTCGACGACGCCGAGGCGCGCGGAGGCGGCGGGGACGAAGCTGCCGAGTTGGGACATGAGGGCGATGAGGGCGGCCTGCCGGATGACGGTGCTCTTGCCGGCCATGTTGGGGCCAGTGATGATGAGGAGCTGGTTGGCCTTGCAGTCGAGGGTGATGGTGTTGGGGACGAAGCGCTGGTCGCCGAGGTGTCGCTCGACGACGGGGTGGCGGCCGTCCTGGATGTCGAACTCGGGTCCGTCGTGGACCTCGGGCCGGCAGTAGTTGTAGCGGCTGGCGACCTCGGACAGGGCGGCCAGGACGTCGAGCGAGGAGAGGAGGTAGGCGGTCTGCTTGAGGCGCCCGACGTATCGGCCGACCTCGGCGCGGAGCTCTTCGAAGAGGTCGGCTTCGAGGGCGACGCGGCGGTCGTCGGCGGTCAGGACTTTTTCCTCGTACTCCTTGAGATCGGTTGTGTAGTAGCGCTCTGAGTTGGCGAGGGTCTGCTTGCGGATGTAGTGGTCCGGGACGAGGTGGAGGTTGGCGCGGGTGATGTCGAGGAAGTAGCCGAAGACCTTGTTGTATCTGACCTTGAGGCTGGTGATGCCGCTGGCGGCGCGCTCCTTGGTCTCGTAGCGCAGCAGCCAGTCCTTGCCGTCCTGGCTGATGGAGATCAGCTCGTCGAGCTCCTCGTGGTAGCCCGCCTGGAAGAGCCCGCCTTCGCGGGTGGAGGCGGGGGGGTCGGGGACGAGGGCCTTGTCGAGGGTGGCGCGCAGGTCGCCGCAGGGGTCGAGGCGCTCGCCGATGATGCGCAGGAGATCGGCTCGGGTGTTGGACAGGAGCTCTCGGATGGGGGGGACGGTGTCGAGGGTCTTTCGCAGGTTGAGGAGGTCGCGGGCGTTGCAGGCGCCGCTGGAGACCTTGGCGGTCAGGCGCTCGATGTCGTAGGTGGCCTTGAGGTGCTCGCGGATCTCCTGGCGCAGGCCGAGGTCGTCCTTGATCTCGGCGACGGCGTCGTGGCGGCGCTCGATGCGGGAGACGTCCAGCAGCGGGTAGGTCATCCAGCCGCGCAGGCGTCGGGCGCCCATGGCGGTGATGGTCATGTCCAGGACGCTGATGAGGCTGCCCTGCCTCTTGCCGCCCATGAGCGTTTCGGTCAGCTCGAGGTTGGCGCGCGTGGCGTCGTCGAGGATGAGGTACTCGTCGCCGCGGTAGCACTCGACGCTGCGGATGTGGGAGGCGACGCCGCGCTGGGTGTAGACGAGGTAGGCGACGACGGCGGCCACGGCGCGCTCGATGGTGGCGACGAGGCGGCCGTCGAAGCGGCCGACGGTGGAGAAGAAGCCGCGGACGGTGTCGAGGCCTGCGAAGTAGGAGGTCGCGGTCATCTCGCTGTCGAGCTCCTCGGCGGACTCCAGGGCCTTGAGGACCTCCTTGGCGTCGAAGCTGCGATCGGGGACCTCGCGCAGGTAGGAGCCCTCGATGCCCTTGAGGATCTCGGCGACCTGCTGGGCGTCGGCCTCGGGGACGAGGACCTCGCGGGGGCGGACGCGGCCGAGCTCGCTCTGGAGCTGGGTGACGTCGCCGAGCTCGGTGGCGCGGAACTCGCCCGTCGAGGCGTCGACGTAGGCCAGGGCGAAGCCTGGATCGCGGCGGTCCCTGGAGGCGCAGACGGCGGCGAGGTAGTTGTTGGCCTTGGCGTCCAGCGAGTCGGTGTCCAGGACGACGCCAGGGGTGACGACGCGGGTGACCCCTCGGCGCACGGGGCGGCTGCCCTGGACGCTCTCGGCGGCCTCAAGCTGCTCGCAGACCGCGACCGTGTAGCCCTTCTCGACCAGCCTCGCGATGTAGCCGTCGGAGGCGTGGTGGGGGATGCCCGCCATCGGGATCGGGGTGTCGTCGGCCTTGTTGCGGGCCGTCAGCGTCAGATCAAGCTCGCGCGAGACCGTCTCGGCGTCCTCGAAGAACATCTCGTAGAAGTCGCCCATCCGAAAGAACAAGATCGCGTCGGGGTGCGCGTTCTTGGAGGCGAAGTACTGCTCCATCATCGGGGTGACTTTCATGATCCTGGGCCATCGATGGGCGCCGCGCGGGCGCGTTGAGCCAGAGGAGGTCCGACCGGGACGGACAACTGCTCAAATGTATCATGCCGCCCTCAAAAGGTCGAGCGGCAAGGGGCTGGACAAGGGGTCATTAGCAAGGCGGGGGCGGCGCTTGCAAGGGTGTGGGGGCCGAGGGCTTACTCGATGCGGATGAAGTAGCTGTTGCGGGCCCAGGACTGCCAGCGGCTCTGGCCGCGCAGGTCGTTGAGGTACTCGTGGCGGTCGTAGTCGAAGCCCTCGATCCGGGCGCCGGTGATCACCATGAAGAGCGAGCCGTTGTAGGCGTAGGGCGTGGGGCGCAGCTCCGGGGGCAGATCGTTGAAGTCGGGGAAGCGCGGCAGGTGGAACCAGGTCTGCTCGCCGGGGACGGTGACCTCCCAGACGAGGGTGGCGGGGAGCTGGTAGATCTGGATCTGCCAGAAGCTCGGGCGGAGGTTGTTGTCGGGTTCGAAGGCGACGTAGCCGCCCCGGGCCAGCTCGCCCTCGGCGGGCAGCAGCGGCCTGGGGATGCCGATGAGCGGGGGCATGTCGATGATGCCCTCGGTGTCCCGAAGGACGGGGATGATGCTCAGCGACGAGGGCGAGCCGCCGCCGGTGTAGGAGCCGCCGTAGACGAAGAAGCTGGCGTCGGCCAGGGCCCCCTCCAGGGCGGGCTGGTGCTCGGCCACGAGGATGTCGCCGACGCCCACGGCCTCGTCGTAGCTGCCGAAGACGCCCTCGAAGCCCAGATCGACCCAGGGAGTGACGCGGTTGATGTCCGGCCCCTCGGGGCGCAGGCGCGCGCCGGTCAGCTTGAAGGTCAGCGGGTGGATGAGGTCGATGTCCAGCTCCAGATCGACGTTGTAGGTCTGCCCTTGAGAGGCGAAGAGGAAGCGCCGCAGGCCGATGGCGTAGGGGGTGAAGCGCCCCGTGCGGTCGTTGATGAGGCCGCCCCAGGCGACGACGGCCATGTCGCCGACGCGGCTGGTCAGGGTGTAGGTCCGATCCCCATTGGGATCGACGATGTTCCCGTTGCCGGGCCAGGGGTTGGGCCGCGAGGCCGACTGGCGGGTGGTCTCGACGATGATGATCTGGCGCTCGTCTGGACCGGGCTCGGCGATCTTCTGGAAGCCGCTGACCTGGCCGGTGATCGTCGCCAGCGGCAGCGCCCCTCCGCCCCCGCCGCCGCTGGGCGGCACCGTGGGGAAGAGCAGGATGGTGATGTTCTCGGCGTCGACGGCCTGGACGCTGGCCGAGGAGTGGCCCGCCGCCGTGGCCGAGACGAACTGGTTGCCGAAGACGTCATTGCCGGAGAAGGTCAGCAGGCCGCGCTCGTCGGTGAAGCCCTGGTGATCGGTGACGCCGTCGACCGTCAGCATCACGAAGGCGTCCTCGACCGGCGATCCCTGGATCGAGAAGACGCTGACGTTGACCGTGCCCCGGATCGCGTCGCCCCAGGCGCCGCCGAAGCGGCTGGCCGGGTGGTAGTAGATGTAGGGGAAGGGGGCGCGGGCGCTCAGGCCGCCCTGGGTGACCTCCACGACGACGGCGGCCTCGTTGTGGGGGGCGCTCACGCAGGTGATCGTCGCCTGATCGACGACCCGCGCCTCAAGGCAGGGCTGCCCGCCCAGGCTCACCGCGGCCCCCGGCACGAAGCCGCGCCCGCGCACCGTGACCGCCGTGCCGCCGGCGATGCTGCCCCTGAGCGGCTGGAAGGAGCTGACCTCGACCGGCGCCGTGAAGCGGTAGCCCTCGGGGAGCCGGTGGGTCTGCCTGGGCTCCGAGGCGACGACGTCGTTGAGCCCGAGGCTGCCGGGGGGCGACACGGCCCGCGCCAGCTGCCCGCTCTCCACGACGAGATCGCGGACCTCCATCGGCCCGATGAAGAAGCGCGTGCCGGGGTCGAAGCCGCGGCCTCGGAAGGTCAGCGCGGTCCCGCCTGCGGTCGGCCCCTCGTCGGGCGAGACGCTGTCGACGCGCAGCGTCTCCAGGTAGGTGTAGCCTCCAGCCAGCGCCGACACGCCGCGCTCCGTCGACACCCGCACGTCCGCAGGCCCGAGGGCGCCCTGGGGCGTCCGGGCGCGGATGGCGGAGGCCGTGACCTCGATCAGGAGCGCCTGGGCGCCGCCGATGGTCACCTCCAGATCGTCGCCGTCGAGGCCCGAGCCTGAGAGGATGACCTCCTGCCCGCCGACGGCTGGCCCCTCGTTGGGAAAAATCGAAGCAAGAACAAGCCCTTCGACACCCTGGCCGAGGTAGGTGTAGCCGCCGGGGAGGCCGTCGGCGCCGTTGGCGTTCTGCACCTCGATGTCCACGGAGCCAGCCGGCCCAGGAGGGACGGTGACCTCGACGCGGGTGTCGTTGACGACGTTGACCCTCGCCGGGATGCCCCCGAAGGTGACGCGGGTGTCCGGCGTCAGGCCGCGTCCGGACAGGATGGTCACGCCGCCGCCGGATCTGGGCCCCGCGGCGGGCAGGAGCCTGTCGACGGTGACGGCGTCGATGAAGCGGTAGGCGCCCGCAGCGGTGGCCGAGGTGAAGGCGTCGGTCACGCGCACGTCCACCAGGCCGGCGGCGCGCTCCGGGGTCACGACGACGAGGCGCGTGTCCGAGACGCGGGTCACCTCCACGGCCGCCCGCCCCCCGAAGCTGACCTCCACGCGCTGCTCGAAGGCCGCGCCGACGATCTCGACGATCTCGCCGCCGCCCGAGGAGCCCCGCGCGGGCACCACGGCGTCGATGCGCAGCGGCGCCACGTAGGTGAAGCCTCTATCGAGCGCGTCGCTCTGCTCGCCGTCGATGATCTTGACCTCGGAGGGGCCGGCGAAGCCCGGCGGGGTCAGGGCCTGGAGGGTGTGCTGGGACAGGATCCGGACCTCGGCCGCGAGGCGACCGGCGATCAGCACCTGGGGCGAGCTGAGCTGCCCGGCGACCGTGATGACGACCAGCGTGCCGCCCTCGACGGAGCCAATATCCGGCGACACGCTCAAGACGCGCAGCTGCGCATCAGGCTCCGGCTCGGGCTCAGGCTCCGGCTCAGGCTCGGGCTCGGGATCCGGTGCTGGCTCCGGCTCGGTGGCGTCGGCTGGGCCAGGGACGTCCTCGTCCTGGGCGACGTCGGGCTCGGCGGTGGCGTCCGGAGTGGGGTTCGCGTCTGGGGGATCGGGGTTGTCGGCGTCGGGGAGGTCGATCGCGGGACCTGAACCGAAGGATCCCGTGGGGTTGTCGCCGCACCCCGCGAGGCCCAGGGCCAGCAGAGCGAACAGCGACGAGGCCAGCAGGAGGTTGAGGCCGGGAACAGCGCGCGGTGGGGATGGCTTCATGCTCGCCCTTGCGGCCAGATGACGGCCGCTGTCCATGGGGCCCGACGCGCCCGCGTGCGTCAGGCCCGATGAGGTGGAGGGCGCCTCCCAGTCGGCGCCCAGCCTGCGCCTCTTCAGCGCAGCTGGATGGTCCAGGCCGTGGAGGAGAAGACCTCCCAGTTGTCCAGGCCGAAGTCGTTGTATTCAAAGTTGTCGTAGTCGAACTCGAAGGCCCGGGCCGAGGTCACGTACATCGCCAGGGCGCCGCCGACGTAAGGGGCCGGGCGCTCGTCGATGGGCAGATCCGAGAAGTCGGGCAGCTCGGGAAGCTGGAAGTAGGGCTCGTTGCCGGGCAGGATGACGTCCCAGACCGGCGTGCGATCGAACTTCTCGATCTGGATGAAGTAGAAGTCGGGCGGCGAGACCGAATTGGGCCTGAACTCGACGTAGTTGTTGACCACGCGGCCCCCGTCGGTGGGGTTGAGCGGGGTCGGCACGCCCAGCAGCGGCGGCAGCTCCACGAGGCCATCGGGCACGACGTTGCGCTGGATCGCGAGGCTGTAGGGGGCCGCGCCGTTGGTCCACGCCCCGCCGAGGATGAAGTAGTTCACGTCCGAGAGGATGCCCTCAAGGGCGGGCTGGTGCTCGGCGGTGACGAACTCGCCGGGGCCCTCGGCCACGTCGATCCCCCCGAAGGTCCCCTCGAAGCCGAAGTCCAGGTAGGGGATGACGAGGTTGACGTTGGGGCCGGGGTTGCCGCGCGGGGCGTTGGTGACCTTGAAGGTGATCGGGCGGTTGAGCGGGATGTCGGCCTCCAGATCGACGTTGTAGGTCTGCCCCTGCGAGACGAAGAGGTAGCGCCGCACGCCCATGTAGAGGGGCGTGAACTCCTCGGTGAGGTTGTTGAACAGGCCCGCGACCACGATCACGGCCACGTCGCCCAGGCGGCTCTGCAGGGTGTAGCGGCCGTTGCCCAGCACCACATTGCCGTTGCCGGTCGGGGGGTTGCCTCTGAAGGGGCTCGGCGTCGTCGTCATGACCATGGCCAGCTCGAACTCGTTGGGGCCAGGATCGCCGACCTTCTCGACGCCGCTGATGTAACCCGTAATCGTCCCCAGCGGCGGCCCTCCCGGCGGCGAGCCGTCGCCTTCGAGCGGCGAGAGGAAGACCGTGACGTTCTCGGCGTTGAAGGACTGCACCGTCGCGGACGAGAAGCCCGCCGCCACGGCCGTGACGTTCTGGCGGCCGGAGAGCTCCGGCCCGGAGAAGGTCACCTGCCCGCCGGCGTTGGTGAAGCCCCGGTAGGGCGAGTTGCGCGACACCGCCAGCGTCACATAGGCGTTGGCCACCGGGCCGCCGCCCGTGCTGAAGACCGAGACGTTGACCGAGCCCTGGATAGAGTCGCCCCACACGCCCCCGAAGCGGGTCCCCGGGTTGAAGTAGGTGAAGCGCTCCGGCGCCCGGATGCTCTGCGCCCCGAAGACCATCGTCACGTCCACCGCGCCCTCGCGGCCGGCCGGCGCCAGCACCGTCACCGTCGAGGAGTCCAGCAGCCGCACCGCCGTCCCCGCGTTGATCCCGAAGCGCACCTCCGGCACCGACGCGAAGCCCTCGCCGCGCAAGACCACGAAGGTCCCCCCTGCGATGCTGCCCTTCGTCGGCGTCAGCCCGAAGATGTTGACCTCCTGCGTGTAGGTGAAGCCCTCCTCCAGCGTCGAGGCCAGCTGGCCCTCGCGCACCGTCACGTCGACCGCCCCCAGAGCGCCCGGCGGCACGACGACCACGAGCTCGTCCGAGCTGCCCGAGCGCACCTCGGCCCGCTGCGACCCGAAGTACACCAGGCTCTGATCCGTGAAGCCCTCGCCCGAGATCCGCACCTCGACGCCGCCAGACACATGGGCGGTGGCGGGGGCGACCGCCTCGACCTCCAGCGTCGGGACGTAGCTGTAGGCGCCCCTGAGCGTCACGGCGCCCTCGTCCGTCCTCACCACCAGATCCGCGAGGCCGACAGCCCCGGCCGGCGTGATCCCGGTCGCGGTCGTCGCCGTGACCTCGTCGATCTCCACCTCATCGCCGCCGAGGGTGATGGAGAGGCCCGGCGCGTCGAGGCGCTGGCCGACGATCGTCACCAGCTGACCGCCCGAAGCCGGCCCCGACGTGGGGCTCAGGCCATAGACCTCAAGGTCCTGGGCCACCCGGTTGAAGTAGTAATAACCCTGCAGCAGCCCCGCGATGCCGTTGTCGTTGCTCACCTGCACGTTGACGAAGCCCACAGGCCCCGGCGGCACGGTCGCGCGCAGCTCGCCGCTGCTGACGAACTGGCCGTCGACCTCGATGTCTCCGAAGCGCACGCGGGTGGACTGGTCAAAGCCCGCCCCAAAGAGCGTGACCTCGTTGCCCCCGCGCGACGACCCCGCCGAGGGGAAGACGCGCGCCAGATCCACGGCCTCGTAATAGACGATCCCGCCGGCCAGCAGCGCCGAGCTGTTCCGATCCGTCAGGCGGACGTCCTGGCGGCCAACCTGGCCCGGCGGCGTGACGATCTGAAGCGTCTCGGCGCTGACGAAGTCCACCTCGATGGCCGCGCGGCCGCCCACCGTCACCAGCGTCTGCTCGCTGAAGCCCGAGCCCGAGACGATCACCGTCTCCCCGCCGATCGACGGCGAGCGCCCCGGCGACACCCGCGTCACCGAGAGCGGCTCGAAGTAGCTGAAGGCCTGGACGAGCTCGTCGTCGCCGTACTCCGTCGTGACCTTGACGTTGACGTGCCCCACCGCGCCCGGCGGGGTCCGGCCGATGAGCTGCGAGTCGCTGATGATCTGAACCTGCTGCATCCGCCGCGCGGCGAAGAAGACCTCGGTCTGCTCCGTAAAGCCGTCGCCCGTGATCAACACCTCCGTCCCGCCCACCACCGAGCCGCGCGTCGGGGTCAACTCCAGCAGCGTCGGCGGCCGCTGGGGATCCACCATCTCGGGCTCACCCTCAGGCTCACCCTCGGGCTCTCCCTCAGGCTCTCCCTCCGGCTCCGCCTCCGGCATCCCCTCCGGCTCGACTTCGGGCGTGGCCTCGGGCGTCGCCTCGGGTGTCGCCTCAGGCGTAGCCTCGGGCGTGGCCTCGGGTGTCGCCTCGGGCGCCCCTTCCGGCTCGTTGTCCACCTCGGGGCCTGGATCGACCGGACCAAACTGGCCCCTCGGGTTGTCTGAACAACCCGCGAGCACCAATGCGGCGCTCAAGAGGCCCAATCCGAGGGCCCTGAGCGTCATCGCCCTCATGAGAGGGTGGGTATGCCGTGATCGATCGTCCATCGCCAACTCCTGTGCTGTATCTGACAAAAACAATGGACGCCCCTTCCTGCGTTGCGGAAGGCGACGTGCATGTCTTTTGTGTAAAGAAATCGAGAACTTCCTTCTTGAGGTCGGAAGCGAGAGTGGCCCTGGTCACACCACCACAGGGCATCAATATAGAGAGCAGGCCGTGGAGACGCAAGCGGCCCTCTCCCCCTTCGCGGGCGGGGCATGAGGCGGCAGCGCGGCCTGCGCATCGTCAGGGCGTGGGGGGCAGAGGGCGGGCGTCAGGAGCAAGGCAATCGCGAAGTCGACTTCGATGATGGACAAGGGGAGAGCGGCGAGCCGGCTTCGTTGAAGCACACGTCGAGCTCGGCGCGTCGACTTCGTTGACGGACAAGGGGGATCGGCGAGTCGACTTCGTTGATGCGATCCGCACGTTGTCGGTCCACCCGGGCTCGCGCCCGGGCCTACAATTTGTCCAGGCACGCCCCTCCGGGGCTGGCGACGGGACGTCAACCTTCAAGCGGCAGACTCTCTCAAAGGCGAGCGATGCCTGCTTCCCAGCCCCCAACATCTCCTGTGAGTTCGACCCAGGCGACACGCCCCACGAACGCTGACACCCCTGGCCAGCCCCGCCGTATGGCGGGGCGACGCAGGACAAAACCCAAGGCCCGGGCGCAAGCCCGGGTGGACCGTCAACGTGCAGAGCTCACCCAACGAAGTCGACTCGCCGATCTCACCTTGTCCATCAACGAAGTCGACCCGCCGATCCCGACGTGACCGCCATCGAAGTCGACTCGTTGATCTCGACGTGCCCATCACCGAAGTCGACTCCCAGATCTCGACGTGACCGTCATCGAAGTCGACTCGCCGATCCCAACGTGTGCGTCACCGAAGTCGACTCGCCGATCTCGACGTGACCGCCATCGAAGTCGACTCGCCGATCCCGACGTGCCCGTCATCGAAGTCGACTCGACGATCCCGACGTGTCCACCATCGAAGTCGACTTTGCGATTGCCCTGGTGTCAGGAGCGGCGGACCTTGACCAGGTCGTTGATCGCCTCGAAGTCCTCCAGGCGCTCGGGGGTGGGCTGGTGGATGGCGCGCTCGGGGTTCTCGGCCTGTTGACGGGCGATCTGGTTGCGCTCGCGCTCGGCGCGCTTGAGCTCCTTGGCCCGCTCGGCGGCCTGCTTGGCCTGAAACCAGGTGCTCCCGAACTTCTTCTCCGTGCAGGCCGTGCACAGCACCGGCCCCGAGGTCCTGGGCATGTAGTCCAGAACCTCCCTTTTAGCGCATTGATCGCATTGGATGGGGAAGGAGACGCGGGTGCCGTGATCGATCCTGGGGATGTGGACGCTGTTGGCGCTCGACCTCCCCTCCCGGCCTTTATCGAAGTAGCTCTGGCGCCGATCTCGCTCCTCCCTGGCCGTCCCGTGGCACTTGGAGCACAGGACGTTGCTGCCCGCGCGGGGCTCGAAGGGCACGAAGTCCTTGGACCCGCACTCGACGCAGGAGATCTCGTAGATCTTGTTCTGGGGCCCTCGGCGCCCGCCGGAGCCTCCGGGGCGCCCCTCCCCTCGGCCCGGCCCAGGCCGGCCGCCCTCATCTTGCCGGCCGCCGCCCTCACGCCTCGGGCCGCGATCGTTGCCGGGCCGCCCGCCCTCGCCGCGGGGGCCACGATCCTCTCTGGACCCGCCCTCGCCGCGCGCGCGGCCGCGCTCGTCGCCCTGACCCCTCGCTGGGCCGCCCTCACGGCGAGGTCCGGAGCGCTTGTCGGCGCGTTCGTCGCGCCGGTTGTCGCTGGTGCGTCCTTCGGATCTGCCCCCGACCGCCTTGTCCTTGCCGAAGCAGGCGCGGCACTTGAGCGCGCTTCCTGGGCGGGGCTGGAAGGGCACCTTGCCGCTGGCGCCGCAAGATGAGCAATTAAAATCAAACAACTTCGATGACTTATCCATGACACCTCCCCCCTCACTGCTGAACAACGCGTCAGGGCAGATCCTCTTCTTCAGGCCCAGGGCGGGCCATTTGGGGGCAACTTGACGCCTGTGACCTCCCGTGTCAAGCCGAGCAGGCCGAGCGTATTGACAGGGGCGGCCAGAGGTCGGAACATTCCGCCGCACCAATCACCGGCGGGCGCACCTGGCCCGCGCTCGACTTTGACCCTGTCAGGACTTCAGCACCCGCATGAGCACGATCGAAAACCTCCCCGACATGGACGTCGCCGCCCTCGAGCGCGAAGTCATCGCCCACAATTACCATTACTGGGTCCGCGCCCAGCCCATCATCTCGGACTACGATTACGACCGGCTCATCGAGGCGCTCAAGGCGCGGGCGCCGTCGAGCCGCGTGTTGCACGCCGTGGGGACGGGAGGGGCCATCCAGGATCTGGAGTTCCGCGCCCGGATCGCCGATGTCATGGCGCGCTACCCCATCCCCGACGAGCTTGATATCGGCGAGAAGGTCACCCACGACTCCGTGATGCTCTCGCTGGAGAAGTGCTACGACGAGGACACGCTGCTCAAGTGGTTCGACAAGTTCGAAGGGGACGCGGTCGTCTCGCCCAAGGTGGACGGCGTGGCCTTGAGCCTGAAGTACCGCGAGGGCCGGCTGGTGCTGGCGGCCACGCGCGGCGACGGCGCCGTCGGCGAGATCGTCACCGAGAACGCCCGCCAGATCGTCGGCCTGCCCCTGAGGGTCGACGGCGCGGCCTTCGAGGTCCGCGGCGAGGCCTACATGCCCAACAGCATCTTCGAGGCCCACTTCAAGGATCAGTTCGCCAACACGCGCAACCTGACCGCCGGCGGCCTCAAGCAGAAGGACTCGGCCAGGACGGCCAACTACAAGCTGCGCTTTCTGGCCTACGACATCATCGGCGAGCGCTTCGCCACCGAGGTCGAGAAGGCCGCGCGCCTCAAGGCGCTGGGCTTCGAGTCCGTCGAGCCGCAGCTCGTCGACCGCGCCCACCTCCAGGCGGCCTACGATCGCATCCTGGCCATCCGCGGCAAGCTCGACTACGAGACCGACGGGATCGTCTTCCGCGCCAACCGGCTCGACGAGCAGGCTCGCCTGGGGTTGACCGCCCACCACCCGCGCTACGCCATCGCCTACAAGTTCCAGGGCGACTCGGGCACCTCCATCCTGCGCGAGGTCGAGTGGAGCGTGTCGCGCACCGGCGCCATCAACCCGGTCGCCGTGGTCGACCCGGTCGAGCTCTCCGGCGCCAGCGTCACCCGCGCCTCGCTGCACAACCTGGCGATCATGGAGTCGCTGGGCAAGGACGGGCAGCTCTTCCTCGGCTCCGAGGTGCTGATGATGCGCCGCGGCGGCGTCATCCCCCACGTCGAGGCCATCCTGAGCCACGGCGCGGTGCAGGTGGCGATCCCGACGGCCTGCCCGGACTGCGGCGGCGAGGCGTGGCGGCTTCGCGACGTGCTGATGGCCCGCCACACCGAGAGCTGCAGGATCTACCAGCTTCGCAACCTGGAGCACTTCATCAGCACGCTCAAGGCCGACGGCTTCGGCCCCATCGTCCTGGCCCAGCTCTTCGACGCCGGCTTGCTGCGCTCCGTGGCCGACTTCTTCCGCCTGGAGGCCCACCGCATCCAGCACCTCGAGCGCATGGGGGAGCGCTCGGCCCAGAAGCTGGTCGCCAACGTCCAGAGCTGCCGGAGGCTGCCCGCCGAGGTCTTCCTGCGCGCCCTGAGCATCGATGAGCTCGGCAAGCACGTCTCCAAGCTCCTGGCCGAGACCTACGGCAACCTCGACCGCATCCGCGCCCTGGAGGCCAGCGAGCTCGCCGGCCTGCACACCATCGGCGACACCATCGCGCAGGCCGTCGTGGAGGGCCTCAAGGAGAAGTCCAAGCTCATCGACGAGCTGCTCGGCTTCATCACCCTGAGCTGGCCCGGCGAGCTGGCCTCCGAGACCCCGATCACCCGCTCGGCGCTCTCGGGCAAGAGCGTCCTCTTCACCGGCGCGATGGCCTCGATGACGCGCGGCAAGGCCCAGGATCTCGTCAACGCCCACGGCGCCACCGCCGCCGGCGCCGTCACCAAGACCCTCGACCTGCTCGTCCTGGGCGACAAGGACATGGATCGCTTCAAGACCGGCTGGCGCTCCAGCAAGCTCCAGAAGGCCGAGCAGCTCATCGGCCAGGGCGCCGCGCTCAAGATCATCTCCGAGAGCGACTTCCTGGCCCTGGTCAACGCCATCGAAGCCTGACGCGCCGCCTCCGGCCTGCCGGCCTCGCCGCTGGGCACCGGCAGGCCCGCGCCCGACTCCGCCCGCGACGGCCACCAGGCCCCGCGGCGCAAGGCCCGATCAAGGACGATCGGGCGCCACCTCGACCCAGGAGCAGACGCCATGAGGCCGACAGCACCACCCCACGCGCCCCGAACACCCCCCAGATCCGCACACTCATTCACTTTTTTGCCGAAGCCGGGGATCGCAACAGCGCTCGCCTTCGCCCTCGTCGTCCTGAGCTGCGCCCCCTCCCCCACCTTCGTCGCCAGCGCCGAGCCCCTCCACCCGGCCAGGACCCGCACCCTCTCGCGCACCGAGCCGCCCGAGGGCGAGCCGTCCAAGCGCGACCCCCTCTCCTCCGAGGCCCCCGATCCCGAGCCAGAGCCGGTCGCCCTTGTCGAGGATCTGCCCTACACCCGGATCATCGACCCCGGGCGGGACGTCCCCGGCTCTCTGAGCCTGGGCGACACCTCCGACGGGGTCCTGCTGCGCTCGGCGGCCCTGCCCATCGAGGGCGAGCACCACGCCGTGCTGGACAACGTGCGCGCCCGGAACACGAACTTCGGCACCGAGGAGCTCGTCTCCCTCATCCTCCACGCCGGCCGCGCCGTCCAGGAGGCCCACCCTGGCCCGCGCCTCATGCTGGGCAACATGTCGGTCAAGGGCGGCGGCGACATCTCGTGGAGCCGCTCGCACAACTCCGGCCGCGACGCCGATCTGGCCTTCTTCGTCCTGGACGCCCGACAAGAGCCCGTCGAGGCCCCCTCGCTGTTGGAGTTCGGCCCCGACCTCAAGGCCAGCAAGGGCCGCTTCCTCTTCGACGTCGCGCGCAACTGGAGCCTCGTCAAGGCGCTGATCACCCACGAGGGGTCGCAGGTCCAGTGGCTCTTCATCGCCACCTGGCTGCGCGACGCGCTCCTGGAGCACGCCCGCGCTCAAGGCGAGGACGCCGAGATCATCGAGCGCGCCGAGAAGATCCTCTGGCAGCCCACCGACTCCTCGCCTCACTCGGATCACCTGCACTTGCGGATCTACTGCCCCAAGACCGACATGCTGGAGGGCTGCATCAACGGCTCGCCGCTGTGGTCCTGGGTGGACACCTTCAAGGTCGACCTCGAAGCCCGAATGCGCGCCCTGCTCATGGGCCTCAACGATCCAGATCCGGCGGTGCGCCTGGGCGTCCTGGGCTGGCTCGATCGGATCCAGGCCACCGACAGCGCCGCGACGCTGGCCGCCGTCGCCCTCTTCGACGAGAACCCCGCCGTCCGGGAGAAGACCCTCACCCTGATCGGCCAGTGGCGACCGCGCGACCCCGAGGTCTACAGCGCCCTCGAAGCCTTCATCCGAGGCCCCGGCGGCGGCGTCGCCGTCGACGATCCCGCCTTCACCTTCCCCCGAAAGCCCTCGGGCGAGGGCCAAGGCAGCGCCGTTGTTGAAGAATCCGACCAGCGCGCGCCGAGGCCGCCGGAGCACGCCTCCCCCTTCGTCGAGGACCCGCACCGCACGGCGTCCCAGATCAGCCGCGCCTACGACGTGCTGACGCGCGTCGGCGCCAACCAGTCGCTGCCCCTGCTGACCCAGGCGCTGGCCTCCGAGCGCCGGATCGGCGACGACCTGGCGAACAGCACCGCCGAGCGCGCGATGGCGGCCCGCGCCACGCGCAACATCATGTCCCTCTCCCTCGTCCCCGCCCTCATCGACGCCCTGGACACCCCGGACGAGGAGGTCCGGGCGGAGGTCGCCGAGACGCTGAAGCGGATCACCAACCACAGCTTCAAGATCCGCTGGGAGCGCCCGATGAAGGACCGGGCTCGGCGCGACGGCGTCAACAAGTGGAAGGAGTGGTGGAAGGACAACAAGAACAAGAGCCGGGACGCGCTGGTCTTGAGCGGCTTCAAGGAGGCCGGAGTCAAGATCCCCGATCTGGTCAGCTACGCCGCCATCGACAAGCTCATGCCCGTCCTCCGGCGCGACGATCACCTCGGCTACAACGCCGCGCTCGTCGTCGCCGAGCGCACAGGGCGCTGGCATCTGCTGTCGCAATCAAGCGGGCAGGTCCGCGCTCAACGTTGGAGTCGGTGGTGGAAGCAGAACCGCAACCGCCTCAAGCGGCAGTGGTGACCCGCCCGGCGAGCAGGCCAGCGGCGGTGGTGGCCCGCCCGGCGAGCGGGCGAGCTGACACGCGCGGGCGCGCATGTGTCGGAGACATCAACGGGAACCTCAGACGAGGCCCTTGTTGCGCTTGAGGGCGTCCAGCGCGCGCTCGTACTCGATGTCCCAGGCGTTGGAGCCCTCTTCGAGGTTCTTGAGCTTTCCGCGGACCTCGCGGTCCAGCTCCGTCTCGATGTTGGCGTGCAGCTTGAGCGTCTTGTTGATCGAGACGGCCAGATCCCTGTCCTCGCCGAAGACCTCTTCGATGTTGGCGCTGTGCATCAGGATCTCGATGAGCTGGGCGATGAGCCAGTCGATCGCCTCGTCGCCAATCCCGAAGTCCCTATCCTTGGCCAGCCTGCGCTTGATGCGACCAAAGGCGGCGTTGCCGAGCCCTCGCTCGCGGGTCATCTCGCGGGCCTCGTCGTTGATCTCCCGCTCAGTCCGGATGTACTCGCGCAGGATCGACTCCAGATCGGCCTCGGCCTCGGCCTTGAACTCCCCGTCCACCTCGACGAGCTCCTCGTCGATGAGGCGGTCGATCAAATCGCGAGAGATGGCCTTGGCCTGACCAGGATAGATTTTCATGACGTCTCCATGAATCGGTCCCAACAATCGGCCCATGCGCATAGCACAGCGCCCCTGCCAGGGCAACGAACAAGTCACCGCCAGATCTCATATTCCCACCCGAGCGCGGCCTCCCCTGCGCCTCCAACGCGAGCCCGCCTTGCGACCTGGGCAGCCCCCTCTATAATATTGGAGGGGATGAAACGAACAGCGCAGCAGGTTCTGTCCACTGTCCACGCAAGGCCGCGCAAGGCAAACCCCGATCATGACGCGTAGAGACGAGTCCAGAACGCTGCTCCTGACCCTGGTCGCCGCTCTGTCGCTGCTGACCCACGTCCCCGCCCTCATGGCCCTGGCCCACCTCTTCCCGCAGACCGCCGAGACCCTCGAAGACCTCGCCCAAATCGACGAGATCGATCTGGTCGACGACCCTGAGGAGGAGGAGGAGGAGAAGGAGGAGCCTCAGATCGTCTCCCTGGACAAGCCGAAGGACGAGACGGAGGCCCCCGAGGACGCCAGGTTCGTCGATCGCTACAACCAGAAGGTCGACGCGGACAGGCAGACCGTCCGCAAGCGAGACGGCCTCGCGGTCGGCCAGCCCGCCCCCGCCGAGCCCAACCCCAGGCAGGCCGCCCAGGGCGACCCGGCCGCGGACCCGAAGGACAGGCGCGACGAGGCCAGGACCCAGGACCCCAAGCAGGCCAACCCCGACACCCCCGACGGCGTCGAGGCCCGCGACGACAAGCCCGACAACGCCGAGCGCGAGGACTCCGCCGAGGCCACCCCGCCCGGCGCCGAGCAGGGCGGCCCGGATGTCGAGGCGAGCGACATCCTGCCCAACTTCAACAACGCCAAGGGCGAGGGCGGCGACGGGAGGATTCAGGACTACCTGGACGTCGAGGAGGGCGACAAAGATCTGCTCAACCGAAAGCGGGTCCGCTACTGGGCCTACTTCGACCGGATGAAGACCGCCGTCAGCCAGCACTGGCGCCCCAGCGAGACCTACCGGCTCCACGACCCGAGGCGCCAGATCTACGGCGTCGAAGACCGCATGACGATCATCAGCGTCGTCCTCAACGGAGACGGCTCCGTCAGCAAGCTCCACGTCGAAAAGCCCAGCGGCGCCCCCTTCCTCGACGACGAGGCCGTCCGGGCCTTCCGCGCCGCCGCGGCCTTCCCCAACCCCCCCGAGGCCATCAAGGATCGCAACGGCCAGATCAGCCTGCGCTTCGGCTTCTACCTCAACATCCAGACCAGCGGCTCCCGGATCATCCGATTCCGCCAGTGAGGGACGGATCGGCGGGGATTACGGGTCGTGGCCTTCATCCGTTACAGGCCGAGGACTTCGTCGATTACAGACCGAGGACTTCGTTGATTACAGACCGAGGACTTCGTTGATTACAGACCGAGGACTTCGTTGATTACAGACCGAGGACTTCGTCCATCAAAGACCGAGGACTTCGTCCATCCCGTAGAGCCCTGCCCGCTTCCCCTTGATCCAACGGGCGGCGCGGAGCGCGCCCTTGGAGAAGACGCTGCGTGAGGAGGCGCGGTGGGTGATCTCCAGGCGCTCGCCGTCGCCGAGGAAGTAGACCGTGTGCTCGCCGGCCACGTCGCCGCCGCGCAGGACCTGCATGCCGATCTCGCCGGGGGAGCGGGGCTTGAAGCCCTGTCGGCCGAAGGTCAGCTGGGTGGTCGGGTCGAGGCCGCGGGCCTCGCAGAGGACCTCGGCGAGGCGCAGGGCGGTGCCGGAGGGCGAGTCGACCTTGTGGCGGTGGTGCATCTCGAAGACTTCGAGGTCGAAGTCCTCGCCGAGGGCCTCGGTGGCGATGCGCAGCAGCCAAATCATCATGTTGATGCCGACGCTCATGTTGGGCGAGAAGACCAGCGGGATGGTCTCGGCGAAGGCGGCCAGTTCGAAGCGCTGCTCGCCGCTCAGGCCCGTGGTGCCGACGACCGCCGCGACGCCCGCGCGGGCGGCCGCATCGAGGGCGCCGAGGGTGGCCTCCGGGCGCGTGAAGTCGATCATGACGTCGGCGCCTTCGAGGGCGGCGGCCAGATCCGAGACGACGCGCAGGTAGGGCAGATCGGGGTTGGGGCTGGAGCCGATGATGGGGTGCGAGGGCAGCTCGACCGCGCCGTGGACGACGAAGTCTTCGTCGCGCCTCGCCGCCTCGATGATGTCCTGGCCCATCCTCCCGCCCGCGCCGAGCACCACGACCCGGACAGGCTCGATCCGACCGGGCTCGATCCGAGCGGGCTCGGCCTGACCCGGCTCGGCCTGATCGGGCTCGGCGGACTCTTCGATGTCAGCAATGTCCATGATCCACCTCATGTTGTTGAGGGCGTGCCCTGCGGCGACCACCTTTCCAGTTGCCGGGCCCTGCGGCGACGGCGACCCCCCTTCTAGTTGCTGGGGACGAGCCCTTCGGCGACCGCGACCGCCGTCAGCCTGTCCACCAACGCCGCCGAGGCCGGGGCATGGGGCAGCCGGACGCGCGCGCCGCAGACGCCCATGAGGGACAGGAGGACCTTGGTCGGCACCGGGTTGGCGTCGCTGAAGCAGGCCGCGCCGAGCCGGTTGGCCTTCAAGTGCATCAGCCTGCCGAGGTTGAGGTCGCTGGCGCGGGCCGTGGCGACGAGGTCGCTCATCAGGCCGGGGGCCACGTTCGAGACGACCGAGATGCAGCCGTGGCCGCCCATGGCGCAGAAGGGGAAGGTGGAAAAGTCGTCGCCGCTCAGGTAGGTGAGGCGATTGCCGGCGCGGGCCATGATCTCCGTGCCGAGCCTCATGTCCCCAGAGGCCTCCTTGATCGAGACGATGTTGTCGATCTCGGCCAGGCGCCCCACCGTCTCGGCGCTCAGGCTGATGACGGTCCGGCCGGGGACGTTGTACAGGACGACGGGCATGCCGACCGAGGCGATGGCCTCGAAGTGCAAGAAGAGCCCCTCCTGGTTGGGCTTGTTGTAGTAGGGCACGACGGCCAGGCAGGCGTCGGCGCCCAGCGCCAGGGCGGCGCGGGTCATCTCGACGCTGGCGCGGGTGTCGTTCGACCCCGTCCCAACGACGACGGGGACGCGGCCGGCGGCCTGCTCCACGACGATCCGCATGACGGCCAGCTTCTCCTCCTTGGAGAGGGTCGCCGACTCGCCGGTCGTCCCGCAAGCCACCAGCCCGTCGATCCTGCCCTCGATCTGGAACTCGACCAGGGCGCGCAGCGCGGCCTCGTCGATCATCCCGTCATCGCCAAAGGGGGTCACGAGGGCGGTCATCGCCCCAGTCAAGCTCAACATCGCCCGCTCCCTGTGTGGTCAGCCCCGCACGACCTTGAGGGCCGCGCGCAGCATCTCGTTGAAGGACAGCCCCTCACCCATGGCCTGCACCTCGGCGACGGCCCTGTCGGTCGTCGCGGGGGGGTAGCCCAGGTTGCTCAGCGCCGAGCGCAGATCCTCCAGCGGCCCTCGTTGAGACAGCGCCGCCTGGAGGCTGCCGGCCATCGCCATCGAGCCCGACGCCCCCAGATCGATCTTGCCCATCGCGTCCTTGAGCTCAAGGACGAGGCGCTCGGCCGTCTTCTTGCCGACGCCCTTGATCGCGCACAAGCCCCTGATATCGTTGCGCAAGATCGCCGCGACCACCTCCGCGCCCGTCATCCCGGACAAGAAGCTCAAGCCCATCTTCGGGCCCACGCCGCTGACGCTGATGAGCTTGACGAAGACCTTGCGATCGGCCTCCTCCGTGAAGCCAAAGAGCTCCAGAGCGTCCTCTCGAACGCTCAACCAGGTGTGCAGGTCGGCCTCCTCACCCACCCCCGGCAGCCGCTCCAGGCTCGTCATCGGGATCGCCACGCGGAAGCCGAGCCCGTGGACGTCGATAACCGCGCCCTCGAAATCCTTGTGAAGGACCTTTCCCCTCAACCTTGAGATCATCGCGCCCCCTTGTCCTGACCCCCTGCGCTCACCCGCCGGCAAGTCATTCGTCGACCAGAGCCTACTATACAAAATAGCAGGCTCCGGTCGCAAGCAGCGCGCCGCTATTTCTTCTCGTCCTTCTTCTCGTCCTTCTTATCGTCCTTCTTATCGCCCTCGGCGTCCTTGTCGTCGCCCTCGGCGTCCTTGTCACCCTCGGCGTCCTTGTCGCCCTCCTCCTTCTCGGCGGGCTTCTCGGGCCTCGGGGGGACCTGGCCCCAGGTGAAGCCGACCGAGAGCGTCGGGGCGGCGAAGTCCAGCGGCGTGTCGCCCGCCGTCAGCCCCGTGACCTCGTCCAGGTCCACGGCGCCGCCGCGCGGGGTGGAGTCCAGCGCGATGAACTGCATGAAGCCGAGGCGCACGTCGATCGTGAGCTGCTCGCTGACGATGGCCCGCAGGGTCAGGTTGGGCTCGACGACGCTGGCCAGCCCCTCATAGCCGATCCCGCCCACCGCCGTCTCCGGGTTGGTGCCCTCAAGGACGTAGCCCCCCAGGCCCAGGCGCAGACCAAGAATCAGCTCGAACTTCTCCTCCGGGAAGACCAGCGCGGGCTCAATCCCGCCGTAGGTCAGCGAGAAGGCCGTCTTCGAACCGACCGAGTTCAGCCCCCCGAAGAAGACGTTGATCAGGCTCTTGTCCGTAATGTACAGGCCGCCTTGCGCCTCGAAGCGCAGCAGCCCAAGGGCGTCCGCCGGCTCGACGTTGTTCGGCACGATCACCGCGTCGTTGAGCTCCGTCAGGTCGTTGAAGGCCCACCCGATCTGCAGGCCCGCGTTCCAGCCCGGCAGCCACTGGGTCTCCTTGGGCGGCTCCGGCTCCTTGACCGGCTCCTCGACCACCGCCACCGCGAAGACCTCGACCTCGCCGCAGGCGCAGGCGTCGTCCGTCACCGTGCAGGCCACCCGCGCGTCCTTGCCCTTGAGCTCGATGTCGGTGAACTCCGCGTCCTTGTACTTGTCGCAGCGGGCCTCGAAGCCGCCCTTCATCGTCGCCAGCTCCTTCTCCGCGCACACATAGGACAGCTTCTTGAGCTCCTCGCCCTCGCCGACGACCTCACAGCCCTCGTTGATCTTCTTCTCCTCGTCGAGCATCGCCTGGCGCACCGAGACAGGCTGCGGGATCTTGATGCGATCTCCGCACTTGCAGCCCTCCTCGCTCACCTCGCAGACCATCCGCGCCCTGTCGCCGACCAGCTCGACGCCGGTGAACTGCACCTCGCTGTACTGGTCGCAGGTCACCTTCAGGCCCGCGGCCATATCCTCGACCGCCTTATCCTTGCATGTGAAAAGCAGCCCCTTGTTCTCCTCGCCCTGGCCCGCCGCTGTACACGCCTGGCTCTTGGCGTTGATCCCGTCGATGAAGGCCTGACGATCCGCGGCCGTCTTGACGATCACGATCGGCTCCTTCTCACCGCAGACGCACTCGTCGCCCACCGTGCAGAGCATCTTCTCGCCGGCCCCAAAGAGCTCGACGGTCGCAAAGCCAGCCTTCTTGTACTGCTTGCAGGTGACCTTCAAGCCGGCCGCCATCTCGTCCACCGCCTTCTCGGCGCAGGTGAAGGACATCGCCTTGAGGTCGTCGCCGCCGCCGGCCACCTCGCAATCCTCGCTCTTGTCGTTGACGCCGTCGATGAAGACCTGGCGCTTCTTGCCCGCCTCCGTCAGCTCCTTGGGCGGCTCGGGCTTGACCGGCTCCTCCTTGGCGACGGTAGCCTCCGGGGCGACAGGCTCCTCATCCTTCGGCTTCTCCCCCTCCGGCTTCTCCTCGGCCTTGGGCGCCTCCTCGGCCTTGGGAGCCTCCTCCGCCTTGGGCGCCTCAGGCTCTCCGCCCTGCTGAGCCATCGCCGGGGATCCAGCGAGCAGCGCCGCGACGATGAGCGGCAGGAACAATTTGTGAGGGGCAAGGCCCCCAGCGTACAGGTTCATCTCGGTTCTCCTTTCGCGCGTTGTAATGCTGCGCTGACAGCCTCGGTCATTGAGTCTTCAGATGGGCGAGCAGGCCCCCGGAACAAAAATCATGAGTGTCGAGGGTCGCGGGAGTATAACGACCCCCCCCGTGATCTACAACACGCCAGAGGACTCAGATCGACGCAGCACAACTTCGCTCGGTGAAGTCACGATCGCACCTCCTCCCAACGCCTCACACCCCAGGCTCCATGAGCGCCCCACCCCACGCGCGACGAGCGTCCCACGCGCGAGGATCGCCCCACGCGAGTAGCGCCCACGCACGACGAGCGCCCCACGCACGACGAGCGCCCCACGCACGACGAGCGCCCCACGCTCCTCGCACCGCCCCCTGCGGGGACGGGCTCGTCGGGTGGGGCTGGAACTCCAGGGGGGCTGCGCCCTGTCGGTCGCAGGCCAGCGCACGATCCAAGTCGACACCAGAGGGCGTGAAAACCCCAATCTACAGGCCCACTTCGACGCGCTGATCCGGCCCTGCGATCCGCGCTCGTCCGCCCGCCGGCCTGCGCCCACCGGGCGCAGCCCCCCCCGCGCTTCCAGCCCCACCCGACGAGCCCGTCCCCCCTTGTGGGGGGCGGTGCGAGGAGCGTGGGGCTTGGGGCGGCGCGCGTCGAAGGGTCTGGAGCCTTCTCTGAGCCGACCTGCGCAAGACGAGCCGTGGCGTTGGCTCTGGACATGTGCGCCCGACCGGGTAGATTGCGGGGGTCTTCAACGGGGTCGGGACGAGGGCGGACGGGATCACATGGCAGCAAACCTCAAGAATCTTCGCAACATCGGGATCATGGCGCACATCGAC
>SYOX01000028.1 GCA_005804885.1 Pseudomonadota bacterium
AAGAACAAGGTCGCGCCGCCCTTCCGCGAGGTCGAGTTCGACATCCTCTACGGCGAGGGCATCAGCAAGGAGGGCGATCTGGTCGATCTGGGGGTGGAGGCCGACATCATCCAGAAGAGCGGGGCGTGGTACTCCTACGGGGAGGAGCGCCTGGGTCAGGGCCGCGAGAGCGCCAAGGCGCTGCTCAAGGAGAACCCGGAGCTGGCCTTCGCGGTCGAGAACAAGATCCGCGAGCACTTCGGCCTCAAGATCCGCAAGGACGTCCCGGCCAAGTCGGCCCCGTCGGTCTCCACCACCCCGGCCAAGGCGATCCCGATGGTCTCCAGGCCTTCGCTCCTGGAAGAGGACGAGGACTGAGTTGAGCGCGGCCGGGGAGCCCTTTTGTGGCTCCCCGGTTCTTTGTGTCTTTCGTGTTGAATCTTGTGGTCTCAGGGAGTCCCGGCGTGGAGACGCGCCGGGACTTTTGCATTTGCGCCCGGAGGTCTACATTCATTGGGTGTCCCATGGGGGTATGGTATAGTCGCCAGGAGGCTTGTCTTGAGGCGTCTGGGTCAAGAGGGTTTTGAGGGGCTGGCCCCGGCGTCAGGATGTGACTGGCACTATGGAAGTTGACATCAACCATATTCTCCAGGTGGCCCTCAAAGGGGGTGCCAGCGACATCCACCTCAAGGCTGGCTTGCCGCCGATGTTTCGCGTCGACGGCAGCCTGTTGCCGCTGCGCGACTCCCCGCGCCTGACGCCGGACGACCTGTCCAAGATCGCCACGACGATCATGGCCAAGAACCAGCGGGAGATCTTCCGGCAGAAGCTCGATTACGACTTCTCCTATGGCGTGGCCGGGGTGGGCCGCTTCAGAGTCAACGCCTTTCAGCAGAAGGGCTCGATCGGGCTGGTCTTCCGGGTCATCCCCTTCAAGGTCAAGACCCTCGAGCAGCTCCTGATGCCCAAGGTCGTCGCCAAGATCGCCGATGAGCGCCGCGGGCTGGTGCTGGTCACCGGCGCGACCGGCTCGGGCAAGTCGACGACCCTGGCCGCCATGATCGAGTACATCAACACGACCCGGACCTGTCACGTCATGACGATCGAGGACCCCATCGAGTTCTTGATCCGGGACAAGCGCAGCGTCGTCAACCAGCGCGAGGTCGGCACCGACACGGCGGGCTTCTCCGAGGCGCTTCGCTCGGCGCTGCGCCAGGACCCGGACGTCATCCTCGTCGGCGAGATGCGCGACAAGGAGACGATCGAGACGGCGCTGACCGCGGCCGAGACCGGCCACCTGGTCTTGAGCACCCTGCACACCGTCGACGCCGTCGACACCGTCAGCCGCATCGTCGGGGTCTTCCCGCCCCACGAGCAGAAGCACATCCGGACCCTCTTCTCCAACCTCATCCGCGGCGTCATCAGCCAGCGCCTCGTCCCCAAGGCCGACGGCCGGGGTCGCGTGCCCGCCATGGAGATCATGGTCAGCACCGCCCGCATCCGCGAGCTGCTCATGGACGAGGACCGCCTGACGGAGCTGCGCGAGGCCATCGCCAAGGGGAACGTCTCCTACGGGATGCAGACCTTTGACCAGTCCCTCATGACCCTGCTCCAGAACGACCTCGTCACCTACGAGGAGGCGCTGCTCCAATGCACCAACCCCGATGACTTCGCCCTGCGGGTCTCGGGCGTCGAGGCCTCCGATGGCGGCGGCGGGTGGGGCGTCGAGGCCGAGAGCAACGACAGCTTCGACTTCGAACCATGAAGAGGGGATCGATGGGATCAAAGCTGGTGGCGAGCGTCGCCGCCATCGCGCTCCTCGGGCTCGCCCCCGTGGCCCAGGCCCAGGACGAGGACCTTTTTGGCGAAGACGACCTCCGGCCAGACGCCGTCGATCCAGATGACACCGTCGAGTTGGAGCCCCTCGCGCCCAGGACCACCCCCAAGGATCCCCCCGCGCAGACCCTGGCCGCGCCCATCCCCCAGCGCGCCTCGCCGCTCACCCTCAACGCCGGCGTCACCCTGCGCCAGCGCTCCTTCACCGTCGACAGCGTCGACGCCAACCTCGACTTCTCGTCCTCGCTCTACCCGACGATTGGCATCGGCGCCGCGGTCTTCCCCTTCTCGACCGAGGGGTGGCTCGGCAGCCTCGGTCTGGAGGCCTCCTTCGCCAGAGGCATCGACACCACCACCATCGACGAGGGCGGCGTGATCCGCAAGGTCCCCACCCGCCACTCCGAGATCGGCGCCGCGCTGGTCACCCGCCACCGCGTCACCGACACCTTCCTGATCGAAGGGCACACCGGCCTTTTCCTCCTTGACTTTGTACTGGCCGACAACCCGTTTTATAGTAGCACGACGTACAGGGCCTGGTTGCTGTCCACCAAAGGCGTCTACACGGCGTCGTCCTGGCTTGATGTCACCGGGGGCCTGGAACTCTACCCCCTCGTTAGCCTGGGCGCCTCCGAGGCCGAGTTCGGCCAGGATTCCTCCACCTTTGGTGCCTCCGCCTCCCTCGCGCTGGAAGCCGACATCGCCGGTGGCTTGTATGCCCACGGCGGTTACCAGCTCACGGCCTTCTCCTCCACCTTCACCGGCCGAGGGGCCAGAGGGCTGGAGTCCGCCGTGACAACGGACGTCTTCCACTCAATTTCTGCCTGGGCCGGCTACCGCTTTTGAGCCCAAGAGGGCCTGTACACACAAGGGGTGTGTTGTGACCGAGACTGTGGTTGCTGTCATTCGCGCAAAGCTCAACCTTCCAGACGTGTCGGCCTTCGTCAGCGCCTTCGCGCCCCTGATCTCCCCAGGCGGCATGTTCGTGCGCACCCGCCAGCTCAAAGAGCCCGGCACCGTCATCCGCTTCGACTTCAGCCTCGCCTCCGGCGAGCGCCTCCTGCTCGGTGAAGGGATCGTCCGACAGGTGCGCGACGGCTCCGACGGCAGCCCCGCCGGCATGCTCATCAAGTTCACCAAGCTCAACCGCGCCAGCAAGGATCTCGTCGATCAAATCGTCGAACACAAAGGCTTCTACAGCCAGCCTCAGGACGACGGACACGCCGACGACCTCTACGACGACGAGGATGAGATCCCCGCGTCGAATGCCGCGCAAACCCCCGAACCAGAACCCGAACCCGAACCCGAGCCGCCCGTAGAGAGGCCTCGCCCTTCCTTTGTTGAGCCCCTCCAGCGCTCATCACCCGCGCGCGTCGCCCCCTCCAGCAGCTCCGGCCGCATCCTGAGCACCGGCGACGTCCTGTCGGCCCTCCGCGACGCGCCCCCCGACGACGACGTCCCCACCGTCGGCCTCCCACTCAACGCGCCGGCCCCCTCCAGGCAGCCCACCGGCCTTGGCTTCCTCGGCCTGGATGAGTCCGAGGTCGACGACGTGCTCGGAAACCTCTTCGGCGACAGCCAGGACCAGGGCGTCGGCTTCGGCTCCATGGCCGGCGCCGACCTTGACGCCCCCCCCTCCATCGCCATCGTCGGCGCCTCCTTCCCCTTCGCAGCCCCGAAGGACACCCCCGCCGAGATCGCGTCGAACCGCCCCAACCCCCCGCCCGACGATGAGGCATCTCCTCCCGACGAGGCGTCCGAGGATCTCTTCCTGGCCGAGGAGTCCGAGGACGACGACGGCCCCCTTGAGGACAACGACGATCCCTACGCCCAATCAGAGCCCTTCGCGCTCCCCGTGGCCGCCCCCGTCGAGCCAGAGCCCGAGGAAGACGACCTCGACGACGAGGGCCCCTACCACCCCGGCGACCAGCTCCCCGACCGTGCGAGCGCCTTCGACGATCCCTACCCCGTCGATCAGCCTCCCTCATTCGATGACGATGAAGACGACGCGCCCGCCGACAGCCCCGCCTTCGAGCTTTCGGAGGGTGACGACCTCGACGACGAGGTGGTCGAGCCCGACGAGGACATCATCGAGGACTCGCTCGACTCCTTCGATGACGACGTCGTCGATGACGACGTCGTCGATGCAGACATCGTCGATGCAGACATCGTCGATTCAGACATCGTCGATTCAGCGGATGACGAGCACGTCGAGGAGGGCGACGAGATCTTCGACGCGGGGGACGATGACGATGCGCCCATCGCCTTCGCCGATGAGCCCGAGGACGACTCCGACGACGAGCCTCTTGAGGTCGACGCGCCCGCTGAAGAGGGCGAAAAGGACGCGATCAGGATCCACCGCGGGGCCGCCGGCTTTGTCCTGATGGACGATGACGTCAGCATCGACGCCGATGAGCGGGATCGTCAAATCTTCAGCGGCAACCTTGAGGAGGCCCTGGCCGCCGAGCGCGAAGCCAACGAGAACCAGAGTCCGGGGATTCACCCCTCGCGCCAGACGATGCAATGGCAGACCGGCGTCATTCACGACGCCAATCAGCCTGGCGAGGATGAGGAGGACGAGGAGGACGAGGAGGATTACGCGCCTCCCCAGCTCTCCGAGGACATGGGCATCGACGTTGACCTCGCCGACGAGCCTCTCCAGGGAGAACGCGGTGAGCCGGACGACGCCGAGGATGACGAGGCCGACAGGGGCCGGGGGGGCGTCTTCTTCTTCGGAGAAGGCGGCGCGCCGGACAAGGGCGAGCCGCTGGAGGTGGACGTCGATCTCGACGGCTTTGCACCCGAGGACGACGACTCCGAAGACGGCTTTGACCTCGACGACGAGGCGCGAGCGCGCGAGAGCCTTGAGACGCAGCAGCCCAACCGCGTCCTCGGCAGGATACAGCTCAAGCGCCGCACCGTCTCAGCACCGCCTGATCCGCTCGGCCCCGACGACGACCCCGTCATCGCCGACTTTGCCGACGACGACGAAGAAGACGTAGAGGCCGCGCTCACCACAGCGGAGATCCTCACGCTCCAGAGCGCCAACATCGAGAGCGACTCTGGCCGAACCGCCCGCACAGGCGCCGAGAGCCTCGACTTCTTCCTCGACGATGAGGACGACGCGCCCCGCGTCCCGCGCCCCTTCTCGCCTGTCGTCCCTGCGTACAAGCCCGAGTCGACGGAGAGGACCCCCTCCATCACCGGCATGTCCGAGCTCGGCGGCCTGCTCGATGAGATACAGGGTCGCGGTGACGACAGACAGCCGATGAGCGCCTCTGCCCTCCACCTCGCCACGGGGACAGCCCTCGGAGCGGAGATGGAGCGCGATGAGGGCGCCGGCGAGGATGGCGAGATCCCCTCGCTGGCAGGGCTCGTGAGCGCGGCACACCAGGAGCTCGACGACCGCGACGACGAGGTCGCCAGCGACTCGATCCTCGACCAGGTGCTCGGCGGTGAAGGCCCCAGGATCGTCCCGCCGAACCGCAACTTCGACGTCCCCTCGCCGGCCGAGAGCAACCTGCTGGCCGGCAAGAAGAAGAAGGGCTTCTTCAGCAGGCTCTTTGGCAGCGACGATTGATACGCTTCAGGCCCCTGTCCACCCCCCCCAGTTGAAGGCGACCTCAAGATGGTGTTTATTGTCGCGGTCTTGAGACTCTGACCTCCACCCCTCAAAGAAGCGAAGCCCTCATGGAGAAGAACTTCGGCCTCCACACCCTCGACGGGGAGTGGCACGCGCTGCTCCCCCGATACCTCCTCGTCCTTGAAGCACTCCAGGGCAAGAAGGTCCTTGAGATCGGCTGCGGCCGCGGCGTCGGCGCCGCGCTGCTGGCCTCGGCCGGGATCGTGGACCTGGCGGCCATCGACCACCGACCCGATCTTCTTCAGGACGCCCAGGCGAACTTCGACGACCTCCAGAGCGTCTTTTTCCTGATGCTCTACGAGGAGATGGGCTTCCCGGATGGCACCTTCGACGCCGTCATCTGCCTCGACGACACCTTCCCCATCTCCGATGAGGCGCTGCTCGGCGAGGTGCGCAGAGTCCTCAAGGACGACGGCGTCTTCATCGGCGCGCTGGGAAACCCCGCCGCCTACGGCCTGCACAACATCCTGCCCAGCTTCGGGGACGCCCTTCAGACCCACGCCGGCGCCGAGAGCCACGGCACCAGAGAGCGCCTCGATGTCCTCCAGCGCGCCTTCGATGAGGTCATCGTCCTGTCCCAGCGCCCCGAGATCGGCTTCGTCTTCTCTCCCCCCGCCCGCCCGGATCCGCTCCTCGGGCACAGCGACTTTGCGGTCACCCAGGAGTTCACCATCCCCAGGGGGGTTGACCTCGACGACCTCCTCGACCACGCACCCTCCGAGCCCCGCGTCCTCCAAGGGGAGGCGCTCCGCCTCATCGGCCACGACGACACCAAGGCCGTCTGCGAGCTGGTCGTCTGCACTCGCGGAGGCGCGCGCGTCTCCCCCACCTTGCTCGACCCCACCCGCGTCTGGATGCCCTATGACGCCCTCGTCGCCCGCCTCGGACGCATCATCGGCGACCTCTACCGCCACATCGACGAGATCGATAAACACCACATCGTCATCGAGCAGCACGGCGACGAGAGCGCCAAGCTCATCGACGACCTCGAAGAGGAGGTCCGCGCACAACGCGATCTGGCCAGAGATCAGGCCGCCCGCTTCGACGCCCTCAAGGAACAGCTCTCGCTCATCTCCAAGGCGCCCGATCTCTCCCTCGACTACGCCCGCGCTCAGGGCGAGCTGGCCACGCGCCAGAAGGAGATCCTCGACCTCACCGTCGACTTCAACCGCCGCGTCCAGGACCTGACCTGGTCCCTCAAGGAGCGCGACGCCTACATCGATCACCTCGCCGAGCGCGTCCGCGAGTGGGAGAGCCACACCCAGAGCCTTGAGCAGCTCCTCGACGCCCGCCAGCTCGCCCTTGAGACCCAGGGCCGCGTCCTTGAGCGCCTCAAGGCCCAACTCTCGGAGATCAGCGGCCAGCCTCCCGAGCCCGCCTCCCCCACCGAACCCGAACCCGAAACCCCCGAGCCCGTCGAGCCCGTCGAAGACGTCATCCGCCGAGCCCTGGAGGCCGAGCGCGACCACCTCGCCCGCGCCCTGGCCGAAGCCAGAGCGCGAAAGTCCAATGACGGCGCGGATATAGAGCGCGCTCGCGAGGCCCTCGCCCGCGCCCTCGACGAGATCGCCGAGCGATCGGCCTACGCCGCCTCCCTGGAGCGCCGCATCGACGCCCAGGAGGCCAGCGCGCTGGCCTTCGCCCAGGAGGTCAGCGGCACCTACGAGGAGCTCAACAACACCCGAAAGGCCCTCTCCAAGGCCAACGCCCGCATCGAGGAGCTCGACACCTCCACCACCAAGATCCGCGAGGAGTCGATCAACGTCGAGCGCGAGATGGAGCGACGCTCCGAGCAGATCCTCGGCCTCAAGCGCGAGCTCATGGGCAAGGAGATCGAGGCCCGCGGCCTGGAGCGCGAGAGCATCCGCCTCCTCCAGCTCAAGTCCAGCCGCGACAAGGAAGTCGAGCGCCTCGAAGCCTCCAACAAGGATCTCAACGCCCAGCTCGCCACCCTCAAGGGCGACCTCGACGCCGCCAACGCGCGCTTTCAGATCGACCTCGACGCCGCCAACGCGCGCCTTCAGGGCGCACTCGACGCCGCCGCGTCGGCCCAGGCCGCCGCCGCAACGGCCCAGGCCGAGCGCGACGCCGCGCTGGCCGGGCGCGACGCAGCGCTGGCCTCGGCCACCACCGCCGCCAGGGCCCTCCACGACATCCAGGCTGTCCAGAAGGCCGCCGACGCTGCCCCGAAGCGCGCACCACGACCCAAAGCCATCCCCAGGCCGGAGGAGCCCACCCCGGCCGCCGATCCCCCCAAGAGCCCAAGGGCGCCGCGCTCGAAGGCCACCCCCGAACCGGAGCCCGCTCCGCTTCCTGACCCTCCGAAGAGCCCAAGGGCGCCACGCGCAAAGGTCACCCCGAGCCCTCATCTCCCCACAGAGCCCGCTTCGAAGCCCGCCCCCCTCGCGCCCGAGCCCGCCAAGGTCGAACCGAAGCCCGCCGAGGCGGAACCGAAGCCCGCCAAGGCCAGACAGAAACCCGCCAAGGCCGAATCGAAGCCCGCCGAGGTGGAACCGAAGCCCGCCGAGGCCGAATCGAAGCCCGTTGAGGCGGAACCGAAGCCCGCCAAGGCCGAATCGAAGCCCGCCAAGGCCAGACCGAAGCCCGCTGAGGCGGAACCGAAGCCCGTCCCCCTCGCGCCCGAGCCTGTCGAGGTGGAACCGAAGCCCGTCGAGACGGCACAGAAGCCCGCCAAGGCCGAATCGAAGCCCGCCGAGGCCGAATCGAAGCCCGCCAAGGCCGAATCGAAGCCCGTCGAGGCGGAACAGAAGCCCACCGAGACTGAATCGAAGACGACCAGGACCCGATCCAGGATCGCCAGGACTCCACCGAAGCCCGACGAGGCCCGACCGGAGCCCGAAGAGGCGCCCGTGTCACCCCTCCCGGCGCCCGCCCAGGCCCCAGAGCAGCCTCCCGAGGCGCCCGAGGCGCCCAGGTTCTCCGACGACTGGCTCAAGGCCCAGGGCTACACCCCCGCCGGGCCGAACCTCTGGACCCTCGGCGACCTGATCGCGGTCTCCACCTCCCGGTACTGGGCTCAGATCACCGTCCTGGGGGGCAACAAGGTCAAGATCGAGGGCTCCGCCGCACGCACGGCCCGAGTCAACGCCGATCGCCTCCTCGACCTCCTCCCCGAGCGCTTCGGTGTCTCAACCCGCCTCGCCGGACAGATCGCCAGGCTCGCCGCCGACACGACACCGTCCTGAGCGTCGGCATGCCCGCCGAGGTGCCTCTGCAGGCCCGCCTCGGCGCCCCGTCGACTCGCCTTGATTGTCCCCGACGGGTCGCCGGCCAGCGATCCCGCCGCAGACCCCTGTGGCCCCTCCGCGCCCGCTACGGCGCCCTCGCAACCCGCCTTGATTGTCCCCGACGTGGTCACCGGCCAGCGATCTTGCCGCAGACCCCCGCAGCCCTCGCGCCCGCCACGGCGCCCTCGCGACCCGCCCCTCACAGCCAGCGATCCCGCCGCAGGCCCTCGCGGCCCGCCCACGACGACGATCGCCTCCCCGAAGTCCTCCTGAAGGGTGACCTGCGGAGCACGACGCGGAGCCATCAGGGGCCGTGCGGCGTGTTGCAGGTTGTCGATATTGTTCGATAAATTGTCTTCAGAGGGAGGCGAGGATGGCGGCGAGGGCGACGAGCAGCAGCGGGGCGGACATCCAGGGAAGGCAGCTTCGATACCAGGGGGCCGGGAGGCTCTCCGGGCGCTTCTCCAGCGCGGCCTGTTCGGGCACGACGGCGGAGGGCACGGAGAGCAGCGGCCCGGCGGAGAGCTTGGAGCGCGTGGCCCGGTTGTCGAGGTGCCGATGGAAGGGCTCGGGCAGCTCGACCTTCTCGAAGCCTCGCGTCGAGGCCGTCGGCAGCGCGTCGGGGTTCAGGTGGACCAGCAGCGCCGGGATGTCCTTGAAGCGGTTCTTGGCCATGGAGGCGAGGCACTTTGAGACGATGAGGCCATAGCCGGCCGGCTTGAGGGTCAGCAGGCGCTGGTAGCCATCGGGGGAGAGCGGCGACTCGGGGTGCTCCGTGGGCTCGACCCCGGTCAACAGGAAGGCCAGCAGCGCCCCCAGCGAGTAGATGTCGGCCCTGGGCGTGATGTACTTGCCCGAGAGCTCTCTGCGGATCTCGGGCGCGGACCAGATGTCGCTGATCCCCTCCTTGGCCGCGAAGGGGCGGCTCTCGGCCCTCTGGATGTTGCCGGTGCCGACGAGGTGCAGGTTGTCGTCAAAGCCCACGATGACGTGATCGGGGTTCAGATCGCGGTAGACGAAGCCGGCCTCGTGCAGCTTTCCGAGCCCTATGGCGAGCTCGCGAACCATGACCAGCGCGCGCCTCGGGTCCAGCCCCCCATTGCCGCGCTCGACCTCGTGGCGGAGGGTCTGGCCGCTGATCAACTCCAAGACGAGCACCGGCTCGGCGCCGCCTTGATCCGAGGCCACCTTGAGGAAGTCGATCGGCTCGGGCAGCAGCGAGGTGGGCACGGTGAGCGCCTCAAGCTCCTGGGACATGGCCTCGCGCCGCTCGGCGATGTGGTCGCCGTCGGCGTCCTCATCGTAGCGGATGGCCTTGAGGACGACCTTCATGCCTTCGAGGTGGGTATCCTCGCCGAGCGCCACGAAGAAGCTGCGCCCCTCCTTGAGCAGGGACGCGATCCTGAAGCGCTCTTCGCCTGTTTCCAGATCCTTGAGGAGATCACCGGCGCGAAGACTCATGGTGTGTCCCGAGGTCGATCAGTAGGTCTCGCCGAGCGCGCGCAAGGTCTCGACGGCGTCCTTGCGCATCTCGGCGGCGGTGGTATAGCGCTTGTTCGGATCGCGCTCAAGGGCGCGGGCGACGAGCTGGCGGGTTCCGGGGTGGAGCGAGAGGCCGTCGAGCCGCCGCAGGTCCAGCGTGGGGAAGTTGCCGGGCAGCTCGCGGGGGTCGACGCCGGTCAGGGCGTGGTAGAGCGTCGAGCCCATCGTGTAGAGGTCAAAGCGCTGGTCGATCCGGACGCCGTCCTCGCGCTCGGACTCCGGGGGGGCGTAGCCGAAGGTCAGCATCCCGGCGGTCGGCTCGGTCGTCTTGTCCCGCAGCCGCAGCGTGACGCTCCCAAGATCGATGAGCGTGAAGTAGTCCGCCGGCCCGACCAGGATGTTGGCCGGCTTGAGGTCCTGATAGATGAAGTAGGCCTCCTGGCCGCTCACCTCGAACTTCTTGTGCATCCGGATGAAGATCGTCAGGATCTCCTTGGCCATCCTGAGCAGCCGCACCTCCAGACCCTGCCGGAAGGGCTCCAGCCCGATCGCGCGCTCCAGCGTGTCGCCGTGGACCCGCTCCATCACGAGGTAGGGCTCGCCGAGCAGGACCTCATCGGGCAGGGCGTACTGGCCCATCTTGCCGGTGTAGGTCGGCGAGAGCAGCATCGACTGGTCACGAAAAAAGTCGTTGATCGACGGGAGGTTGTTGATGCTCTCGCCCTTGAAGCGGACGAGGACCTTCTTCTCCCACTCCAGGATGCTGCGCAGCTTGGCGATGTGCCGCGTGGCCTCATCGAGGGTGTAGAGGAAGTGTCGGGCGTTGTCGCCGCCGTCGTAGCGGGTGGTCTTGATCAGGACGCGGTTGTTGGCGCAGCGGGTGTCGAGGGCGTCGTAGATGACGCCCATGCCGCCGGAGTCGGCGAAGATGGACTCGATGGTGTAGCGGCCACGGGCCAGCGTGCGGGGTGCGTTCGTGTTCCAGGGGGTCATTCAGGGCCTAGCCGTCGATGTGGAACTTCATGGCGAGGGAGGCGGCGAGGATGATGACGTCGCCGTCCTTGAGCTGCTTGCGCTGGCCCATCTCGACGATCTCCTGGCCGAGCTGAGTGCCGCCGTTGGAGATGGGGTAGAGGAAGTAGTCGCGGTTGTTGCGGTAGATGTAGACGTGCTTGCGGCTGGTGCGGCCGTCCTTGTCGAACTCGGTCACGTCGAGATCGGGGTAGGAGCCGCTGAGGGGGTCGTAGCGGCCGATGAGGGTCTCGTCGTTGACGATGGGGTGGGTGTGGGCCGGCTGCTTGTTCTGGTAGACGACGAGGCGGGCGTCGGGCATGCCGGAGGAGATGATCCGGGGCGGCGGCTCGGGCTCTCGGCGCACGGGCGCGGCCGGCGGCGGCGTGGGGAGGGCTGGCGGCGGCGTCGGGGGCGGCGGGCGGCGGTCGACCTGGGCGGGCGCGGGGGTCGCGCTGGACGCGGGCGCCGAGGGTGTCGCGCTGGCCGGGGGCGCTAAGGGGGGCAGATCGGACAGGGTGCCGGTCAGGACGTCCTCGGGGACGTCGCCGGAGTCCACGCGGCCCTTGAGGGCGGCGAAGGCGGCCTCCAGGTCGGCGTCGCTGATGGCCTTCTTGGGGGGCGGCGCCTGGGCGGGGGGCGCGGCCTCCTCCTTGACAAAGGCGCCCGCGGCGGCGGGCGAGGCCGGGGTCGCCTGGGTCGGGCTCGGCGCGGGGGGCGGCGGGGTGGCCTTGATCTGGGCCATGACGCTCTCCTCCGGGGCGAGGGTCTGGCCGGGGGCTGGGGGCGCGAGGCGCTCGCCGCAGACCTCGCAGTGGGTGGCCTGGGGCTTGTTCTCGGTTTCGCAGATGGGGCAGAGCTTCATGGTGTGCCTCAGATCAGGTCGGAGGCGTCGACCAGCTGGACCGCCGTGTCGCGCCGCTTCGTGGACTTGTGGCGGGAGTAGTTCATGTCCTCCTGGCTCAGCTTGCCGTCGCGGGCGTAGCGGGCCTTCAGATCGACGTAATGCCGCTGCATCTCGGGGTTGCCGAGCTCCTCGTAGCGCCTGGCCAGGATGTCGAAGAAGACCGAGGCCCGCTGGTGATCCTGGCGGCTGGTGGCCTGGTCGAGCTGGCCGACGAGGCGCCCGATCTCGACCTCATCGAAGACCCGCTCGACCTCCCCGTTGATCTGCGCCGTCTGGGTGGGGTCGTCGGTGAAGGTCACGACGACGGACTGGGTCGAGGTCTCCCGCTCGATCCCCATCGAGGGGATGTCGTATTCAAGCTCGGCCTTGATCACGCGCATGTTGCCGGGCTCTCGCCTGGGGACCGTGCACGTCAGCAGGTAGCTGTATTCCTTGTCCCGCTCCAGCGCCCCGATGGGGATGGTGATCGAGCGGGCCTCGCCGGGCAGGCGGATGTTGCCCAGGTAGTTCATCTCCGGGGCGTGGCGGTACCCTCGCCCGGCGCGCACGTGCGGGGTGAAGGTCAGGTGCAGGTTGACGTTCTTGGCCACTGAGCTGGTCAGGTTGTCGACCCGCTGCTGGAAGATGGTCTGGATATCCTCGGTGCGGTCGATCTTCTCGGTGTAGCCGTTGGAGAAGGACACGAGCTTCTGCATGAAGGCGTAGTCGAACTCCGGCCCGAAGCCCAGCGCGTCGATGGACACGCCGCGGGCGCTGGCCTCGGCGGCCTTGTTCAGGCAATGCTCCTCAAGGCCGGTGACCTGCCCGTCGGTGAAGAGGATGATCTTGTTGGCGACCGTCGGGTCGGCCACCGCCATGAACTGCTCCTCGGCCTTCTCGATGGCGTACTCCATGTTGGTGCCGCCGCCCTGGTAGCTGTCGATCACGTCGATCCGAGCCTTGAGGGCCGCGATCTGGTCGGCGGACTCCAGCACCGTGGCCGGGATGATCGTGTAGGCCACCGACTGAAAGGCGATCACCGAAACGATGTCGCCGGGCCGGAGCCTGTCCAGCGAGGCCCGCACGGCCAGCTTGACCTCGCGCAGCTCGCTCTTCTTCATCGAGGACGACACGTCGAGCACCAGCGAGAGGTGGTGCCGCAGCGGCTCGGTGGCCACGTCCTGCCTCAAGGCGTTGCTCGCGTTGATCTTCAAGAGGATCTTCAGCCCCGTGTCCTCGTTCTCGATCGGGATGTAGGGCTGATCGACGATGTAATCGAGCAGGATCTCTTCTGCCATCTCGGCTCCCTCGCGCTGGCCATTCCGACCCGCCTTGTACCACGCCGCGGCAGCCGCGCGCCAGTGTCCGCGCCGCCCGCTCAGCGCCAGGGGAGGGGAGGCTCAGAAGAAGTAGAACTGGAGGGCGACGCTGAGCAGGGAGGACTCCTGGGCGAAGTTGAACTGGAAGCCGACGTCCAGGCCGATGGCCTCGGTCTTGAGCCCGCCCCCCGCAGCCATGACGTGCTCCTGGTCCAGATCGTGGAACTGGTAGCCCGCCCTGAGCGCCAGGATCTGGGCCGCCAGGACCTCCACGCCGGCGGCGTAGACGAAGCCGACCTCGTCGCGCTCCTCCTTGGTGCTGAAGTCCGTCCGCAGATCGGCGGAGAGCTGGAAGCCCGCGCTGGAGCCCAGCGAGAGCCCGCTGGAGAGCGATCTCGGCCCCGCCGAGGCGGGGCACTCGGCGCCCCGATCCTTGCACGGATCGATGAGGTTGTTGCCCGACACGCCGACGAAGAAGCCGTCCGCGATGCGCACCACCGTGCCGACGTCCAGCGTGAAGCTGTTGAGGATCTCCTCCTTGGCCTGGGTGGCGAAGAGGTACCGGCCTCCGACGCCGAGGATCATCCGGTCGGGGATGAGCTGGCTGGCCAGCGCCAGCCGGGCGTCGTGCGCCTTGACCTTGGCGTTGTCGGAGCTGAAGTCGAAGCTGTAGGCCGCGCCCGCGGCCAGCTTCGTGTTGAGCTTGCTGTCGACCACCGAGGTGTTGAGGGTGTTGAAGCCCGGCGACAGGAAGTAGGACCCCTCCAGCGAGTAGATGAAGATCGACGCGACCCCGGCGGGGTTGTGGTAGATGGCCCCGTTGCCGCTGGCGTTGGCCGTAAAGGCCGATCCCATCCCAAGCGGCCTGGCCCCCTCCGTGCGCCCCTGCGCCCCCGCCGCCACGGGCGCGAGCGCCACCGCCGCGAAGGCCAGCAAGCCAGCCCGGGCCCACAAGGGCCACCTCGATCGACCCCGATCCACGCGCGCTGCCATCCCCAACTCCTTGATGCTCGCCCTTCCTGGGCGCTCCCTGGACCCGCCTGGCCCAGAGCATCAGACGGCGAGGTCGGTATTCCCGGCGTCGCCGTGCCTCAAGGCGCTTCAACGGGGGCACACCCGCCGTGAAACACCTACATCACCGTATAGGCCCAGGTCGCCGGAGGGTCAAGAAACCCGCCCGCCTGCAAGGTGATCCCAGGGATCAGGGCGCGCCGTCGAGGGCGCCCGGCACCCTCTGCTTCAGGGGCGCCTTCCAGCCCCTCGGTGTCATCAACGGGAACACCCCAACCCCCTGCCCCTGACCCTCTCTTTAAGATCAAGGATCCGTGGCGGCTTGAGCCGGGGGCTCCGCCCCCAGACCCCCACCAGGGGCAGCTTGCCCCTGGCGGGGTGCGGGGCGGAGCCCCGCCGCAAGTCGTCGTAGACCCTTGATCTTAAAGAGATAGTTGGAGCTGGGCGACGAACCACTGGGCATTGCCGAGGGGTTCGGCGGCGTCGACGGTGATGCCGTCGGCGGGGGCGAAGGTGCTGTGGCCGAGGACGAGCTCCAGGCCCTCGTCGAGGGTGATCCAGGTCGTGGCGTCGATCTCGACGCCGACGTACTCGGTGGAGGGCTGGAGGCGGAGGAATGAGTGGCCGGTGAGGGTGACTCTGAGGCGGTCGACCTTGAGCCAGACGCCGACGCGCATGTCGGCGATGTTGGTGCGGGCCCCGATGAGGTCCATGAGGCCGAGGAAGGCGTGGGCGGTGGGGTAGAGGTGGTCATAGGCTTCGAGGTCGGGGGTGTCGGGGTCGTCGCCGCTGGCCATGGAGGCGCCGAGGAAGGGGCGTATCCAGGGTCGGGGCTTGTAGCCGAGTTCGTAGTCGAAGAAGAAGGCGCGGACGCGGCGGCGGTCGGCGGTGCAGGCGCCCTCAGCGTCGGGGACGCAGGCGCCGCCGACCTGGAGCGCGCCCTCGATGTCGCCGTCGAAGTCGCCCCAGCGGCCGTCGAGGCGCGCGCCGACGTTGACGAGGTGCCTGCGGGCCTGGAGGCGGTCGCCGTCGGGGGCGGGGGACTCGATGCGGAGATCGTCGATGAGGTGGAGCTCGGTGGTGTCGAAGATCGGGGAGAGCAGCCCCTTGAAGGCGGCGTAGGCGCCGGTCAGCAGCGCGTCCTCGTCGAAGAGGTCGCCGCTGTAGGTGGGGGGGAGATCGACGGCGCCCTCGGCGTACTGGGCGCCGAAGAGGTCGAGGGTGACGGGCGAGCCGGTGGGGGTCAGGGTGAGGCGCAGGCCGTCCCAGGCGCGGCCGACCTGGCTCCAGCCGACGGCGCCCAGGACGCGCTCCTTGCCGAAGGAGAGCTCCTGGCGCCCGGCCTTGAGGTTCAAGGCCGGGGTGATGTCCCAGGCGAGGTGGGCCTGGTGGACGTTGAGGGGTGGGTCGGTCAGCGCGTCGCCGCCGGTGGTGCCCCAGGCGGCGACGTGCTGGAGCTGGAGCAGGGCGCTCAGATCCCCGCGTCGGGCCGTGAGGGTGAGGCGAGACTGCTGGGTGATGAGGTCGAGGTTGTCGGGGCGTGGGTAGTTGAGGTTGTCGGGGCTGGCCTCGAAGTGCTGGTTGGAGAAGGTCTCGGCGCGGGGCCGCAGGCGGAGCTTCCAGCCCCACTCGGTGTCCTGGCCGAGAGCCTCGGCGCAGAGGAGGGTGGCTGCCAGAGCGGCGAGCAACGCGAGGTTTTTGTGAGTCATGGCGCCTCCTTATGAAAGGGTCCTGGCGTGAGGGAGGGGGAGGGGATCAGGGCGACCTGGGCGCGGTCTGCTCCGCGACGGAGGGCTCGGTGTAGACCTGGATGGCGATCTTGAGGGCGACGGTGAAGATCATCAGGCCGAAGGCCCAGATCCCGACGGTGACCTTCCACTCGGTCAGGCTCGGGGCGTACTCGACGATCTCGTGGAGGGTCGAGGGGATGAAGCCCGGGATGATCAGGCCCATGCCCTTCTCGATCCAGACGCCGATGAAGGTCAGGGTGCAGGCCGCGGCCAGGAGCTTGTGGTTCTGGCGCACGGCGGGGGTCAGGAGGATGACGGCGGCGGCGACGTTGAAGGCGATGGCGGTCCAGATCCAGGGCACGAGGCCGCTGTGGCCGTGGAGGCCGAAGTAGAGGTATCGGGCGGAGGAGACGTGGGAGCCGCCGGTGTAGAACTCGGTGAAGACCTCGGAGGCGACGAGGAAGAGGTTGATCAGGACGGTGACGCGCATGATGGAGATGAGGGTCTGGATGGGGCCTTCGGCGATCTTGAGGTGGGTGGTGCGCCGGATGACGAGCATGGTCAGGATGATGAAGGCGGGGCCGGTGATGAAGGCCGAGGCCAGGAAGCGGGGCGCGAGGATGGCAGAGTTCCAGAAGGGGCGGCCGCCGAGGCCGCTGTAGAGGAAGGCGGTGACGGTGTGGATGGAGAAGGCCCAGACGATGGAGAGCAGGACGAAGGGCATCAGCCAGCGCGGGTCGGGCTTGCGGCCCAGGTGCCGCATGTAGAGCAGGTAGCCGCAGATGTGCAGGTTGATGGCCAGGTAGCCGGTCAGGACGAGGACGTCCCAGGTGAGCATGGAGATGGGCCAGTTGAAGCGCCCGATCAGGGGGATGATGTGCCAGAAGCGGTCCGGGCGGCCGAGGTCGACGTTGACGAAGAGCAGGCACATGGCGATCGCGGCGATGGCCAGCAGCTCGCCGCCGATGACGATGTCGTGCATCTCCTTGTCGTGGAAGAGGTAGGCGGGGATGACCATCATGACGCCGCCGGCGGCCAGGCCCACCATGAAGGTGAAGTTGGCGATGTAGAGCCCCCAGGAGACGTGGTCGGTCATGTGGGTGGCGATCATGCCCTCGGCGGCCTGGTGGGCCCAGCCGTTGAGGCCCACCAGCGCCAGCGCCGTCAGGAGGAACATCCAGGCGTAGAAGAGGGGGCCGCCGTCGGTGGCCATCGACAGCGAGCGCCACAAGAAGCGCGGGTACGAGGCGGCGTGCCCGCCCGAAGCCTCCGGTTGCGGGCTGGCGGGGTCGCCCACGGCGTGTTCCATCGTCGGTGAGGTCATGGGGCGCTCCGCGGCTCAGACGTCGAAGAAGTAGAAGAAGTTGGGGCGAGTGCCGAGCTCCTCCTTGAGGACGAAGACGCGCTTGTTCTCAAGCACCCAGCGTATCGAGGAGTTCGGGTCCAGGACGTTGCCGAAGACGCGCGCGCCCGTCGGGCACGCCTCCAGGCAGGCCGGCAGCCGCCCCTTGCGGGTGCGGTGCAGGCAGAAGGTGCACTTCTCCATCACGCCCTGGGGTCGGATGCGGTTGGAGAGGTAGGCCTGGACGGGGTTGACCTCCTCGGCGGGGATCTCGGGCTTCGTCCAGTTGAAGCGGCGCGCGTGGTAGGGGCAGGCGGCCTCGCAGTAGCGGCAGCCGATGCACCAGTTGTAGTCGATGACGACGACCCCGTCCTTCTCCTTCCACGTCGCCTCGACGGGGCAGACCTTCGTGCAGGGCGGGTTGTCGCACTGCTGACATTGGACCGGCATGTAGTACTTGCCGGCCTTCGGGACGGCGTGATCGTAGGTCGCGTCGCCCTTCTCCATGTCGAAGCTGCCCTGGGTCATCTCCAGGACCCGGATGTAGCTGTTGTTCGTGGCCCGGTCGTGGTTGTTCTCCTCGTGGCAGGCCTCGGCGCACTTGCGGCAGCCGATGCAGACGCTCAAGTTCAGCGCGTAGGCGAACTTGACGCCGGGCTGGGGCCGGACGTCCTCGATGGTCACCTCGGCGCCGTACTGCTCCAGCGTCTCGGCCTCAAGGCGCGCCAGCACGGCCTTCATCTGATCGGGCTTGAGCTCCTGGTAGTGCTTCTGGAGGAACTCGTCCACGCTCATGCCGGCGGCCAGCTCCTGGATCGGCGCCACGGCCCTGGCGAAGGCCGCCGCCCCCAGCGTCGCGGCGAAGCCCTTCAAGAGCCCCCTGCGCGAGAGCCCCGTCGTCTTGTCTTCGTGCGCCGTGGTCATCGGTGCTCTCCTTGGGCGTTCAAAAAGCGGTCTCGCGGCGGGTCGGCCGGCATGACCGGCAGGATGGCCGGCGCGTGGGGGTCGTGGCAGTGGACACAATGGTTGCGCGTCCTCGGCCCCCGGCTCAAATCCCAGTGGCCCGACATGCCGCCGTGCGCGCCGTGGTCGAAGTCGCGCTTCTGGGCGCCGTGGCACTGGCCGCACAAGAGGATGGAGTCCGCGAAGCCCACCGCCTTGCCGTTGGCCAGCCTGAGCCTGTCTCGCCGCTCCGGGTGGTGGCAGGAGGCGCACTCATTGCCGCCGTGCGCGAAGGTCAGCCCCGCGTGCACCTCGGTGAGCCCCGCCGCGTTCGTCACCAGCGCCCGGTCGTCCCCAGGCCGATGGCAGACCGCGCACGAGACCCTGATCTCCTCCCCGTGGATGTCCCGCTCTCCCGTCGCCAGGCCCCCTCGACCCGGCGGCGGCAGCACCACCTCCGAATAGATCGCCCTCGTCCCCGCCGGGATCGCCTCCTCGCCGGCGTCGCTCTGTCCGTAGAGCGCGGCGGCGATCAGCACCCCCAGGGCAGCTGCGACCGCCGACGCCAACAGCCTCGATCTTGTCATTGCGCCTTCCCCCTTGAAGGGCCCTCGGAGGCCCGACGGGCTCCCCCTTGAGCAACATCCCGGCCAACTTCCCAGGCTCGCTCTCAAGGGGATCGGCGCCACACTGTTGCGCAAAAATTGCGTGTTGATGATGACGGCGCATTTATTGCGCCATGTTGGTGACCCGAGAGGGCTTCAAGCCGGTGGTTGCGGGATCGGGGTGAGTGGCACGCATCTTGTTGAGGGGCGTGGTGGACCTTCGGGCGGCCTGGGAGGGAGAGATGCCTGTTCATGGTGTGGTGGTGACGCTCTCCGGCGTGGAGGGGCAACGCGAGGGTGCGATGGCGGCGCTGGGCGCAGAGCCGCGCGCGACGCTGGGTCAAGCGGTCGGGGCGAAGCTGCCGCTGGTGCTGGAGACGTCGGGGGTCGAGGAGGAGGAGGCGCTGTGGGGCTGGCTCAAGGCGCTGCCCGGGGTGGTGTTCTACGACGTGGTCTACGTGGATTTTTCGGACGTTGATCAGGTGGACGTGGCGTCGCTGGGGCGACGGAGGGCGCGCGTCGAGCGCGCTGAGAGCAGGGGGTGAAGGTGGACCGACGATCGTTCCTGAAGCTGGCGGCCATGGGCGCCGCGACGGCCGCGGCGGCTGGACAGGTCAAGGCCGAAGAGCCCGCGCTGGACCCGGCCATCCAGAGTCGGCACGCGCCGACGGTGAGCTGGGACAAGGCGCCCTGCCGCTTCTGCGGCACCGGCTGCCACGTCCAGGTGGGCGTCGAGGGCGGCAAGGTCGTGGCCATCGCCGGCGATCGCAAGGCGGAGGTCAACAAGGGCCTGCTGTGCGTCAAGGGCTACCACGTCGGCCTCGCGCTCTACGGGCGGGACAGGCTCACGCGGCCGCTCCTGCGCAAGGGCGGCCAGCTGGTGCCGGTGTCCTGGGAGGAGGCGCTCGAGGTGATCGCGTCGCGCATCGCGGCCGATCCGGGGGGCTTCGCCTTCTACGGCAGCGGCCAGTGGACGATCCCGGAGGGCTACGCGGCCAACAAGTTCATGAAGGGCGGGCTGGGCAACAACCACATCGACCCGAACGCGCGGCTGTGCATGGCCTCGGCCGTGACGGGCTTTCTGGCCACCTACGGGGTGGACGAGCCCGCCGGCTGCTACGACGATCTGGACAAGTGCGACGTGCTGATCACCTGGGGCAACAACCCGGCCGAGATGCACCCGGTGCTCTTCTCGCGCGTCGTCGACCGCCGGAGCCGCGGCGAGAAGATCACCCTGATCGACATCGGGACGCGGCGCACGCGCACCACCGATCACGCCCAGCATTACCTGGAGTTCAAGCCCAACACCGATCTGGCCATCGCCAACGGGATCGCCCACGTCCTGCTGCGCGACGGCACCTGGGACAAGGACTTCGTCGACCGCTTCTGCGCCTTTCGCAAGGACGGCGCCGAGCCGACCCTGTTGGGCGAGGCCTCGACCTTCGAGGATTACAAGGCGGCGCTGGCGGACTACTCGCCGCAGAAGGTCGAGGCGATCTCGGGGGTCCCGGCGCGCGACATCGAGATGCTCGGCGCGCTCTTTGGCCGCCGGGACGTGAAGATCACGAGCCTGTGGTGCATGGGGATGAACCAGCACACCCGAGGGACGGCGATCAACACCCTCGTCCACGGCGTCCACCTGCTCAGCGGGCACTTCGGGGCCCCTGGCGACGCGCCCACGAGCCTGACCGGGCAGCCCTCGGCCTGCGGCACCGTGCGGGAGGTCGGGACCCTCTCCCACGCGCTGCCCGGCGGCCTGGTGGTGTCCAACGACAAGCACCGCGCCGACGCCGAGGCCCTCTGGAATGTCCCGGCCGGCCGCATCAACCCGACCCCCGGCCACCACACCGTCAAGATGTGGGAGCGCTTCAGCACCCCGAAGGATAAGGGCGGCGACATCCACACCCTCTGGGTGCAGGTGACCAACCCGGCCCAGACCCTGCCCAACACCCACAAGCTCTTCGATCCCAGCCGCAAGCTGGCCGAGAAGTTCCTCATCGTCTCGGATGTCTACCCGACGGCCACGACCGCCGCCGCCGATCTCGTGCTGCCCTCGGCCATGTGGGTGGAGAAGAACGGCATGTTCGGCAACTCCGAGCGCCGCACCCAGCAATGGTTCAAGATGGTCGAGCCGCCCGGCGAGGCCAGAGACGACTGCTGGCAGATCATCGCCGTGGCCCGCAAGCTCTTCGACCGCGGCCTGGCCGGGATGAAGGACAAGGAGGGGCAGTTCATCTTCTCGATCAAGGACGCGCAAGGGCAGGAGACGCCGATCTGGCGCTGGGCCGACTACTACAAGGTCAACGTCGACAAGCATCTTTTTGAAGAGTATCGAACGTTTACGAAGTACAAGCACAAGGACCTTGCGCCCTACGACGAGTACGTCAAGGCGCGGGGGCTGCGCTGGCCGGTGGTCGAGCGCCCGGATGGGACGTGGCGGGAGACGCGCTTCCGCTTCTCGGAGTTCGACGATCCCTACGTCGAGAAGGGGCGCCGCATCCAGTTCTACCACTCGACCTCGGGGGACGACCGGGCGCAGCTGTGGATTCGGCCCTACGAGGCGCCGCCGGAGTCGCCGGACGCCGAGTGGCCCTTCTGGCTGTGCACGGGCCGCGTGATCGAGCACTGGCACTCCGGGACGATGACGCGCCGCGTCCCGGCGCTGCACCGGGCGATGCCCTCGGCCTACGTCGAGATGCACCGCGAGGACGCCTCCGCGCTGGGCATCGCCGACGGCGAGCGGGTGAGGCTGTCGACGCGCCGGGGAGAGCTGGATCTGCCGGTCTGGATCGACGGGCGCGGTCGGCCGCCGAGGGGCTCGCTCTTCGTGCCCTTCTTTGATGAGGGGCTGCTGATCAACGAGCTGACCCTGGACGCGCACGATCCGATCTCCAAGCAGCCCGATTACAAGAAGTGCGCGGCGAAGGTCGCTCGGACAGGGGGGGCGGCGAAGCGATGAGCGAGACCCCCGAGATCGTCCCAGGCTTCAGCCTGAGCCGCCGGAGCCTCCAGATCGTCATGGCCGGCGTCGTCGGCGTCGGCATCGTCGGGTTCTTCATCGGCGCGCGGCCCTCGCCGGTCACGCGGAGCCCCGCGGCACCGGAGTCGGGGCCTGTCGGCCCGGTGAGCCCTGCGGTGGGCTACGAGGGGCTGCGCGAGGGTCGGCGCGGGGTCAACGCGCAATGGCGCTCCAGCCTGGGCGGCGAGGGCGCCCAGGGTGCGGCGCTGCCGCCCGGACCCGAGCGCGACGCGGCGCTGCTGGAGGCGCTGGCCGAGCGGGCCGAGCGCCGCGCCTACGAGGGGGCGCCGCCGAGGGTCCCGCACCCGGTCGATCAGGGCGGCGCGCTGGCGTGCCTGGCCTGCCACCGCGAGGGCGCGCAGGTCAACGGCAAGGTGGCCTCGAAGATGAGCCACGCCTGGATGGGGCAGTGCACGCAGTGCCATGTGCCCGAGAGCCCGCCTGGCCCCTTCGGCGAGGGCGAGTCCGTGGATCTGTCGGCGGGCAACACCTTCGTGGGGGCGGGCGGCGTCGGCGGGGGGGAGCGGGCGTGGCCCGGGGCGCCGCCCTGGATGCCGCACTCGACGCACATGCGAGAGGACTGCGCCAGCTGTCACGGGCCGCTGGGGCGCGCGGGGCTGCGGACGACCCACCCCGAGCGCCAGAGCTGCGTGCAATGCCACGCGTCGAGCGCCGCGCTGGATCAGCGAGGTCCGGTTGTCCCCTTTCCTTGAGCGGAGGACACCATGAGCGAGGTCGAGATCGAGGGCGGCGCGCCGCTGCCGGAGCTGAGCGAGGGGCTGCTCGACGACGAGGCGCTGTCGAGGCTGCTGGATGACATCCAGGAGGCGACGCAGTTCATCGGCGCCGTGATCAAGCAGGCGCCGGAGCGCCATGTGGGCGACGGGATGGTGGGCTTCGAGGTGGCGCGGCGCCTCTTCGAAGGGCGCGAGGTCAGAGCCGTGCAGTTGCGCTACGTCTTTGACGGGGTGCAGTGGTGGGACACGCTGATGTGGACCCCCGGCGGCGCGAGGCTGGTCCGGATCGGCCACGATCGCTGATCGAGGGATCTTGTCAGGCCGGCGCGAGGGCGGTCGACGATCGCTCCACGCTCCTGGCACCGCCCCACGCTCCTCGCACCGCCCCCTTTGGGGACGGGCTCGTCGGGTGGGGCTAGAACGCTGACCGGTTTGACTCCCGTCGGCCAACGGGCCGACAACGACGCCGTCGGCAAGATCGATGCCGGCGTCGTCGATGCTCGGCGGGCCCTTTGGCCCGCCTGTGCTCTCCTCCTTGGCGTCTATCTGGCCGACGGCGTCTTCGCTGTCGGCCTCGCCGGCCTCGGTCCCTCAAACCAATCAGCGTTCTAGAATCTCAGGGTGGGCTGCGACCTGTCGGTCGCAGGCCAGCGCGCGACCCAGGTCGACACCAGGGGGCGTGAAAATCCCAATCTACAGGCCCACCTGGCCGCGGTGATCCGGCCCTGCGATTCGCTCTCGTCCGCCCGCCGGCCTGCGCCCAGCGGGCGCAGCCCCCCCGCGCTTCCAGCCCCACCCGACGAGCCCGTCCCGAAGGGCGGTGCGAGGAGTGTGGGGCGATCCTCGCGCGTGGGGCGCTCGTCGAGCGTAGGGCGGCGCGAGGGGTGCAGGGCGTTGGGGTTCAGGACGAACCGGGTCAATTGTCTTGACGGGTGTTCAGATGATGTTAAGCTGTGTGCTCCTGCCAGGGTGGGTTGTTTCCCGAGAGGTGGAGGAGCGTCATGGAGAGAAAGCACAGCGACATCAGCGCTGGCGGTCGGTCGGAAGAGCAGTCCTTCGAGTCGGCGATCAGGCCCTCGGATCTGGATGAGTTCGTGGGTCAGGGTCAGATCAAGAGCATCCTGAAGATGATGCTCAAGGCCGCGAAGATGCGCGGCGAGCATTGCGATCACATCCTGTTCTCGGGTCCGCCGGGGCTGGGCAAGACGACGCTGGCCTACATCATGGCGCGGGAGATGGGGGTCAACCTGCACACGACCTCGGGGCCGGTGTTGGAGCGCAAGGGCGATCTGGCGGGGTTGCTCAGCGGCCCGGGCGAGCGCGACGTGCTCTTCA